>JAIEPK010000572.1 GCA_019749875.1 Candidatus Binatia bacterium | reverse complement strand
CCGCAGGAGGCGTTCGCCGACCCGGGCGACGCCGGTGCCGGCGACGCCGGCACGGAAGCCGACGTCGGCGCGGCGCGCGTCGTCGCCGATCGCGGGCATGCGCTCGAGATCGAGGCGACGCTCGCGCACGACGGGCTGCTGGTCCTGAACGACACCATGCTCGCCGGCTGGACGGCCACCGTCGACGGTAGGCCGGCGGCGCTGATCGAGGTGAACGGTCTCGTACGCGGCGTCTGGCTGGAGGCCGGAACGCACCGCGTGACGATGCGCTACGTGCCGCCCGGTCTGCTGACAGGCGGCGGGATCACGCTCGCGGCGCTCGTCGTGGTGGCAACGCTCGCCTGGCTCGGGCGGCGGAGCGCGCTGCGCGCGGTCGCGTTTGCCGTGCCGCCGCCGCTGGTCCGCGCCGAGCGCTGAGCGGCGTCGTCGCACCAGGCCGGGGCAGGCGCGGTCGGCTTGCTCAGCGAGCGCCGGCGGTCGCCGCGTGCGCGTCGAGTGCCGGCCATTCGCGGCGCGGGGCGAGCTGCTCCGGCAGATCCGCCGCGACCGCGAAGCACGGGAAGTACGAGGCAACGCGATCGGCGGCACACGCCGCCGCGAAGTCGGCGAGATCGCGCCAGGCAGAGACCTCGCGCTCTGGCGGCGGCATCCAGCCGGTCGCCTCGCCGTGCTCGATGGCTTCCACACCCTCGTCCTCGCGCGCGCCGTGGCTGTGCACGTAGAGGTGGTGGTTGATGCACTCGATCGCGCGCAGGAGCGTGGTCTTCATGCCGCGCCGCCAGCCCGCGGTCGCGATCACGCCTTGGCGCCCGAGCGCCTTCACCGTCGCGCGGAACACCGGCGCACCGACGTGATCGAGGAAGATCGCGACCTCGCGTCCGTCGCCCGCGGTGCGCAACGCATCGACGAACGTCTCCTCCGATCTCCGGTACGCTTTGCGATAGTCGCCGTCCCGCGCGTAGCGCTCCTCGTCGAAGTCGAGGTCGGGAAACGCCCGGCGGTCGATCGGCACGATGCCGAGCGCCGCGATCTGCGCGAGCCGCTCGGGCCGCGACGCGATCATCGCGACGCGGCAGCCGTGCTGCTTCGCGAGCAGCAGCTCGGCGAGCGTGACGCCGCCGCCCCAGCCGACGACGAATGGCTCGGGGCAGAGGCGCTCGGTCATCTGCAGGCGGTACGCACCGTAGGCGAGACGCCAGTTCGCCCACGCGGTCGGGAAGCGCAGCGAGAAGGCGGCCCAGTCGCGCGCCGAGTAGCCGGTGTCGCGCAGCACGTAGAGCAGGTTGCGACGCGTGAGCGGCACGTGTCGCGCGAGCATGCCGATCGTTCCCGGCGCGTCGTACGCGAAGGCCTGGATCATGAAGCCGTGCTCGTCCTGCGAGCCGATCGCGCTCAGGATCGCGACGTCGCCGGGGCGAACGTCCTCGACGTCGCGCCCGACCTCGAGCACGCGCACCGTGCCGGCGTTGCCCAGCACGACCGGGTCTTCGCCGCGCATCGCGCACACGTCGACCGGATCGCGCAGCAGCGCGTGCGTCATGTTGCCTTCCCAGCAGCCGTAGAGCGGCTCGGCGAGCACCTGATCGGGACGCAGGTCGGGCAGGGTGATGGTCTCGAGTGCGAGCCGTCCGGGACCGGACTCGTCCGGTCGCGCGCGGTGCAGCACCCAGGCTTCAGTGTCGAGCGGCATGGTCGGCCTCGTGGAGGAACTGGCGCAGCTCGGGCTCGATCGCCGGCGTGTCGCGCAGGAAGGCACCGTGCCCGAGCGGGTTCGAGAGCGTCACGTGACGGCTCACCGCCCCGTTCGCGCGCAGCGCCGCGTCGATCTCCGCGATGTCCTCGGGCGGGTAGCGCCAGTCCTGCGCGAAGCCGAGCAGCAGCGTGCGGCCGCGCCAGCCCGCGAGTGCGGCGGCGAGCGACGCGTGGCCGCGTGACAGGTCGAAGTAGTCGTTGGCGCGCGCCAGATAGAGCAGCGCGTTGGCGTCGAGGGTCACGTTCTGCGGCACGCCGAGGCGCAGCAGCTGACGCTCGATCTCGAACTCGGGCGCGAAGTCGTAGCCGAGCGTCCGGGTGCGGGCCATCTCCGGCGCGAGCTTGCGCTGCAGGAGGTTGCGATCCTGCCAGAACAGCGCGCCGAACATGGTCAGCAGCGCGATGCCGTCGGACGGCGGCTCGCCGTCGTAGTAGTCGCCGCCGTTCCAGCGCGGGTCGCGCCGGATCGCCTCACGGCCGATCAGCGACAGCGCGACGGTGTGCACCGACGCGCGCGGTGTGGCGCTGATCACGATCGCATTCGCGAGCCGCTCGGGATGGCGCGCCATCCACTGCAGGACCTGCGCGCCGCCGAAGCAGCCGCCGGCGATCGCATGGAAGCGCGTGATGCCGAGCCGGTCGGCGAGGCGCGCCTGGACGTCGACGATGTCCGCCATCGTGACCACCGGGAAGCTGCCGCCGTAGCGGCGTCCGGTGGTCGGATCGATCGAGCCGGCACCGGTCGTGCCGTGCGAGCCGCCGAGGCAGTTCGACGACACGACGAAGAAGCGTTCGCTGTCGAACGTCTTGCCCGGCCCGATCAGCGTGTCCCACCAGCCGGCCCGCGCGTCGCTCTGGGCGTGGCGTCCGGCGGCGTGGTGATCCGAGGTGTAGGCGTGGCAAACGAGGATCGCGTTGCCGCCGTCCGGCGCGAGCTGGCCGTAGGTCTCGTAGGCGACCTCGAACGACGGCAGCATGCGCCCGCACTCGAGCTCGAGCGGCTCGTCGAAGCGTGCGCGCTGCGGCACGACGATCGGTAGCGCTGCGCCGGCGGGCTGCGGCTCGACGACCGCTGCGGTCCCGTCCGCGCGTCGCGGCTCGTTGATCGGCAGGACTTCGCTCGCGCGCTCCGGCGCGCCCATCGGCGACGTCACGCTCATGCCCCCTGCACCGGGTCGAGCGCGTCGTCCGCGTTCGCGTCGCGGTCGGCCGCGTGCTCGGCGGATCGGTTGCGGTACAGCCACGAGCCACCGGGAAACTCGATGCCCGGCGCGTACGCCTCCGGCCGGTCGAGAACCAGCGACAGCAGACGGCCGTCGAGGCGCAGGATCAGGCCCGCGTCCAGCAGCGCGGCGAGGTGCGCCGCGACGTCGTCGGCAGCGAGCCCGTGCGCCTGTACGGCGTCGGACAGCTCCGCGTCGCCGATCGCGGCGTCGCAGGCGTCGAGCAGCAGCAGGTCGGTCGCGTCGACGGGGTGACGCTCACGCTTCGCGCAGCTCCGCGTGTCGAGCACGAAGGTCGCCTCGCCGTCGTGCACCAGCTCGAGCTTGCGCAGCTGCGGCCAGTGCGGCTTCCAGCGCGTCATGAGATCCAGCACGGCGCGCGTTCCGGGACGCTCGGGCAGGTGCTTGACGAGCGCCAGCTCGGGCTCGGTGAAGAAGTAGGCCTGGTCGGCGAGGTCCTGCGGCGACAGCGGGTAGACGTGCGCGTACTGGCGACATGGGCGCAGCGCGAGGCCGTAGTCCGCGGCACGCGTGAAGTACGGGCTGTAGCGGTCGAAGCGCAGCTGCGAGAACGTGCCCGGCTGGAAGTGCTCGATGAGCGGCAGCCACGACGCCATCTCGGCGTACCACTCGTCGCGCTCGCCGGGGAAGCCGGCGATCACGTTCCAGAACGCGAACACGCCGTACTGCCGGCACCACTTGAGGAGACGAACGTTCTGCCAGGCGGCCACGCCCTTGCGCATCAGCCGCAGGCACTCGCTGTGCATGCTCTCGATGCCCGGCTGGATCCAGTTGACGCCGGAGCGCTTGAAGCGCTCGACCTGGCTCTTCTTCAGGTTCGCCTTGGTCTCGAAGAAGATGTTGAGCTTGCGCTCGGCCGCGGCGAAGTGCGGCAGGACGCTGTCGAAGTACTTGACGTCGATGATGTTGTCGACCGTCGAGATGCGCCGCGAGCCGTAGCGGTCGACGAGCCCGTCGATCTCGGCGATCACCTGCTCCGCCGGCTTCGAGCGGAACGCCATGCCGCCGCCGTTCAGGCCGCAGAACGTGCAGTGGCTCTTCGCTCCCCACCAGCAGCCGCGCGACGCCTCGTACGGCAGGCCCGGCCGCACGAAGTCGCGGTACAGGAAGCGATGCACCTCGTCGAAGAAGTACTCGTCGTAGTCGGGTGCGGGCACGGTCGAGAGGTCGGCCGTCGTGCCGCGGGCATAGCCGTCGCCCGAGTCGACGCGCGGATAGCCGTCGCGACGGTGCGCGGGCGCGAACACCGCGGGCGGCAGCAGATCGCGCGGGACGTCGCTGCCGTGCCGCAGGATCGCCGCGCACAGGTCGCCGATCAGACCGTCGGCCTCGCCCGAGACGACGTAGTCGACCCACGGGAAGCTCGCGTGCGTCGTGCGGCCCATGACGGTCTCGCAGTTGGCGCCGCCGAGCAGCGTCGCGACCGACGGGTCGAGCTCGCGGATCCGCCGCAGCAGCGCCAGCGACGCCACGTGCTGCTGGAAGGTCGACGTGCAGCCGACGATGCGCGGCTCGTGCTCGAGCACGCGGCGTGCGGTCCAGTCGACGAAGTCCGGCATCTGCGCGCGCAGCTCGAGCAGCAGCGCGCGTCCCGCCGGCTCGCCCTCGCCGAACAGGTCGGGGTGGTTGATGAACAGCATGTCGAGGAACGCGTCGTGGTCGGGCGCGAAGTCGGGAAACGCCGCGCCGGCGAACAGCCAGTCGATCAGGCACTCCTCGGTGCGCGGCGCGAGGAACGTCGCGTAGTGGCGTGCGCCGACGTACTCGACCCACCAAAGATTCGCGTACAGCACGCGCGCGGCGATGCCGGCGCGTGCCAGCATCGGCTTCAGCACGCCGAGCGCGATCGACGGTCGCGACAGGCTCGCGAGCGGCATGTTCACCAGGCAGACGTCCATCGGCACTCCGATCTGATCGATGCGCGTTCATCGGCAGCAGGGCGGGTCGACAATAGGGCCCGCTACAGCGCCGGCGCGCGCGGCGGGCGCCGCCCTCGAGCGAGGCGCGCGTTGCTTGCGCAAACCGCATGCAACGGCGCATGCAGCGGCCCCTACCGGCCCTCCGTCGTGACGTGGGATCGGCTCGGCGTTGCGCGCCGCTAAAGGTTTTCGCCGCGGCGACGCAGATCATCGCTGAAAACATGCGCGTCGCGGCCTGGTCGCGCGCGTCTGCCGAGGCCGTCGCATCGCGGCGGTCCGATCGAGGAGGTGAAGATGAGCAGAGCGGAGATCGATCGCTTCGTGACCGACGTGCGCGGCAACCGGGAGCTCCTGAGCGAGCTTTCGGACGGCGTCATCGGCCTCGGACACTTCGTCGACAAGGCCAAGCAGCGGGGCTACCGCTTCTCGGTCGAGGAGGCGAAGGAGTACATCCGCGAGCGCCACGGCGCCGCGGTCTCGGACGAGAAGCTCGAGGCCGTCGTCGGCGGCGGTACGGTGGGCACCAACACCAACGTCGCGACGCAGGCGGAGGCCGTGACCGCGGCGGTCGAGTACACGCACGCCGCGACCTCGACCAACGTCGGTGCGGAGGCCGAGGTCGGCGTCGTCGCGGTCGGCGTCATCGTCGCGAGCTGAGGCGCGTGTGCGAGGTGCGACGCGCGCTCGCGTCGCGCCTCGCGCGCCTCGTGCACGGCGACGGCGTCGTCGCTGCAGGGAAGTGTTGGTGGAGGAGCGGGGAATGGATCAAGCACAGGACAGGATCGATCACGGCACGGCCTACCGGCGCATCTTCAGCGAGCGCTCGGACGACGAAGTCCGCACGCTGGCGCGCATCAAGCGCTTCCTCGAGCGCGTCATGGGCGACGACCGCTTCCGCGACGCGCTGAAAGCCAACGTCGACGATCCGCGCCCGGTCGCGGCGTCGATCGGCGTCGACCTCGACCCGCGGCTCATGCGTCCGCTCTGGCAGCACGGCTACACGCACCTGCGCTTCGCGAAGGCCGATCCCGCCTACCCGCTGTCGATCCTGTGGGACCGCTACATCGGACAGATGCTCGCGCACCGCGACTTCCTGAAGAGCCAGGCGTGCACGCACGGCGTCAATCCACGCTTCGACGCGTGGCGCGAGCGGCAGATCCTGCGCACGTCGAGCGAGTGCGGTCTCTCCGGCGGCTCGATCACGCACCCGCTGGTCGCCTACGAGCTGTCCGACGGCTGCTCCGTCGGCTGCTGGTTCTGCGGCATCTCGGCCGACAAGTTCAAGGGCAACTTCGCCTACACCGAGGCGAACGTCGGTCTCTGGTGCGGCGTGCAGGAGACCATGGTCGAGCTGTTCGGCGACGCCGCGCAGAGCGCCTTCTGCTACTGGGCGACCGACCCGATGGACAACCCCGACTACGCGCGCTTCATCGACGACGTCTGGCGCATCACCGGGTACCTGCCGCAGACCACGACCGCAGCCCCGCTGCGCGATCCGGCGCGGACGCGCGAGATCATCGCGATGTTCGAGGATCACGGCTCGATCACCAACCGCTTCTCGATCTTGACGCGCACGATCCTCGAGCGCGTGCACGAGGAGTTCACGCCCGACGAGCTGATGGGCGTCGAGCTCGTGCTGCAGAACAAGGAAGCGCTGATGATCAAGGCGCCCGCCGGCAAGGCGCGCGAGCGCGCCGAGACGTTGAAAGCCCGCGGCGAGGACCCGAAGCTGTCGCTGCTGCAGGGCGACCACTCGACCATCGCCTGCGTGTCCGGCTTCCTGGTCAACATGGTGAAGGGCACGGTGCAGATGATCACGCCGACGCGCCCGACGCCGCGCTGGAAGAACGGCTACAAGATCCTCGGCACGCGCTTCTTCGACAGCGTCCCGTCGTACCGGCGCGCGATCGAGAGCCTGCTCGATGCGGCGACGGTCGAGCTGCACGGCGAGCTGCCGGTGCGCCTGCGTCCCGACCTGCAGGTCGAGGATACGGAGAATGGCTTCGCGATGTTCACGCGCAGCGTGCGCCACGAGTGCAAGGCGTCGTTCCACTTCGACCTGAAGGACCTGCTGCTCAGCGGCGAGCACACCTACGGCTCGATCCTCGAGAGCCTGGTCGGACGCGGCGAGGACGTGCTGGTCGTCGATCAGGTGCTCGAGGACCTGTTCCTGAACGGGCTCCTGATGGAGGACGTGGATCTGCGCGAGGCGGGTGCCGGGTCGCCGGGTGCGAGCGTCGCACGCTTCACCAGCTCGCAGCCGGCCGCGTCGTGAGCGATCTGCCGGTGGAGAATCCTGCGACGTCCGCGGCGCCCGCGACGTCTGCCGAGGACCTCGACGGCGCGAGCCTGCTGCGGCTCTTCCTCGGCGGCACGTCGCCGCGTGCACGGCACCCGAAGGACGACTGGAAGTTTCCCGCGGGCTACCTCCGCATCGGCGCGCTGCCCGGGCCGCTGGTCGACGCGCTCGCGCGCGACGTCGCCGCGTTCGACCCGGCGACGTGGGCGGAGGAGAAGCTGACGACGTACCTCTCGCAGTACCTCAGCACCGTCATCCTGCTGCACCACGACGAGCGGCACCGGCTGTGGCACGAGCTCGGCCTCGAGACCCGTCTCGCGCCGTTGATGGCCCTGCTCGAGGAGTATTACGGCGGCGGCGCCCCGGTGCTGATCTGCCTCGATCGCCTGTGCGCCGCGACGACGATCCCCGCGCACCGCGACGGACCGCAGGTGTGCGCACCGTCCCCCGACGCTCTGCCGGCGTTCTTCCGGCGCACGCACGTGCCGCTCGTCACCAGCGAGGCGGTCGACTTCGTGGTCGGCGGCGAGCGGCGTCACCTGGGACGTGGCGAGGTGTGGGAGATCAACAACTGGCGCATGCACCACGTCGAGAACCGCGGCGCCAGCGATCGCGTGCACCTGCTGGTCGACTGGAACGCGCCGGCGACGAGCCGTCGCGACGGACGCTGAGCCGCAGCGGTGGTGCCGCGAGCGGAGCCGCGTACGATGAGGAAGAGATGAGCGTCGTCGCCTTGACAGCATGCCCCGCCGGCGCGAAGGGCAGGTCGGTCATGCCGCGCGCCGAGCAGGAGAAGCTGGTCGTCTTCCATCAGCTCTACCCGGACGCGCCCGCACCGCGCCGCGCCGACGCGACGCTGTCCGAGACCGTCGCGCTGCGCGCGCACCGCTACTGCGAGCCGTTCACCACGGCGTCGTCGTTCGGCTGGTACGTCTTCCCGCCGATCGACTTCAGCCTGATGTGGGAAGGCGAGACGATCTACTGGAAGGTCGCGCCGCGCGATCCCTGGACCGTGCTCGAGAGCGCGGTGGCGCTGCCCGGCTTCGCCGAGGTGTTCGCGCCGCACGCGAAGGAGAAGCTCGGCGGGCTCGGCACGCTGCCGTTCCTCGGCCGCGGCCTCGAGCCCGGCATCGTCCAGATCTGGACCGGCCTTCTCGTCCGCACGCGACCCGGCTGGTCGATTCACGTGCGCCCGCTCGCGAACCATCCGCGCGACCCGCGCTTCGAGGTGCTCGACGGCATCATCGAGACCGACTGGTGGCTCGGCCCGATCGTGACGCCGATCCGCATCCGCAAGACCGACGAGCCGATCCGCTTCCGCCGGAGCGAGCCGCTGTACATGATCCAGCCCGTGCCGCAGGAGGCGTACGCGGAGCGCACGCTGTCGTCGTTCGACGTCGTGCGCGGCGTCGACGCGCTCGGCGACGCCGAGTGGCAAGGGCTGCACGAGGCGCTGACGCTGCGCCACCACGGCGGCGAGGACGAGCGCGCCGGCGCGTACAAGCGCGAGGCGCGACGCCGTGCCAAGGAGCGCTGAGACGACGTCCGCGACGTCGCCGCCGGTGCGTCCGTCGTTCATCCTGTCGACCGAGCGCTCGGGCTCGACCTTGCTGCGCTGGCTGGTCGACGCGCATCCCGAGATCGCGAGCCCCGGCGAGATCCTGCTCGGCCGGCTGTGCTTCGACCTGTTCATCACGCTGTCGCGCACGGTGATCGCGGCGACCGGACCCGACGAGCGCATCGCCGCCAATCGCGCGACGCTGGTGCGCGTGCGCGAGATCGTCGACGGCATCATGGCCGAGTACGCGACCGCGCGCGGTGCGCGGGTGTGGTGCGACAAGACGCCGCACAACCTCGCGCACCTGACGGTGCTGGTCGAGACGTATCCGGACGCGCGCTACGTCTGCCTCTACCGCGACGGGCTCGACGTCGCGCGCTCGTGCCTGGAAGCGAGCCGCGAGGGCTTCATGGCAGAGCTGGTCGAGTACGTGCGGCGCTCGCCGCAGGATCTCGTCGGCGCGATGCTCGACAGCTGGTGCGACAAGACCGAGCTGCTGCTGAAGATGGAGCTGCACCACCCGCAGCTCTGCCACCGCGTCCGCTACGAGGACCTGGTGGCACGTCCGGCCGACGTCCTGCCGCCGCTGTTCGCCTTTCTCGGCGTCGCGTGGGATCCGGGTGTGCTCGAGCGCGCGTTCGCGATGGCGCACGATGATGGCGGCGGCGATCCGCTGATCCATGAGACGCAGCGGGTCGAGCGTGACCGCGTCGGGCGCGGGCGCGAGCTCGACACGAGCCGGATCACGGCGGCGCAGCGCACGCGGGTCGAGAGCCTGCTGCGCAGGCTCGGCTACGATCCGCTCGCCGTCACCGCTTGACGTGAACGTCGGCTCGCCCGTTCGACGGACGCGAACGGTGCTCTCCGGTCGCCGCGGCGTCGCCCGGGGGCGGGATCGCGTTGCGGGTGCGGCGGCTGGGCAAGCGCGGCGTCACCTCTTGCCGAGTGCCGCCTGGATCTGCGCGACCGTCGCCGCCGGATCCTCCACCTCGACCACCAGCTGCGCGTAGTGCTCGTCGTGCAGGTCGAGCACGATGGCGTTGGCCGCGTCGTGCACGTCCCAGAACACGGTCTTGCCGTCCTGGCGGAAGCTGCCGGCGATCAGGCGCTCGCCGAGGCGCGCGCCGGTGAGCTTGAGCCCGGTGCGGGCCTTCTCGCCGGTGATCCGCGGATCCGCGCGCACGGCGGAGACGTTCCCCAGCGGGATCGCGAGGTGGCTCTTCATCGCCCACAGCTTGTCGAGGCCCTCGAGCGTCAGCACGAGCGTCCCGTTCTCGATCTTCACGTTCACCATGTCGTCTCTCCTGATGCGCAGCCCGCGCCGGCCGCGAGTGGCGTTGCCCGACGTGCGCGCTCCGCCTCGCACGCGCGGAAGAAGTCGGTCGCTGCCCGCACGACTCGCAGCGGCTGCTCGAGGTGCGCACGGTGCGTCGCACCGGCGATCTCGAGGACGCGCGCGCGCGGCAGCGTCGCTGCCAGGTCGCGCGCGGACGCCAGCGGTCCGGGATCGGCGCTGCCCGCGATCAGCAGGACGGGCAGCCCGTGGCGCGCGAGCGCTGCCCGCGTGTCGGGTTGATCGGCGGCGCCGAGATGGCGCAGGACGAGTGCGAGCCCGTGCGCGCCGCACTGCGGTGCGGCGGTGTGCAGCGCGACTTCGCGCGCGTCCGCGGCGATTGCGTCGCCGCCGCCGCGAAGCCCAGCGCATCGATTCGGTCCGCGAGC
>JAIEPK010000285.1 GCA_019749875.1 Candidatus Binatia bacterium | reverse complement strand
GCTCGGCGGCGGGTGGACGGCTGCGGTCGGTCACGCAGCGAGCGTAGACTCCCTCGCCCGCCGGCGCACGGCCACGCGCGATCTCCGCTCGACGCGGCTCGGCGCTCCTGCTCGACGCGGCTCGGCGCTCCTGCTCGACGCGCCTTCGCACGCCTGTGCTAAGGGAGCGCGATGCCCAAGGAGCCCGTCATCGTCGCCGCGTGCCGCACCCCGATCGGACGCTTCCAGGGCGGCCTCGCGCCGCTCACCGCCCCGCGGCTCGGCGCGATCGCGATCCGCGACGCGCTGCGCCGCGCGCAGCTCGATCCCGCCGAGGTCGACGAGGTGATCCTCGGCAACGTGCTCACCGCCGGCGTCGGACAGGCACCCGCCCGGCAGGCGGCGCTCGGGGCGGGCATCCCCGATTCCGTCCCGGCGCTGACCATCAACAAGGTCTGCGGGTCGGGACTCAGGGCCGCGATGCTGGCCGCGCAGGCGATCCGCGCCGACGACGCGCGGATCGTCGTCGCGGGCGGACAGGAGTCGATGTCCAACGCGCCCTTCCTGCTGCGCGGCACGCGCGGCGGGTGGCGGCTCGGCGACCAGCAGGCCGAGGACGCGCTGCTGCACGACGGGCTCCTCGACGCGTACGAGGGCTACCACATGGGCGAGACCGGCGAGGTGGTCGCCGAGCGCTGCGCGGTCACGCGCGCCGACGCCGACGCTCTCGCCCTCGCCTCGCACCGCAAGGCCGCCGCGGCGGAAGATGCCGGACGCTTCGCGGACGAGATCGTCGCGGTCGAGGTCGAGCGTCCCGGCGGACGCGGTACGACGCTGGTCTCGCACGACGAGGGCATCCGCCGCGACGCCACCGAGGAGTCGCTGGCGAAGCTGCGTCCGGCGTTCCGCAAGGACGGCGTCGTCACCGCCGGCAACGCGTCGCAGATCTCGGACGGGGCGAGCGCGCTGATCGTCATGGATGCGGCCGAGGCCGAGCGCCGCGGCATCGAGCCGCTCGCGCGCATCATCGCCTCCGACTCGTTCGCGATGGCGCCCAGGCTCGTGATGGAGGCGCCGATCGGCTCGGTGCGTCGCCTGCTCGAGAAGACCGGGCTCGCCATCGACGACGTCGATCTCTTCGAGCACAACGAGGCCTTCGCCACCGCGTCCTGCGCGGTCGCGAAGCGGTGCGGCGTGCCCGACGACCGCTTCAACGTCCACGGCGGCGCGGTCGCGCTCGGCCACCCGATCGGGGCGAGCGGCGCGCGCGTCTTGACGACCTTGCTGTACGCGATGCGCACGCGGCGTGCGCGGCGCGGCCTCGCGACGCTCTGCCTCGGCGGCGGCGGCGCGGTGTCGATGCTCCTCGAGCGCCCCTGATTCCCGCCTCGATCCACCGCGCGGACGCGCGTCGCGTCGTCCGCCGACGACAAGCGAAAGGAACTCCGTGAAGAATCTGTTCTCCGTCGAAGGAAAGGTCGCCCTGGTCACCGGCGGGTCGCGCGGCATCGGTCTGATGATCGCGCGCGGCTTCGTCGAGAACGGCGCCTGCGTGTACGTCGCGTCGCGCAAGGCCGACGAGTGCGAGAAGGTAGCGCTGGAGCTCTCGGCGTACGGCGACTGCCACGGCATCGCGGCCGACCTGTCGACGCAGGACGGTGCAAAGAAGCTCGCCGACGAGATCGCGAAGCGCACGTCGAAGCTGGACGTGCTGGTGAACAACGCCGGCGCCAACTGGGGCGCGCCGATGGCCGAGTATCCCGACGCCGCCTGGGACAAGGTGCTCGCGCTGAACGTCAAGGGCGTGTTTCACCTGACGGTCGCATGCCTGCCGCTGCTCGAGAAGTCGGCGAGCGACGCCGACCCCGCGCGGGTGATCAACATCGGCTCGATCGACGGCATCCAGGTGCCGATGCTCGAGACCTACGCCTACTCCGCGAGCAAGGCCGCCGTGCACCACATGACGCGCGTCATGGCGATGCAGCTCGCGGGCAAGCGCATCACGGTGAACGCCGTCGCGCCCGGGCCGTTCGAGAGCAAGATGATGGCGGCGACCCTGGACCGCTTCAAGGACGCGATCGTCGCGTCGTGTCCGCTGGGCCGCATCGGCGAGCCCGAGGACATGGCGGGCATCGCGATCTATCTCGCGTCGCGCGCCGGCGCGTACGTGACGGGGACCGTCATCCCGGTCGACGGCGGGATCTCGACGCGCTGAGACTGCTGCCCCGACGCAGCCATCGCGGCCGCCGGCCAGTACGCGCCCGGCGGCCGCGATGATTTGACGCCGGTACCATGGCGCGCCGGATCGAGCGGTTCTACCGCACCGGCATGGATGCTAACGTCGCGCCCGTGGCCGAGCCGAAGCGCAAGGCGACCTACGACGACGTGCTCGCCGCACCGGAGCACCAGGTCGCGGAGATCCTCGACGGCGAGCTCTTCCTGAGCCCGCGGCCGGCGCTGCCGCACACGCGCGCCACCTCGCGGCTCGGCGCGATTCTCGATCCCCTCGACGACGAGGGTGGCTCTTCTCTTCGTCCTGGCGGGTGGCTGTTGCTCGACGAGCCGGAGCTGCACTTCGGGGACGACGTCGTCGTGCCCGACATCGCCGGCTGGCGGCGCGAGCGGCTGCCGCACATTCCCGACGCTCCCTGGCTCGAGCTCGCGCCCGACTGGCTGTGCGAGACGCTGTCGCCGTCCACCGCGCGCATCGACCGCACGCGCAAGCTCGCGATCTACGCGCGCGAGGGCGTGCGCCACGTCTGGCTCGTCGATCCGCTGCTGCGCACGCTGGAGATCCTGGCGCTCGACGGCGATCGCTGGGTCGTCGCCGAGAACCACGGCGGCGACGACGTCGTGCGCGCGGAGCCGTTCACCGCGATCGAGGTCGAGCTCGCACGCCTGTGGATCGACTGACGGCGGGCGCCTCGCTCCGCTGCCGCACGCGCGTCGCATCGGCGGCGCGTCTCGCGTAGCGTGCCGCGCATGCGCATCGGCTTCCTGATCTTCCCCGGGCTCACGCAGCTCGACTTCACCGGGCCCTACGAGATCCTCGCGCGCCTGCCCGGCGCCGAGGTCCACCTGCTGTGGAAGAACGCAGAGCCGGTGCGCACGGAGCACGGGCTCGCGCTGATCCCGACGACGATCCTCGAAGCCTGCCCGCCGCTCGACGTCCTCTGCGTCCCCGGCGGACCCGGCGTCAACGAGCTGCTCACCGACTCCGAGGTGCTTGCCTTCCTGAAGCGCACCGCACCGGCTGCGCGCTGGGTGACGTCGGTGTGCACGGGCGCGCTGGTGCTCGGCGCCGCGGGTCTGCTGCAGGGGCGTCGCGCGACGACGCACTGGATGTCGCGCCGCTTCCTCGCCGACTTCGGCGCAACACCGGTCGACGAGCGCGTCGTGGTCGACGGCAACCTGGTCACCGGCGGCGGTGTCACCGCCGGCATCGACTTCGCGTTGCGCATCGTCGCCGAAGTCGCGGGCCGCGAGACCGCGGAGGCGATCCAGCTCGCGGTCGAGTACGACCCGCACCCGCCGTTCGATGCCGGCACGCCGCGCACCGCGCGACCCGCGGTCGTCGCAGCGGCCGAGCGGCTCGCAGTCGAGCGCCAGCGCTACCGCGCGGAGCAGGTGGCGCGCGCGATCACGCTGCTGCGCCGGTGAGCGCTCCGCACCACGCTCAGACGAGGGGGTTCCGCACCACCAGACCGGCGAAGCGCGAGAAGTCGCGGTCCGCGGTCCACAGCTCGGAGATCGCGTGCTGCCGACAGAGCGCCGCGATGCGCGCGTCGTGGATGCGGGGTCCGGCCACCTTCGCGGCCCGAGCGGTCGCCGCGAGGACCTCGAGGTAGCCGTCGAGCTCGGCGAGGAACGTCGTCGTGGCGACCGCGCGCCACGACTCCACGGCCAGCAACGCGTCCTCGAGCGCCGAGGGCGGATCGAAGATGCGCGGATGGGTGACGACGGCGACGAACTCATGCACGCAGGGCCACGGGATCGCCCAGGGGTGCGTGGCGAGCTCCGCGAGACGACGGGTCGCGGCGGCGTGCCACGGCGCATCGCGACGATGCGCGTACACCAGGACGTTGGTGTCGACCGCGATCACCCGCCGCGTCCCTCGTAGGCGAGATCACGCAGGCTCTGCCAGTCGTCCCACGACAGGCCGCGCTGCAGGCCTCGCCCATCCACCGTGTGCGTCTGGAGCGCACGCCGCTCGGCCGGCCGGGCGTGCCGGCGGAGCTCCTCGCGCAGCGCGTCCTCGAGAACCTGCTTGAGCGTCGTCTTGCGCTGCGCCGCGAGCCGCTTGGCGCGCTCGAGCAACGCGTCGGCAATATCGACGGTCGTCTTCATATGGGCGACCCATATCACCGCCCCGGCGGGCCGACAACCACGTCTCGCGGAGCAGATGCGCGACGCCGCTCACGCGCGGTCGGCGAGCTCCAGCCCCTCGTGCCGCTCGGCCAGGCGCTGCAGGTACGACGCGCTCTCCGACAGCAGCACCGGACGCCCCTCGCGATCCTCGACCAGCTTGATCAGCTGCGAGTGCTTGACGATCTCCGGGTCGAACTTGCCGCGCGGCCAGCGTGCGACGTTGTGCGCCATCGGCGAGAGCCGCAGCTCGACCTTGTACTCGCTCGCCATGCGGTGCTTGAGCACGTCGAACTGGAGCGGCCCGACCGCGCCGACGATCGGCGCCGAGTTGACGCTGCCGACCTCGGTGAAGAGCTGCACGGCCCCCTCCTGCGCGAGCTGCTCGAGGCCCTTCGCGAGCGCCTTCCTCTTCTCGACCAGGCCGAGCTCGACGCGCATGAAGTGCTCGGGCGGGAAGACGGGAAAGTCCTCGAACGAGAAGTCGCCCTTCTCGCTCAGCGTGTCGCCGATGCGGAACACGCCGGGATCGAAGAGCCCGACGACGTCGCCCGGAAAGGCCTCGTCGACCTCCTCGCGGCCCTGGCCGAGCAGCAGGGTCGAGTTGGCGAGCCGGATCGGCTTGCCGGTGCGCACGTGCTTGACGGTCGAGCCGCGCACGAACTTGCCCGAGCAGATGCGCAGGAACGCGACCCGGTCGCGGTGGTCCGGATCCATGTTCGCCTGGATCTTGAACACGAAGCCCGAGAACGGCTCGGTCACCGGATCGATCGGGCCCTTCGACGACGGGCGCGCGCCCGGCTGCGGCGCGAGCTCCAGAAACCGCTCGAGGAACGGCTGGATGCCGAAGTTGGTGAGCGCGCTGCCGAAGAACATCGGCGACTGCTCACCGGCGCGCACGCGCGCGGGATCGTACGGCGCACCGGCACCTTCGAGCAGCGCGAGCGAATCCGCGAGCTCGTCGGCCTTGGCACCGAGCGCCGCGCGCACGGCGTCCGAGTCGTGCGCGCCGTCGACGTCGGTCTCGTCGACCAGGCTCGTGCCGTGCGCGCCGCCGGAGAAGAGCTGCAGGCGCAGACCCAGGCGGTCGTACACACCGCGGAAGTCGTTGCCCTGCCCCACCGGCCAGTTGAGCGGCACGGCGTCGATGCCGAGGACCTCCTCGATCTCACTCATCAGATCGAGCGGGTCGCGCCCGAAGCGGTCCATCTTGTTGACGAAGGTGAAGATCGGGATGCCGCGCATGCGGCAGACCTCGAACAGCTTGCGCGTCTGCGCCTCGACGCCCTTGGCGGCGTCGATGAGCATCACCGCGCTGTCCGCCGCGATCAGCGTCCGGTAGGTGTCCTCGCTGAAGTCCTTGTGGCCCGGGGTGTCGAGGATGTTGACGCGGAAGTCGCCGTAGACGAAGTGCATCGCCGAGCTGGAAACCGAGATCCCGCGCTGCTTCTCGATCTCGAGCCAGTCGCTGGTCGCATGACGCTGCGCGCGCCGCGCGCGCACGGCACCCGCCTCGCGCAGCGCGCCGCCGAACAGCAGCAGCTTCTCGGTGAGCGTCGTCTTGCCGGCGTCGGGGTGCGAGATGATCGCGAACGTCCGCCGGTGCGCGACCTCGCGCGCGATTTCGCTGGTTCCTTCGCTCATGGGATGCTCGCTCGGGTGAACCCGAACGGTTAGCGGACCACCCTGCGTCTCGCCACGCGTGGAGACGCCCTGGACACGGCCCGGTGCGGGCGGAATCAGACGGTACGGGGAGGAACGCGATGCAGCACGGAAGATGCCTTTGCGGGGCCGTCGAGTGGACGGTCGACGGCCCGCTCGAACGCATGACCCACTGCCACTGCGCGCGCTGCCGCAAGGCGCACGGCACGCCGTTCGCGACCTACGCCTTCACGCCGGCCGCCGCCCTGCGGATGCGCGGCGCGGAGCACGTCACGCGCTACGCGAGCTCGCCCGGCTTCGTACGCGGCTTCTGCAGCGTGTGCGGATCCGTCGTCCCGTCCGCCGAGGTGAACGGGCAGCTCGAGATCCCGATCGGCTCGTTGACGACCGACCCGGACGCTCGTCCCGAGGCGCACATCTTCGTCGGCTCGAAGCAGCCCTGGTACGAGATCACCGACGGCCTGCCGCAGTACGCGACCTTCGAGCCGGGCGACGACGCACCGGTGCTCGACCCGCTGCCCCAGCCGCCGCCGACGGCCGCCGGACACCCGCGGGGCAGCTGCCTGTGCGGGGCCGTGCGCTTCGTCCTCGACGGCGAGCCGCTCCTCGCGCGCAACTGCCACTGCTCGCGCTGCCGCCTCGCGCGCTCGGCGGCGCACGCGGCGAACCTCGTTGCGCCGCACGATGCCATCCGCGTGACGCACGGTGCCGACCAGATCGCGTCCTACAAGATCCCCGACGCGCAGTTCTTCCGGCAGACCTTCTGCCGCATCTGCGGCGGCAAGGCGCCGCGCCACGACGCAGGCCGCGGCATCGCGATCGCCCCGCTCGGCATCTTCGACGACGACCCCGGCACGTATCCCGACATCCACATGTACGTCGCGTCCAGAGCGCCGTGGTTCGCGATCACCGACGCGCTGCCGCAGCATCCGGCGGGCGTGCCGTTCCGCTGATCTGGCGCGAGATCGAGCGTCGACGGCGGCTCAATCGGCCGGCTTCATCGCCGCGAAGCGCAGCCGCACGTAGTCCGCGGTCCAGCGGCCGTCCGCGTCGCACAGCGCCGGACGCAGCGCGTCCTGCACCTCGGCGAGAAACGCCGCGCGGTCGCCCGCGGGCAGGACGCCGGTGAAGCTCTCGGCAAAGGTCTCGAGCCAACCCGTGACGTCGCCCGGCAGCGGCGTCGGACGCGGGATCAGGGCGATCGACGTCACCACGAAGCCGCGCCGTTCGAGCCGCGCGCGATAGTCCGCGACGGTCGCGAAGTACCACGGGTTCGTCGCGCGCGCGTCGTGGCCGCGACGCTCGAGTGCAGCGGACAGCGCGCCGACGATGGTCGTGACGCAGCCGTCGCCGCCGCACTCCGCGACGAAGCGGCCGCCCGGCGCGAGCGCGCGCCACACGCCGTCGATGACGGCGTCGGCACGCTTCATCCAGTGCAACGCCGCGTTCGAGAACACGGCGTCGAACTCGTCGTCGAAGGTCAGCTCCTCGCCGCTCGCGACCTGCGCATCGAGCCCGCGCGCACGCGCCGCCGCGACCTGCTCCGCGCTCGCATCGACGCCGACCACGCGACAGCCGAGCTCGACGAGCTTCTCGGTGAGCGCGCCGTCGCCGCAGCCGAGATCGAGGATGCGCTCGCCCGCGCGCGGTGCGAGCAGCTCGACGACCGGTGCTCCGAGGTCGGACACGAAGCGCGCGTTGCGCGCGTAGCGCTCGGGATCCCACGTCTGCACGGTCGTCATGACGCAGCGCTACCACCGCGCGTTCGGCCGCGACAAGGGATCGGCCGCGCCGTCGTACGCACGCTCGTGGGACGGCCCCTCCACGATCGTCATTCGACGAGGAGTGACCCACGCGTCACGGCAGGAACCGCGCGGGCAAGCGGCGCGTCACGACGCGGATGCGCGAGGGCGAGCTCCCTGCGTCACGGCGCGGTGTCGCGCACCGCGGGACGCGCGCCGAGACGCTCGACCCACGCCGCGACCAGTGGCCGCGCCTGCAGCAGATCGCCGCAGCCCGCCATCGCGAGCGCGGTGGCGAACGGCGCGTGGCAGACGTCGGCGAGCGAGTAGTCGCCCGCGAGCCACGACGCCCCGCCGAGGCGTGCTTCGAGCACGTCGAGGTAGCGGCCCAGTGCGACGCGCCCCTCGACGACCGAGGGATCGTCCGCCGTCACGCTCGGCACGAACAGCGGCGCGAGCGCCGCCTTCCACGCGGGCGCAAGCGACCCGTTGCTCCACAGCATCAGCTCGCGCACGCGCGCCCGCGACGCAGCGTCGTCGGGCAGCAGCGGCGGCGACGGGTGACGCTCCTCCAGGTACTCGAGGATGGCGATCGACTCGGCGAGCACCAGGTCGCCGTCCTCCAGCACCGGCACCTGCCCGAACGGATTCAGGCGGAGAAACTCCGGCCCGCTTCAGCGCTCCGCCGGGCAGGTCGACCACGACCTCCTCGCACGCGAGGTCCTTCTCGCGCAGCGCGATGCGCACGCGGCGCGGAAACACGGAGAACGGGTGCCACCAGAGCTTCATCGTGCGTCCTCCTGTGTTCTCGTCGTCACGCGCCGGCGGCGAGCCCGCTCTCGCTGCCCATCGTGCGAATGTCCGCGACCTTCGCCTCGAAGACGCTCCAGTCGTCGCGCTCCGCGATCGCGTCCCACAGCGCCTCGATCTCGTCGATCAGCAGCGCGCACGGTGCCGGGCGCTGGAAGTACGGACGCGTGAGCCGCGTCGCGTCGGCGGGCTGGTACGCGTCCATCGCGCTGCGCAGCGGCACGAAGGTCGCGCCGCGATACTTGTCGGCCTCCGGGCTCGCGGCCGCTCGCGCGGCACTCGCGGCACCGCCGTACCAGTCGAAGAAGAAGCCGTCGTAGCCGACGCGGCTCTCGACCAGGAATGCGCGCGCGAGCGACAGGAAATCCGCGTCGCGCTCGTCGCCGAGCGGCGTCAATCCCAGACGGCGCAGGATGCCCTCCCGCCACGCGTGCAGGAACTCCTCGAGGAAGCCGTCGAGCGCGCGCGACAGCGCGTCCACCGACGACAGCTCGACCAGCGTGTCGGCGAGGCGCTGCAGGTTCCAGTGCACGCTGGTCGGCTGGCGCTCGTAGGCGTACAGCCCGGCGTGATCGAAGTACGCCGCGGTGAAGGCCGGATCGTAGACCGGGAGAAAGCGGTACGGGCCGTAGTCGAAGCTCTCGCCGGTGACGTTCATGTTGTCGGTGTTGAGGACGCCGTGCACGAAGCCCGCCGTCATCCACGCGGCGCACAGGCGCGCGCTGCGCGCGGTCACGACGCGCAGGAACGCCGACGCCGTGTCCTCGCCCGCACCGACCACCAGATCCGGCGCGTAGTGGCGCACCGCGTACTCGAGCAGCGTCTTGATGCGCGCTTGATCCCCGAGCGCGAGCTGGCGCTGGAAGCTGCCGAAGCGCACGTGCGAGTGCCCGAGCCGCACCAGCACCGACGAGCGCGTCGGCGACGGCTCGTCGCCGCGCCAGAGCTGCTCGCCGGTCTCGAACAGGCTGAAGGTCTTCGAGGTCGGCACGCCGAGCGCTTCCAGCATCTCGGTCGCGAGGACTTCGCGCACGCCGCCCTTGAGCGTCAAGCGCCCGTCGCCGTCGCGCGACCACGGCGTGCGCCCGCTGCCCTTGGTGGCGAGGTCGAGCAGGCGTCCGGCGTCGTCGAGCAGCTGCGCGTGCAGGAAGCCGCGCCCGTCACCGATCTGCGGGTTGAAGACGCGGAACTGGTGCCCGTGGTAGCGCAGCGCGAGCAGCTGCGGCAGGTTCTCGGGCAGCGCCGCGAACGACGCGAAGTGGCGCTCCCACTCCGCCGCATCGAGATCGCCGAGGCCGATGCGCTCCGCCCAGCGCTGGTTGCGGAAGCGCAGCCGGTGCTCGGGGAAGCGCGCCGCCTCGACGGCGTCGTAGAAGCCCTCGCCCAGCTCGGTGATGCGCGGCGCGGGTCGGTAGCTGCTCGAGACCGGCATGATGCTCGGGCGTCGCACGCGTCCGGCGCGTCAGGCGCCGAACGTCACCGTGCGGCCGATCTTCTCCGACACCACCTCGGCGATGCGCTGGTAGATCTCGTGTCCGTCGCGGTCGTCGATCCAGGTCTCGCGCTCCGGGCTCCACGCGTAGTGCCAGGCGCGGACCCCGGCCGCGAACCACATCTGGTGGTTGCCCGACTGACGGTTCAGCACGTAGCGCGTCTTGTCGGGGAACTCGATCGAGACCATGCCGTCGGTGGTCGAGAAGTCCACCTCGTCGGGGTCGAAGTCCTCGAGCCAGGTGGTGACGCGCGTGAGGCAAGCGTCGGCGAGGTGCAGGTACTCCTGAACGGTCATCGCGGCCGAGCCTAGCATCGACCGCGAGCCGAGGCTCCGCCCGGCGGCGGATTTTCGCACACCGTCGCGAGCGTTCACGATCGCGCGGCGG
>JAIEPK010000438.1 GCA_019749875.1 Candidatus Binatia bacterium | reverse complement strand
GCCCGCGCGACGGCCGGCGCGAGCTCGGCGTCCGCGTCGCGCCCCGGCTTCACGGCGACGAGCGGCAGACCGCGCGCGACCATCTCGTCGATCGCCCGCGCACCCAGCGAGCGACCGCCGTCGAGCAGCACCAGCAGGCGCGGGTTCACCTTCGTGAAGAAGCGCCGCACCGCTCCGGATGCATTCCACGGCGCCGCCCCGCCGTGGTCGTCCGGGAACGAGCGGCGCAGGTAGGCGACGGTCGCCGGGTCGGTGGACGTCAAGACCAGACGCACGTGCGGCCGCGCGCGCATGACCTCGCGCAGCAGGCGGAGGGCCGTGTCGAACTGCCGCGGCGTCTCGCCGTGCACCCACAGCGACGCGCGTGCACGGCGCACCACGGCGCCCGACCGCTCGAGCAGCCACCACGGACCGAGCATCGCTTCGCTCGACCGTGCCGACAGTGCCGCCCGGCGGTCCGCGGACGGCTCGCAGTGAAGCGTGCGCTGCGGGCCGGGCCGGTCGTCGCTCATGCGGCGGTGAACTACACCACGTCTTGGGAGCGGTCACGCGTGCGGCTATGGTCGCGGCCGGGCGCGATCGATCCTCATGCGAACCGAGTCACGAGCCGGAGCGTTTCCGGCGGTGCTGCGCGACGAGCTGGCGTGGCTGCCGCCGCCCGTCGTCGTGTTCAACAAGTCGCACTCCGGCAGTCGGCTTCTCGCCGAGCTGCTCGACGCGGCCGGGGTCTTCATGGGCGCGGAGCTGAACGCGTCGCGCGACGCGTTGCCCGTGCTCGAGATCGTCGAGGCGCTGGTGCGGCGCTACTACCCGGACTACGCGCCGCTGTGGGATCCCGACCACGAGCCCGATCCGGCGCTGGTGCCGCTGATTCGCGCGGCGCTCGCGCGCCACCTCGCCGGGCGCGCCGCCGGAAGCGGCGCACCGTGGGGCTGGAAGCTCTGCGAGACCGTGTACGCGCTGCCGGTGATCGACGCGCTCTTCCCCGGCGCACGCTTCATCCACCTGGTGCGCGACGGCCGCGACGTCGCGTTCTGCGATCACAAGGGTCCGACCGACGACTTCTGGCGCAAGATCTACTTCGACAGCGAGCGCATGCGGACGTTCCGCGACATGCCGCTCGATCCGGGCTGGTACCGGCGCCGCGCGCACGTGTTCAACGCGCAGCACTGGCTGAACAGCGTGCGCGTGGGGCGGGCGTACGGCGCGATGCTGCGCGAGCGCTGTCTCGAGGTCCGCTACGAGGACCTGTGCCGCGACTTCGCCGCCACCGCGACCCGGGTGCTGCGCTTCGTCCGCGCACCGGCCGGCGAGGAGGCGATCGCGCGGATCGCGCCGTCGGTGCACGACGGGTCGATCGGCAAGCATCGGGCGCGCTCGCGGCGCGCCGTGGCCGAGGTGGTCGCGATCGAGAAGCCGCTGCTGCTGAGCCTCGGCTATCTCGAGGTCGATCCGGAGCCGCCGCGGCCGTCGCCGTGGAATCTGCGCGCGGTCGCGCTGCTCGGTCGGCGGCTGCGACGCGAGCACCGCTGACACCCGACACGACGCGGCGGCGGGGCGACGGCGTCCGGCGGGTCACCGGCTGCCCCGACGCATGGACGAGTGCCGGGCTGTGCCGGGTTGGCGTGATTCCCGAGCGGGTGTCGCCCCGAACCGAGGCATCACCCGCCCGCACTCGCTCAGGCGTTCGGCTTGTCGCCCTTCGCCGCTGCTTGACGCATCGCCTCGAGGCGATCGATCAGGCCCATGCGCTCGACGCCGACCGAGCCCGGCAGGCGCGCCTCGATCTCCTGGGGCGTCCAGCGTCCGTCCTTGAACATCGCGCGTGCTTCCACGGGCTGGTTCCACACCGCGATCTTGCCGCCGGACACGGTGTAGACCTGCCCGGTGATCTGCCGCGCCTTGTCGCTCAGCAGGTAGACGACCATCGGTGCGACGTCTTCGGCGTCGCCGATGCCGCCGATCTCCATCGGCACGTTGGCGCTCATGCGCGTGCGCGCGACGGGCGCGATGCAGTTGGCGGTCACGCCGTAGCGGTGCATGCCCGCCGCCGCGCTGCGCACCAGCGACACGATGCCGCCCTTCGCCGACGCATAGTTCGCCTGCGCGACCGAGCCCGCGAAGGCGCCCGAGGTGAAGCCGATCAGGGTTCCGCTCTTCTGCTCGCGCATCGCGGCCGCGGCCGCGCGGAACACGGTGAAGGTGCCCTTCAGGTGCGTCGCGATGACCGGATCCCAGTCCTCCTCGCCCATGTTGAAGAGCATCCGCTCGCGCAGGATGCCGGCCACGCAGACCACGCCGTCGATGCGGCCGAACGCGTCGATTGCGCTCTTGACGATGCTCGCACCGCCGGCCATCTCGGCGACGGAGCTGGGGTTCGCGACGGCGTTGCCGCCCAGCTTCTTGATCTCCGCGACGACCTCTTCGGCGACGGCGCTGGTCGGTTCTTTGCCGTCGATCGAAACGCCGTAGTCGTTGACGACGACGTTCGCGCCGGCCTCGGCGCATGCGAGCGCGACCGCGCGTCCGATGCCGCGGCCTGCGCCGGTGACGGCGATCGATTTCCCTTCGAGATACCTGCTCACGGGTCGCTTCCTCCTGAGGTCAAAGATGGTCGGGGATCAAGCGATCGACCGTAGACCGGAGGAGGAAGGTTCCGCAAGCCGCTCTGCGTCAGCGCGCCACGCGGCGCGCGCGCTGGCGCGTCGCTGCGCGCGACGGCGTGCTCGCGAGCGTCGCCGGCGCCCCGCGGCGCCGACGCCCGGGCTGCACGTCGAGGCTCGTCAGAGCCGGCCGGTGAGCAGCAGGATCAGCACGACGAGCAGAACGATGCCCCCGAGTCCGTAGCCGTAGTACATGCTGCACCTCCTTCGTGACGACGGAGAGCAAGGCACGTGCCCCTGATGGGAGGCTCGGGCAGCGGGCAAGAGTCCGCACGGGCGACGTCGCCGAGCCTCGCCGCGGGCGAAAGCTGCTCGCGACGCTTGTAAGACCGGGGTCGGCCGAGCTCAGCCGCGCGTCGGGTCGAGGTCGTCGACCTCGAGCGCGGTGCGCTTCACCAGCGCATCGGGGATCGGCTGGCGCGCGTCGCGGTAGCTCTGCGCCGCGATGTCGATGAGGTCGTTCTCGAGCTGCAGGCGGAAGCGCGCGAGCCCCTCGTCGGTGCTCGCGTCGGCCGGGACGTGGTACGGCCCGCGCAGATAGTAGCGGATCTCGTTGAACGGCAGCGGCAGCGCCATGCGGTCCCAGGTGTTGAGCCGGATGCAGCGGCGGTACCAGGTGCGGACCAGCGCGATGGGCTTGCCGCACTCGCGCGCGATCACGATGCCGCCGGTCTTCATCCGGTAGCGCGGGCCCTTCGAGCCGTCGACCGTGAGCCCGTAGATCACCATGTGGTTGTCGCGCATGTGCGCGATCATCTCCTCGAGGACACCGCTGCGACGGCGCGCGCGGCTGGTGCTCGAGCCACCGCGGAACACGACGTAGCCGCACAGCTTCAGCATGCGCGCGATGACCTCGCCCGACTCACCCACGCTCGCGAGCGTGTGCCCCTGGATGCCGATGTACGGGTACCCGAAGGCGACCGTCAGCACCTCCTCGTGCCACAGCAGCGCCACCGCACCGTCGGACTCGGCGGCGATGGCGTTCAGCACGAAGTCGTCCTGACCCGACACGCGGCTCGTCGCCCAGACGAAGCGCATGTACAGGATGTAAAGCACAGGAACGACCGCGGCCGCGAAGCGCGACAGGCGCTTCGAGAAGAGCGGCCGGACGTGGCTGCGGAACGCCTGCGCGAGGGGTCCGCGCTTGCGCTCCGGGCGGGTCCTCGACGGGGGCCGAGGAGGCTCGGTCAGGGTCATGGAGCCGGAGAGGGCACGTCGGCCGCGCGCCTCGGGGAGACGCGCGGCCGATGGGTGGTCGGTCTAGTAGCGACGCGGGCGACCGCCGCCGCCGCCGCCGAAGCCGCCGCGTCCGCCACCGCCGCCGCCACGGTCCTCGCGCGGCTTCGCCTCGTTGACGGTCAGCGCGCGGCCGCCCTGCTGGGAGCCGTTGAGCGCCTCGATCGCGGCCTGCGCCTCGTCGGAGTTGCTCATCTCGACGAAGCCGAAGCCACGGCTCCGGCCACTGTCGCGATCGGTCACGATGCTGGCGCTCTCGACGTTGCCGTAGGCAGAGAACATCTGCTCGAGACCCGACGAGTCGACGCTGAAGGCGAGATTGCCCACGTAAAGCTTCCTGGACATGTTCCTACTCCTTGAATCCTGCGGGATCCTGGCCCCATCTCACGGGGCCGCGTTGATGATCGACCCTCGCGGGTCGGCGAAAAAGGCAGGATGGACGATCAAGCAACTCGTCCGGGCAGGAACTGCGCCGTCCGCACGCGACTCGTTCGACAAACCAACCAGATCATCGGCTAGCACGTGTGGGAGCCCTCGTACAGCGGTGAAATCTCGGCCCCACGACGCTCGCCGCCCCCCCGCGTCGATCCGACGGATGCTCGACAGGGACGCGCGCGCAGGCTAGAGACGGACGTACTCCGTAGGTCGCACGCGCTCGGCTCCCGCGATCGCGGCCCGCCGAGCGATGCATCCGGCATCCCGCCGCGACCCGAGGGCCCTCGCACGACGCGATCGGAGCGCTCCTCCCGAGATCAAGGGCGGCACACGGCGTTCCGTGGTCCTGCGCAAGGAGCATCGCCGTGCAGTTCCACTCCGCCCGCAAACGAGCCGTGGAGAAGCCGGAGCCCGCGACCACGGTGCTCGGCAACGAGATCGCGACGCGCTGCCGCAAGTGCCGTGCGGTCACGACGCACGTCATCACCGGCAAGATCGGCAGCAAGCCGACGCGCGTCCGTTGCGGGACGTGCGAGCTCGAGCACGAGTACACGGTCACGCGTCCGCGCCGCGCCGCCGCCGCGTCGGCGATCCAGCTGCCCTGGGCCGAAGCACTCGCGAAGTCCGGCGCCGCCCCGGCGCCGTACTCGGCGGCGGCGAGCTATCGCGTCGGCGCGCGCATCACGCACACCAGCTTCGGCGAGGGCATCGTGGTCGGGATCGCGAGCGCGACGGTCTGCGAGGTGCTCTTCGAGTCGCGCACCGTCAAGCTGCTGATGAAGGGCCAGCCGAGCGGATTCGAGGCTCCGCAGCCGGGCACCAGCCCCGCGCTGCGCCGCGGCCGGCGCGCGAGCTGAGCGCGATCGCCCCGCCGCCTATGGGCGGGGCCGTGCTCGCTCAGCGGAGCGGCTCCCACACCGGCAGCGTCACGCGCTCCGTGAGCGGCCGGAAGACCACGCGGACAGGCATCCCGATCTCCATGTCCTCCGGCGTGCAGCCGACCATGTAGCCGACGAGTCGCGGGCCCTCGTCGAGCGCCACGACCACCATCACGTGCGGCAGCATGTGCTTGAACGCCGGCAGGAACGGATCGCTGCCGACGACGTAGGTGTAGACCGTCCCGGTGCCCTTCGCCTCGACCCACTGCAAGCGGCCGTGCTTCCAGTACCCGGGCTTGGGCGGCCAGTGGTACTGCCCGGTCTCGCGATCGCGCTGCACGAGCAGCTTCCGCTCGCGACAGCCGTCCCAGAACGGCTTGACGACCGGATGATCCGGATCGGGCAGCGGGTAGTCCGGATGCAGGTCGGCGACCCGACGGTCCTCGACCTTGCTCGTGCGCTCGCCGAAGCGAACCTCGCTGCTCATGGACGCCCTCCCAAGGCCCTGCGAATCGAAGATGCGATGGCGCGACCCTAGCAGGGCCGGCCCGCTTTCACAGCGCCTGGCCGGGGGCGTCGTAGCGGCGGAGCAACACGGTGGCGCGCGCGCGTGCCGCCGCCCGACCGGCGTACCATCGTAGGAGCGGCACCAGCAGCCTTCGCGGACCGACTGCGAGCAGCGACGGGTCCCAGCCGGCGACCAGCGCGAGGTCGGTGAGCCGTCGCGGAATCCCCCCGGGCCGGAGCTCGCCGTCGCGACCGAGTCCGAACACGACACGAAGGGCGGTCTCGAATCCCGGGTGGCCCGGCAGCATCTCGCCGCGGAAGACCAGCGTGCGATCCAGCGATGGGTTGCGCCACGCATGCGTCGCGCCGCGGTCGATCACGACGCTCTCGCCGGCCACGAGCCGACGCACTCCATCGCGCACCGTCACCTCCATCTCGCCGGCGAGCACGTGGATGCGCTCCTCGTGCTGCGCGTGGCGATGCCGCGGCACGCCGCCACCGGGGCCGACCTCGACTTCCGCCACCGTACGAACGCCGCCGTTGTCGCGCGCGGATTCGATCCAGGTGGCGCGCTCGCCGCTGACCGGGTTCTCGATCGTGCGATGTCCCATGCTGGCACCCCCTTCTAGGACATCGTACTATCCGTTTCGATGAGACTAGGTCAACGTCCTAATCCACCACGGCAGGGCACGGCTCGCCGAATCCTCGAGCATGCCCGCTCGGCCTTCAACGAGCGCGGCGTCAACGCGGTGGGCATGCGCGAGATCGCACGCGACCTCGGCCTCAGCCCGGGCAACGTCTCGTATCACTTCGCGACCAAGGACGCGCTGCTCGATGCCCTCGTCGAGGACATGCACCAGGAAAACACCGCGACCGTCGAGGCACGACGCGGGCCGCTCGATTTCGCCGAGGTGGATCGGATCTTCCGCGCGATCATGGAACGAGACCTCGAGAATCGCTGGCTGATGCGCGACGCCGTCGGCTTCCTCGCCGCGCGTCCGCAGGTGCGTTCGCTGCACGAGCGCATGCAGCGCGCTCGCGAGGAGCGCATCACCGGCATCGTGAGCCGCCTGACCGCCGCACGCCTGCTCGACCCGCGCCGAACGAAGCCCATGCTCCCGAACCTGCGCATCCAGATCTTCACGCAGGTCTTCTTCTGGCTCCCCGCGGCACTTCTCATCGCCCCGGATCAGGACCCGCGCCAGCAGCTCGACGCGCACGCGCGCGCGGCACTCGCTCTGTTCCTGCCCTGCTGCACGCCGGCCGGACGCCGCAGGCTGGAGGTGCTGCTCGGGTGACCGCAGGCGGCGGTCGCAACCTCGACTCTACTCGCCCCGGAGGACCATCGCGCTGGTCGCGACGCCCGACGCGCCGGTGACTAGCACGTTCTTGCAGCCCTCGACCTGCGCGGTCGACGTGCCGCGTACTTGACGGACGGCCTCCACGATCAGGTTGAAGCCGTGCGTGTAGGCTTCCGACAGGCCGCCGCCGGACGTCAGCAGCGGCAGCTCGCCGCCCAGCTCGATGCGCCCGCCCTCGGTGAACGGGCCGCCCTCGCCGCGCTTGCAGAAGCCGTAGTCCTCGAGCCCGAGGATCACCAGCGGCGTGAACGCGTCGTAGATCTGGGCGCAGTCCATGTCCTTCGGCTTCAGCTCGGAGCGCTTCCACAGCAGCTCCGCGCACGGCACGGCCGTCGTCTGCAGGTCGGGCGTGTTGTAGTTCGCGAGGTGCACCGGATTCGGTCCGCTCGCCTGCGCGACCGAGTGCACGAGCGCCGGCTTCTGCTTGAGATCGCGTGCGCGCTCGATCGACGTCACGACGCACGCCAGCGCTCCATCGGTCTCGAGGCAGCAGTCGTAGAGCGTCAGCGGATAGCCGATGACGCGACCCTCGAGGTAGGTCTTCATGTCGAGCGGCCGGTCGCGCATCATCGCGTACGGGTTGCGGTTGGCGTGCTTGCGCGCCGCGATTGCGACGTTGCCGAGCTGCTCGCGCGTCGTGCCGTACTGGTGCATGTGCCGGTGTGCCCACATGCCGATCACGTCGACGGGACGGATCAGACCCCACGGCACGTGCAGCGCCTTGTCGTCGGTGACGAGCTCGCGCTCCTGCGCCCACGGACGTGCGGTCTTCGAGCCGCGGTTGCGCGCGCGGTGGCAGACCACGACCTCGGCGAGACCGCAGGCGATGGCCGCCGCGGCGTGCATGACGGTCGCCGCCGAGGCGCCGCCGCCGTAGGAGATCTTGTCCCACCACTGCAGGTTCCGGACGCCGAGCCCGCGCGCGATCGTGACCTCGTGGGTGTGCTCCATCTCGAACATCGACATGCCGTCGACGTCCTCGTTGTCGAGCCCGGCGTCGTCGATCGCCATCTGGATTGCCTCGATCGCCGTGTCGGAGATGGGGCGGCCGATGTCCTTCGAGAACGGCAGGTGGCCGATGCCGACGATCGCGACCTTGTCGCGGATGCGCGCGAACAGATCCTCGTCGATGCGCTTCATGGCAGAAGTTCCAGCGGAGCGGGCAAGAGCCGCATCAACGATTGCGCATCTCGATCGCCGAGACGTCGTCGAGCCGGACCAGCGCGTCGTAGAACTCCTTGCCCGACAGGCTCTTCAGCACGACCGACTGTCCGCGCACCTCGGCGACCGTACCGCCGTACTCTTTCCCGGAGCGCAGGAGCAGCGTGACCGGCTTGCCCACGCGCGCCCGCAGGACCTCGGGGATGTCGCCCGGCGGGATGCCGCCGTCGCCTCCACCCTGGGCGGCAGCCTGCACCGCGAATGCGAGCCCGAAGCCCAGGATCAGTCCCGCGATGCGGGTCGTAGCGCGGCGTCTCATGGCAACCTCCGGCAGGTCAGAGAGCATACCGGAGGGCGCACCCGCAAACCGAGATCGGCCGCGATGCTCAGGAGCCGAGCTTGGCCGTCAGCTCGCGCGCCTCGCGCGCTTCGACGGCAGACGAGCGCGCGTCGGCGAGCGTCAGGACCGCACGCGCCTCCTCGAGAGCCGCATGCGTGTCGCCCTTCTCCTCCAGAGCCTTGGCGAGCTCGAGCCGCGCCGCCGCGTGCTGGGGCGCGAGCGCGACGGCACGACGCAGCAGCCGCTCGCCCTCGTCGGCATCGCCGCCGAGCAGGGACGGCAGCTTGACGAGAAACGCGCCTTTCGCGGTCATCGCGTCGACGAAGCCGGGCTCGAGTGCCAGCGCGCGATCGATCTCGCTCTTCAGGCGGCTCACGTTGGCGACGCCCGCCAGGCTCGCGCCGTCGTCTTCGAGCTTGCGACCGAGGTTACAGAACACGGCGAAGTGCGCCTTCGCGTCGTTCGGGCTTTCGGCGACGGCCTGCTCGGCTTGCTCGAGACCGCGCTGCAACGTGTCGGCACGCTGCGCATCGTCCTCGGTCTTGGCAGCGTCGAGGCACAGCGTCACCGCTTGCCGCGCCATGGCCGTTCCCGAGGCGTCACGGGCAAAGACCAGCTTCTCCGCTCGCGCCGGGAGGGCGGCGAATGCAACGGAGAGCGCACACGCGGCCACGAGCGGCCGGAGGTGGACGGTTCGTTCTTCGCGCATCATGAAAACGGCCCTTTGCAAGCGGGTTGCCAGCCTCGAATACGCTTGGAATCGACGCCTGGATCCGTCCCGATTGTTGCGTGGGCGTCCGCCGGGCATGGAATTCTTGCCCGCGCCCGGGAAGAACCGACAAGATCCGCCCGCGTCCGGCGGCGCTCAGCGCGGTGCGTCGTCGAGGTCGATGCCGACCGGGCAGTGGTCGGAGCCGCGCACGTGGTCCCACACGAAGGCGTCGCGCACCCGGGGCGCGAGATCGGCGGTGACCAGCACGTGGTCGATGCGCCAGCCGATGTTGCGCTCGCGTACCCCGAGGCGGTTGCTCCACCAGCTGTACTTGACCCCGTCGGGGTACAGCGCGCGGTAGGTGTCGACCCAGCTGCGCCCGACGCAACGTGCCAGCAGCGCGCGCTCCTCCGGCAGGAACCCGCTCGTGGTCTCGTTGCCGCGCGGCCGCGCGAGGTCGATCGGGTGCGGTGCGACGTTGAGGTCGCCCATCAGGATCACCGGCAGGCCGTGTTTTCTGCGCTTGCGCCGCAGGACCTCGAACACGTGCTCGGTGAAGGCGAGCTTGTACGGCACGCGGCTGTTGTCGCGCTGCGTGCCGCTGCCCTTCGGGAAGTACACGTTCGCCAGCAGCACGTCGTCGAAGCGCGCGAGGAGATAGCGTCCCTCGCGGTCGTAGCGCTCGTCGCCGAGCTCGCTCTCGACCCACTGCGGTGCCTTGCGCGACAGGATCGCGACCCCGCTGTAGCCGCGTCGCGAGCGCGCGCTCACCCAGCGCGCGTGCCGGAACGCCGGCAGGCGGTGCAGCATCTCCGGCAGATCCTCGTGCTCGCAGCGCGTCTCCTGCAAGCCGATCACGTCGGCGTGCGCACCGGGCAGCCAGTCGACGAAGCCCTTGCGCACGCAGGCGCGGATGCCGTTCACGTTCCACGACACGAAGCGACGCATGGCCCCGCGTTCGTATCGACCACGCGCGCCGCGCGCATCCGGCCGGCCGATGGACGACCCGCAGTGCGTCCGTTAGCCGGAGCGCATGGCTGCCGCGAACGCGAGCTCCGGGCCCGGCGACGCGCCGCTCGCGAGCGGACGCGTCGCGCGCATCGCGGCGCTCAGCGAGGC
>JAIEPK010000203.1 GCA_019749875.1 Candidatus Binatia bacterium | reverse complement strand
ATCCACTGCGGCTTGTGGCCGCGCGGCACGGGCGGCGTGATCTCGTCGAACGGGAAGCTGTCCTCGCCGCCGGAGAAGATCAGTGCGGAATCGTCGGCCGACTCGCGATTCGGCTCGTCGCAGAACGCGGCGCGGAACGGCATCCCGAGCCCGACCAGCCAGTCGAAGTGCTCGAGCGACCCGGCGCAGTACGCCGCGAGACGATCCGCGTCGGCGCCGGGGCCGAGCGCGGCGTCGAGGAAGCGGTGCATCGCGTCGGCGGAGTCCTCGAAGCCGCACGCGCGCTGCACCGACGTGCCGCCGCCGAGGTAGAGGACGCCGCCCGACATCGCCGACGTCCCGCCGGGCGTCCCCGCGCACTCCAGCGCGACGACATCTGCGCCGGCCTCGCGCGCGCCGAGGGCCGCGCTGCAGCCGGCGATGCCGAGGCCGACGACGATCACGTCGGTGGTCCGTGCGAAGTGCACCTCGTGTGCGGGGAGCGGCTCGACGACGTTCATGGGGTCCGCTTATCGCGCGTCGCGAAGGCGGCGCAATCCGCGGCGCGACGGCCGCGAGGAGCTTTCGGCCGCACGGACGGAGCGGCAGATGGTGGTCCCGTCTCGTCCGCCGAAGAGGGCCGGCTTGCGCGGCGGCGCGGTCTCGTGATGAGCACTCGCGGTGCGGCGCGACCCCGGTCCGTCGCCATGCCACGCACCCGAAAATGGGCCGACGGAGGAGACCATGCCGCGATACCCCCGCGAGGAGCTGCTGGCCGCGTTCGCGCGCTACAACGAGGCGCGCGACACCGCGTCGCGCACCGGTGACTGGAACGTCTGGGCCGCGATGTTCACCGAGGACGCGCACTACATCGAGCACGCCTACGGTGAGATGCACGGCCGCGAGGCGATCCGCGACTGGATCACGAAGGTCATGGCTCCGTTTCCGCGCATGACCTTCCCGCAGGATTGGTGGGTGCTCGACGAGGAGCGCGGTGCCGTCGTGTTCCAGTGCCAGAACCAGTTTCCGGAGCCGTTCCAGCCCGACGGCACGCCGTACCAGTTTCCGAACTGGACGCGGCTCGTCTACGGCGGCAACGGGCTGTGGGCCTCGGAGGAGGACATCTACAACCCGTCGCGCGATGCTCCGCGCGTGTTCAAGGCGTGGCTGGATGCGGGTGGAAAGCTGGAGTCGAAGGAGCAGGTGGGCATGGCGTACCGTTGAAACGAGGGGTCTCGCGACCCCTCGCCCCACGCGGCGAAGCCGCGTGGGGCCCCACTCCCCGCGCTCCCTTCGGTCGGCCGCTTGGCTTCGCCTTCGCAGAGGGGGCGGTGCCGGGTGGACGGTGCTTGACGCGGAGCCGTGGCGATTTCTTCGCTGCGCTCCCTTCGGTCGGCCGCTTGGCTTCGCCTTCGCAGAAGGGGTGGTGCCGGGCGGGCGGTGCTTGACGCGGAACCCGTGGCGATCTCTTCGCTGCGCCCCCTTCGGTTGGCCGCTTGGCTTCGTGTTCGCGGAGGGGGCGGTGCCGGGTGGACGGTGCTTGACGCGGGCTCCCATGGAGCTTTCGCTGCGCGCGACGCTCGAGTCCTGAGATTCGCGTCGAGGGCGGTGGGGCGCGGGCGGGCTTCGTCGAGCGGGGTGCGCTCGGCGGGCGTCAAGCAGACCGTGCGAGGGCGCCGTGCACGAAGGCCGCGAGCTCGGTGCGGCGGCGGTCGCGGTCGCGGTCGGACTCCTCGGTGCCGGTCGTCGGCCAGACGGGGTCGAGCAGGACCATGGACAGGAGATTGCGGGCGGCGTGGCCGACGTTGACGGTGCGGATCGCGCCGGACGCCTGTGCGCGCGCGAGCCAGCTCCACAGAGCCGTGGCGCCCTGGCCGCCGCGTGCGCCGGCGAGCTCGGGCTCGAGCAGCAGACGCACCGCGCAGCGCGCCTCGCTGCGCTCGACGGCGTAGTGGTCGGAGAGCGTGACCAGCACCGCGACGAGACGCTCGAGCGACGGCGGCGCGTCTTGCGCCAGTGGCTCGAGCCGCTCGCGCAGGCTCTCGGACACGCGGCCCAAGACCACCGCCATGATCTCCCGCTTGCCGGGGAAGTGGTGGAAGAGGCTCGAGTTGTGCAGCCCGACCCGAGCGCCGACGGTGCGCAGGGTGAGCGCGCTCGGCCCGCCCTCGGCGAGCAGCTCGGTGGCACAGCGTAGGATGCGCTCACGCGGCGAATCCGACTGCGTGCTCCTCGCCCTGGCGCTCGCGGTGCCCGTTGCGCTCCCCATCCCCGACCTCCAGCCGGACGAAGCCCACCGAGCGCAGCGCCCGCGGCCCCGTCCCCACGGTCGCGTGTAACGTAGATTCCGTCGCAGGATCAACCATCTGCGCGCGTCGCGCGCTTCGGCCGAGCGCCGTCGCGGGCGCCCGGCGCGGTCGAAAATCCGCCGCGTGCATTGAATTCGCCCGCGCTCCCGTAGTCCAACGAGCGACGGAACGTCACCGCTGGGAGAGCGCGCCAACGAGCACAGCGAGCAGCACCGGAGCCCACGCGGAGCAGCGTCTCGACGTCGTCGGCGCGGGCAGCACCCCGAGGCCGGCGCTACTGCGGAGCCTGCGCGTCGAGGGCATCGTGATGGTCCTGGTCACCGTGTGCGTCGTTCTCGGGCTCACGCAGTGGGTGAACACGACGCTCTCGCAGGCCGCCCTGGAGCGCGACGCCGCCGACCGGGCGCTGCTCGCGGCGCGTGTCGTGGACTCGCTGTGGGACGGCCACGACTGGTCCGGGCTCGCGGCGATCCTCGGGGCTCTGGTCGGGAATCACCGCGAGATCGTCGACGTCGACGTGCTGACGCTCGACCCGACCGGCAGCACGACCGTGGTCTCGACCGGCGGTGGACGCGCGCACCCCCAGCGGCGCGACAGCAGGACCCTCGAAGTGCCGATCCGCCGTGACGGCGACGTCGTCGGCGAGGTCCGCACCGAGATCTCGCTCGCGCCGGCGCGCGCGCTGCGCGCGCAGCTCACGCGGATCGATCTGTCGATGCTCGGCGCAGCGGTGGTGGCGATGTTCCTCGCGCTGGCGGCATTCTTTTCGCGCCGCGTCGACCGTCCGATCCGCGATCTGGTGGGCGCGATGCGCGCCGCGGAGAGCGGTGGCCTCGCGGTGCGCGTGCCGGCACAGCGCACCGCGGAGTTCGACTATCTCGTCGCGAGCTTCAACCGCATGCTGGCGCGCGTCGAGAACCTGACCTCGAGCCTCGAGTCGCGCGTGCGCCGCGCGACCCTCGACCTCGCGACGCGCAACCGCGAGCTGCGCGACGCGAACGCGCACCTGCGTGCGGCCCAGCTCGAGGCCGCGCGCAGCGAGCGCTTCGCAGCGCTCGGCGAGGTCGCGGCGACGCTCGCGCACGAGCTCGGTACGCCGCTCAACTCGGTGCTCGGCTACGCGCAGATGCTGCGCCGCGCAGGGCTCGCTCCCGAGCACGAGTCGAAGCTCGAGATCCTCGAGTCGCAGGTGCGGCGCATGATCGAGATCATGCGCAACCTGCTCGACCGCACCGCCGACACCGGCGCGCGGCGCAGCGTCGTCGCCGTGCGGTCACTGGTCGCGGACGCGGTCGAGGTCGTCAAGAGCCGCGTCGAGAGCGCCGGCGTCGACCTGTCGTGGCAGGTCGCCGACGACGTGCCGTCGCTGTCCGGGGATCCGGTCGCGCTGCGGCAGATGCTGGTCAACCTGCTGGTCAACGCGGTCGACGCGCTGTCGCCGTTCGGAACGATCCTGGTCGCGGCGTCGCTGGTGGACGGCCCCGCGTCGCGCGCGGTCGAGATCGTCGTCGCCGACGACGGCCCCGGCATCGCACCCGATCACCTGGCGCGCATCTTCGAGCCGTTCTTCACCACCAAGTCCGCGGACCGCGGCACCGGACTCGGTCTCCCGATCGTGCAGCGCGTGGCGCGTGCCCACGGCGGCTCGGTCGTCGTCGAGAGCGCGCCCGGCGCCGGAACCACGATGCGCGTCCGCCTGCCCCTGGAGCACCCGTGAACACGATCCTGGTGGTCGACGACGACGACGTCACCTGCGGCCTGCTCGCGGACATCCTGCAGGACGACGACACCACGGTGCTCGGCGAGACCGATCCGCACGCCGCCCTCGCGCGGCTGCGCGACGAGCCGGTCGACCTGCTGATCACCGACGTCAACATGCCGCAGCTCGACGGGCTGTCGCTGCTCGCGCGCGTGCGTACGGTCCAGCCCGACCTGCCGGTGATCGTGATGACGGCCTTCGGCTCGATCGACACCGCGGTGCGCGCGATCGGCGCCGGCGCGATCGACTACGTGAGCAAGCCGATGGACGTCGACGAGGTGCGTGCCAACGTGCGGCGCGCGCTCGAGCGGCGCCGCGCGGAGGAACGCGTCGCGGTGCCCGCGTCGGGTGGGATGGACGAGGTCGTCGGCCGATCGCCGGCGATGGTCTCGGTCTACCGCACGATCGCGCGCGTCGCTCCGACTGCCGCGACCGTGCTGGTGCTCGGCGAGAGCGGTACCGGCAAGGAGCTCATCGCGCGCGCGGTGCACGATCACAGCCCGCGGCGCGCGGGCCGCTTCGTCGCCGTCGACTGCGCGGCGCTCGGTGACGCGTTGCTGGAGAGCGAGCTCTTCGGCCACGTGCGCGGCGCGTTCACCGGTGCCGTCGGTGCGTCGCCGGGGCTCTTCGTCGAGGCGGACGGCGGCACGGTCTTCCTCGACGAGATCGGCGACGTCTCGCCCGCGATGCAGGCGCGGCTGCTGCGTGTGCTGCAGGAGCGTCAAGTACGCCCGGTGGGCGGCACGCGCTGGACTCCGGTCGACGTGCGCATCGTCGCGGCGACGCACCGCGATCTCGCGGCGGAGGTCGCGGCCGGGCGCTTCCGGCAGGATCTGTACTACCGCCTGCAGGTGGTGACGGTCGCGCTGCCGCCGCTGCGCGACCGGCGCGACGACATCCCGCTGCTGGTGGATCGCCTGCTGTCGCGCGCCGCGAGCGAGACCGGCAAGCCGGTGCGCGGCATCTCCGACGAGGCGCTCGCATTGCTGCTGGACCATGCATGGCCGGGCAACGTGCGCGAGCTGCGGCACGTCATCGAGCGCGCGGTGGTGCTGGCGCGCCACGACGTGCTGGCGGCGGAGGATTTTCCGATGCTCGTGCAGCGCGACTCCGTGCGCACCGGGCTGCCGGTCGCGACGGCGCGCGTGCCGGACGACGAGCGACCGACGCTCGAGGAGCTGAAGCGTCGCTACGTGCTCACGGTGCTCGACGAGCACGGCGGAAACGTCAGCCGTGCCGCGACGGTGCTGGGCATCGATCGCCGCTCGCTGCACCGGATGCTGCACCGCTTCGGGCGCAGCGCACGGGCGCGGGCGGGTGGGATCGTCGCGACGGGCGGCGACGAGCGGGACGAGCCATTGGCATGAGTCGTCCCCTCCACCACGCACCGCGCCCGGCGTGAGCGGCCGGGCGCATGGCGCTCAGAGCGCGCGCAGCCTCCCGGCCTTCCTTGTGCCGCCGGCGCTGCGTCGCAGCGCCACCCGCGCCGCGTCGAGCAGCTCCTCCATCGCGAACGGCTTGGCGATCACCGCCGCCGCTCCGAGCTCCCACGCCTCGCTGCGCAGCGTCGCGTCGGCGAACGCCGACATGAGGATCACCGGCGTCGCCCAGTAGGCGCAGCGCAGCACGCTCAGCACGTCGACGCCGGTCATGCCCGGCATGCGCACGTCGCTGATGATCAGGGAGATCGGCGGACGAGCCGGCTCGCCCCACGCGATCGCCGCCTCGATGCGGTCGAGCAGCTCGAACCCGTTGCTCGCCTCGAGCACCGCGTGTCCGGCCTCGCGCAGCGCGTGTGCGATCAGCGCGCGCAGCTCGCCGTCGTCCTCGGCGAGCAGGATGGGGGCGTCCTCGGTGGCGACGCCGAGCACGGTGCCGGGCGCCGCCGTGCTCGCTCGCACGATTCGATGGGATTCCATGGCTCGCCTCCTTCGCTGCTGCGCGGTCGGGGACGCGTCTTGCAGCGATCGTGCCGTGGCTCTTCGCGCGATCGGGCCAGCAGCAGCGGTGCACCGCCGACGAGGAGGTGGGACCTTTCGTCCCGCCACCGAGACGCAGCGCCCCGGACCGGACTGCCGATGCGGACGCCGCGGCGGCGCGGCGCGTGCGTCGTCGCTGCATCCGGGGCCGTCGGCACCACGGCATCGCCCTTGCTGCAGCAGGGTCGCGCGAGCGAAGGAGGCTCGCCGATCATGAGAACGAAGAAGACGGGACTGATCGTTCTGGGAATGCTGTTGCTGGCGTCGCCGGCGCTGGCGTCGAAGCACGCCGCCTCGTGCGACAAGATCCGCGCGGCGCTCGACGGAGGGAAGACCGAGAAGCAGGTCGCGAAGTCGATGAAGACCTCGGTGAGCCACGTCAAGCACTGCGCTGCGCAGCAGGCGAACGCCTCGGGCAGCGCGAGCACGAAGTAGAGGGGAGGGGGGCGGAGAGGAGGCCGTGGACACGCACGAGCGTGCCGCGAGCCGCTGAAGCGCCGGGCGGGGTGCCCACACCCGCCCGGCGCTTCGCTTTTCAGCCGCTCACCCGCGCGGGCGGAATTTCGGCAGCGTGACCTCGTCGCTCGCGTCCTCGAACGTGACCTCGACGGGCAGCCCGATCCGGAGCTGCTCGCGCGCGCAGCCGACGATGTTGGACAGCACGTGCGGGCCTTCCTCGAGCGCCACGATCACCACCGGGTACGGGACCTCCGCCGCGAAGCCGGGGTGGTAGATCTGGTGCATCCAGTAGAAGCTGAAGACCTCGCCGCGTCCCGATACCGGCACCCATTCGGCGTCGCGCGACCAGCAGTGGCTGCACAGCTCGCGCGGCGGGAAGCGCAGCCGTCCGCAGCTCGCGCAGCGCTGGACGACGAGCTTGCGGGCCTTCGCGGCTTCGAAGAACGGCGCCAGCTCGGGCGTGACGCGCGGGAGGGGCTTGGCGATCGCTTCCATGAATCGGTTGCCTTCCGGGGCTCTCAGCTCGCGTGCGGCGACAGCAGCAGGGTGGCGTGCGTGGACAGCACGCCGCCATTGCCGCTGACGAGACCGAGGTCGTTGCGCGGTACTTGACGCGTGCCACCCTGACCGCGGCACTGGATCACCGCCTCGCCGATCGGCGTCATGCCCCACATGTAGAACGACGACAGCTGGCCGCCGCCGGTGTTGACCGGCAGCGCGCCGCCGGGCGCGATGCGCCCGCCCGCGACGAACGGTCCGCCCTCGCCCTTCGCGCAGAAGCCGTAGTCCTCGAGCGTGTTCAGGACCGTGAACGTGTAGCAGTCGTAGAGCTCGCAGAACGTCACGTCGGAGAGCGCAGCACCCGCCATCCCGAAGGCGGTCTTCGCCGCGACCGGCGCACCCGACGTCAGCGTCTCGAGCGGATCACCGCCCGGATGTCCTTGACCCATGCCGAGCACGTAGACCGGCGGCTGGCGGAGTGAGCGCGCGCGCTCGGCGCTGGTCACGATGACCGCGAGGCCGCCGTTCGAGACCAGGCAGCAGTCGAGCAGGTGGAACGGCTCCACCACCCAGCGCGACGCGTGGTACTGCTCGATGGTCAGCGGCGTGCCCGCGAACTGCGCCTGCGGGTTGCCCTGCGCCCACGCGCGCTCGGCGACCGCGATCGCGCCGAGCTGATCGTGCGTCGTGCCGAAGCGGTGCATGTGCCGCTGCGTGAGCAGGGCGTACAGCGCGTTCACGCCGAACGCGCCGTACGCGGCGTTCAGCCCGCCCGCGAACGCGTACGCTCCCGACGATCCGGATCCGCCGCCGCCCTTCGCGTCCTTCGGCTTGGGCGGCTTGAGCGGCGCGTCCGAGAACACGCACGCGACCACGCTCGCGAGCCCCGCGTCGATCGCGAGCACGGCCTGCTGGATCATCGCACCGGCCGTCGCACCGCCGAGGTTCATCGCGGCGGTGAGGCGCAGGTCGCGAAGGCCCATCGCCTGCTGCACCGCGAACGATGCCATGGCACCCGACTCGCCCCAGCTCATGCCGGGGTTCACGAGCAGGCCGTCGAGGTCGCTGCCCGCAAGGCCGGCGTCCTCGAGCGCGAGCCGGATCGCCTCGACGGCGAAGCCCGTAGCACTCGGCCCGTACACTTTTCCCTGCTCGGTGATGCCCAAGCCGGCGATCGCGGTCTTTGCCCGGAGCGAAGCCATGTGCGCGTTCTTATGGGACCAATGCGCTCGTTCTCAACCCGCGCGTCCGAGCGCGCGCGCCGGCACGCGAGATCGATGCGCGCGCTCCCGACCCGCGTGGCCCCTCGCGCGCGTGGGCGCTTCACGTGAGCCACATGCCGCTGCGCGGGACGTCGCCGCTCCACTTCCGCGACTTCCGTCTGATGTGGGGCGGCTTCTTCGTGTCGCAGGTCGGGACCCAGATGCAGGTGGTGGCCGTGTCCTGGCAGGTCTACCAGCTCACCGGCGACCCGCTGGCGCTGGGCGCGATCGGCCTCGCGCGCGTCCTGCCGGTGATCCTGTTCGGCGTCTTCGGCGGTGTGTTCGCCGACGTCGTCGATCGCCGCCTGCTCCTGCTCGGCACGCAGAGCGCCATGATGCTGTGCTCGCTCGGTCTCTGGTGGCTCACCGACACCGGACACGTGACGATGCCGCTGCTGTACGCGTTTTGCGTGCTCGCCGGCAGTGCCACGGCGCTCAGCAACCCCGCTCGTCAAGCCATGATTCCGACTCTGGTGTCGGAGGCGGTGCTGCCGCGCGCGCTCGGGCTCAGCGTGTCGTCCTGGCAGCTCGCGACGGTGCTCGGACCGACGCTCGGCGGCTTCGTGCTCGGCGCGTCGGGTGCGGCGGTGGTGTACCTGGTCGACGCCGCGTCGTTCGTCGCGATGATCGTCGCGCTGCTGCTGATCCGGAAGCGCGGCAAGGCCGCGCCCACCACGACCGTCGGCATCGACGCGCTCGCCGAGGGCTTCCGCTTCCTGTGGCGGACGCCGATCCTGCTCGGCCTCATGCTCGCGGACTTCCTCGGCACGTTCTTCGCGGGTGCGATGCTGCTGATGCCGATCTTCGCGAGCGAGCTGCTGCACGTCGGGCCCGAGGGGCTCGGCATGCTGTTCGCGGCACCGGCCGCGGGCTCCGCTCTGGTCGCGCTCGGCATCGCCGTGCTGGGCTCACCACCGCTCGCCGGATCGACGGTGCTGCTGTGCATCGGCCTCTACGGGCTGTCCACCGCGGCATTCGGTACGACCGACTCGTTCGCGATGGCGCTCCTCTTCCTGGCACTCGGCGGCGCCGCCGACGGGGCCAGCACGGTCGTTCGCCAGACCCTGCGCCAGCTGCTGACGCCGGACCATCTGCGCGGACGGATGACCGGCGTGACGATGATCTTCTTCATGGGCGGGCCGCAGCTCGGCGAGCTCGAAGCGGGCGCGCTGGCGCGCATCGCCGGCGTGCGGACGTCGGTGGTGCTCGGCGGCCTGCTGTGCACCGCGTCGGCCGGGTTGCTCGCCCTCGTGCTGCCCGGCCTGCGCCGCTATCGTCTGCACGGATCCGCGCCATGACGACCGCCGGCAAGCGTCGCGTCCGCATCAGCATCGAGCTGCCCGTGCACGGTGTCGGGTTCGCCCGCGTGCTCGAGCTGGCTCGCGCGGCGGAAGACGCGGGCCTCGACGGCCTGTGGATCCCGGATCACCTGGTGCCGCTGCGTCCCGACGGCCCGTTCCCGCTCGAGTGCTGGACGCTGCTCGCGGCACTCGCGGGCGCGACCGCGCGGATCCGCGTCGGGCCGCTGGTGCTCGTCCTGCCGCTGCGCGATCCGGGTCTGCTCGCGCTGCAGGCGCGCACGCTCGCCGCGGTCGCTCCGGGGCGGGTGGTGCTCGGCATCGGCCTCGGCGGATTCACCTACCGGCGCGCAGCAGCGTCGCTCGGCATCACCACGCACGACCTCGCGACGCGCGGCGACGTGCTCGGCGCTGCACTGCAGCGCCTGCGCGCGGCGCTGCCGGCCGACGACGCGACCGCGCCGCGACCCGAGCTCTGGGTCGGGGGACGCTCACGATCGGCACTCGACGCGGCCGTTCGCGCTGCCGACGGGTGGAACTGTCCGTTCGCGGCCGAGATCGAGCCGCGCCTGCGCGATCTCGATGCCGCCTGCGCGGCCGCCGGCCGCGAGCCGCGAACGCTCGCGCGCTCGGTCTACGCGCTCGCGGCGGTCGCGTCGACCGAGGACGAGGCGCGGCGCCGCGCGGCGAGC
>JAIEPK010000044.1 GCA_019749875.1 Candidatus Binatia bacterium | reverse complement strand
GGCTTCGACCAGGTGATCGCGCTCAGCCGCGCGGCACCCAAGGGCTGGCGCAACGACGCGACCTACCGGCTCGACGACGGCACGATCGTCGCGCATCAGGTGCTGCGATCGGCGTCCGGCAAGGCGGCCTTCGACGTCGCGGGCGTGCCGGTTGGCTTGACGCTCGCCTGGCCCACGGCGTCGACCGGGTACTCGACGCTGTTCCTCGACAACGGCGGGGCGGGGTTCTCCGGCAGCGCCACGGTGAACCTGACCCACCGCGCCGCGCTCGACTATCGCGTCAAGCTCGACGCGGCGCGCGCGCGTCGCCCGAGCTTCGTCGCGACCGCGCGCTACGCGGCGCTCGATCGGCAGGCGACGGATCTTCTCGCCGCGGCCGCAGCGGCGGCCGACGAGCCCACGCGCGGCGCCCTCGGGGCGCAGGCGCTCGACGCGCTCGCGCAGTGCTTCGAGCTCCTGCTGCACGACGCCGGCATCGCGCGTGCGCGCACGCTGGCGCACGGTCAGGGCTGGTGGGGCGTCACGATCGATCGCGTCGACCAGTACCCGGCCGTGGTCGCGTCGGTGAGCGATCTGGTCGAGGGCGTTGCCGGCGACGCGCATCTGCGCATCGTGTTCGACGGCGGGGTCCCGGCGACCGACTACGACGGCATCGTCGATGCGGCGCTCGCGCAGGGCATCGTCGTCGTCGGCCAGATCCTCGACAGCTCGGCGATGGCCGACCTCACGCTCGCGCAGTGGCAAGCGCGGGTGCGCGAGTACGTCGATCACTTCCCGCAGATTGCGGTGTGGGAGATCGGCAACGAGGTCAACGGCGAGTGGCTGGGCGCCAACGTGCGCGAGAAGCTCGAGTACGCCGCCGCCTACGTGAAGTCGGCCGATCCCTCGGACACCACCATGCTGACGTTCTACTGGCAGATGGGCACCGCCGGCTCCGGCTCGACGGCACTCTTCCAGTGGATCCACGACGAGGTGCGGCCGGCTCTCAAGAGCAACGTCGACGTCGTCGCGCTCAGCACCTGGGTGGGCGATGCGCCGCTCGGCATCGCGTTCGACGAGGTCTACGAGCGCCTGCACGCGCTCTTCCCGACGCAGCGGCTCGCGCTCGGCGAGCTCGGTTACTGGTCGCCCGGGACGACCCGTGCCTGGTGGTGGCGCAGCACGACCAATCCCACGACCGACGTGCGCCAGGCGTTCGCGGAGCAGATGTACGCCGCGAGCTTTGCCTTCCCGTACGCGACGGGCGGCGTGTTCTGGTGGTACTATTACCAGGAGATGCTCGGGGGCACGCCGCTCTGGCAGAGCGTCAATCAGGTCTACCGCTCGGTGTACTTCTGCGACGATGCCGACGCCGACGGACACTGCGACTGGTCCGACGTCTGTCCCGACGCGGCGGACCCGGCTCAGTCCGATCGTGACGGGGACGGCCTCGGCGACGCCTGCGACCTCGCATGCCCGGACGGGCTGGCGCTGGTCAAGCCACGAATCGCGCTGTCACTGCGCGACGGCCCGCACGACGGGCTCACGATCCAGGGCAGCCTGCCGGCGCCGGCCGGCCTGGATCCGGCCGTGAGCGGGATCCACCTGCTGCTCGAGTCGGCGGGCGCGAGCGTTCTCGACGTCCAGCTGGGCGGTCCCGGTGCGCCGGCGCAGTTCGTGGCTCGCGGCAGCGGATATGCGTATCGCGATCCGAGCGGCGCTGCCGGCGGCGTCGTCCAGGCCGATCTGCGGCGCAGCGGTCCCGGCGGCGGGACGCTGAAGCTCGCCATCTCCGCACGTGAGGCGAGCCTTGAGGGAGTAGCGCCACCGGCGCTTCGCGTGCTGGTCGATCTCGGCACCGCCTGCGCGGAGACGCGCGCCGCTGCTCTGGCGTGCACGTTCGCCACCAGCGGCCGCCGCGTCGCGTGTCGCTGATCGAGCGTCGAGCAGCTGATGGGCCACCGTGGCCGGTTTTGCACGGGCTCCTCGACGTTGGTCGGGCGGTGCGGTGAGCGCCGCGCTGGCATGCCCTGCGACGTCGCGACGTGTCCGCTCCGGTGACGCAGACCGCGTCCGGCTCGCGCAACCCGGAGATCGCCCGCGCCTGCCCCGAGCACGGCGTGCGATTCCCGCGATGGTACGGCGATCACGCCAACGGCGAACGATTGCGCGACGGCGTTCGGCGGGGTTCTGCCTGCAGGCAAGACGTGCTCCGTGACGGATACCCTCCCCGGCGGACGGACCGGCGGGGGCTTCGTCGTCCGCTGCACAGTCGATTCTTCGTCCGGCAAGATTCGCGCGGTTCTGGCGAACGACGGAGCGCGACTCACCGCTCAAGCTGCGACGAAGGAGCACCCGACGAGGTCGCGCGTTTCCCCGGAGAGGCGGGCGTTCGGGCAAGAGGTAGGGGCCGCGCTCGTCTGGCTGGACCCGCCTGCTCTGAGGCTCTGGAAGAACGCTCGATCATGCCGTTCTGCTCCGGCGTGGACGGTGCATGATTCCTGCCGCAGCCGTTCGTACGCGATGCCGGGCGTGATCGGATCGAGGCTGGGGAAAGGAGGCCCCCGCATCCCCAGGTGCACCGGTGCGTACGCGAGGCAGTTCAGGGCGCGGGCTTCGGGTGCGAGCGATCACGGCGCGAAGGGCGCGGCGCGTCCACCGTCACCGCGGGGAACTTCACCAGGACGGACTCTCCTCCTGGTCGTCGACTTCCCGTTGCGGCGGCAGCGCCGCTGAGCGCCGCGGGTGACCGCCTCGCCGGACGGGATGTCCGGCAGGGCAAACATTCGACGTCGCTGCGCGCGCCACCAGTCCCGACCTCCGGGGAGGCTGCCGCGTCCCGCAGAGGTCGAACGACTTCGATCGGCCACCGGCAACGCGGCCAGGATGGCGCGCCTGCAGCGCCGCCAGAAGGTGCTCTCAGGCAATGTTCCCCGATCGGCACACCGACCGGACCACTATGATTGACGGAGGAACGACACTTGCAGGTCGTCGCGCGACTGATCTCGCCAGGGCGCGACCGTCCGGTTGCCGTCGTGCGGGAACGCTTGAAGGAGGAGCTCATGCGACGGTGTCTTCCGCGTGCGGTTGCTCTCGCTGTCGGACTGCTCGTATCGACGATCAGCTCGCCGAGGGTCGATGCAGACACCCAGGACCACATCACGGTCGCGCAGGCGATCGCCGGTGGTTGCCTGCCGCAGGTGGTTACGGCGTCGCTGCTGTCGGAGGCGTTCTCGAGCGGACGCATCGGTGAGAGCTCGAAGACCGCCAGGAAGCTGCGCGACAACTTCTGGCACGAGCAGGGCGGTTGGTTCGACGCCGACGGCGCTACGACGAAGCTCCTCGTCTCGGACCCGGACACCTGGGTCTACCGTGGCTTCACGGCCCCCGAGTCGCACCCGCATGTCGTCGACCTGAAGGCCGGGATTCTCAACGCGAAGGCGCAGTGGGCTCTGGCCAGGCTGTCGGACGTCGACAAGCAGAGATTCTGGCAGGAGCAGGGGCCGGATCTATCCACGATCCTGAGTGACGACTGGGACGCCTTGGTGTTCGTCATGCGTTTGCTCGCCATCAAGAGCAGCGACGAGCCCAAGAGCCAGTTCGTCTCGGTGGCACTGGACTACGACACTGCGGCCAGCTTCGGGAGCCCCGTCTATGCTTTTCAGGTCCGACCGGACTCTCCTGTGCTCGGCCTGCGCGGTTGCCAGCGGAGCGGCGGCGAGGTGCAGCTGCAAATCTTCCGCGGTACGCGGATTCGAAACCTCTTCCGGCGCATCCAGAACAAGGGCTGGGAGCAGTACGACCGCGAGAATGCCCGATGGCTGGCGTATTCTGGACCGTTCCCTCCCGTACCCGCTCCATACGAGCCTCCCAGCGCCGAGCCTGCCCCCGACGAGAAGGAGCTCAAGCGCGCGCTCGGTGCTGAGTTCGAGTACGTCGGGCAGTTCTACTCGAATGCCCCCTATCTCTTCGACAACTGTCGCTCGTCTGCGATCGAGACGGTGGAGGACTGCGCGCGACGCTGCCTCGCCACGTCGTTGTGCGGCAACTTCACCTACGCGTATCACGCCTGCTGTACGCTCTTTCGTGCGGACGCGGAGTTCCTCCCCGCGGACCGAGACTATCGCCAGTATCGACTCCGATAGCAGCGGAGCAGGATTCGGTCGGGGCCGTGCGGGGAGCGGGGCCGTCTACGGTCGATCCTCCAATCGTGCTGCCGCCGCGCGGGCTGCGGCCATGGCATCGCCGACGCGCGCTTCACCCGCGACACGAAGGAGTCCTTCGGTGCTCAGTCGCCGACGTGGCTCCAGACCTGACAGCCCGAATGCGGTCCATGGCGTAGCCGAGCCACTCGTGTCGAGCTCGACGTCGATCGCGTCCCGGCGTCTGATGAAGGGGGGCCTCTGCGCCGCGGTGACATCGGCAATGCTTGCCGCTGCCGCTCAAGACGGTTCGGGCGGCTGTTCGCGGACCGCGGTCAGCAGGTCCTGCACCTGTCCGTAGATCAGGAACGCGGTCACGGCGACCAGCAGCACGCTCGGTCCGCCGGCGCCATCGCCGAGCAGGCGCAGCTGACCGGCCGACAGCCAGGCTGCGGCGAGCACGCTGAGCGTCCATCCGAGCCCGAAGAGCCCGCTCTTGAGGAGCGTCGCGGTCGCCGCGAGACGGACTTCCGCGTGGCCGGGCGCGTCGGGTGTGCCGTCGACGAACAGGCGAAGGAAGCGCAGGTGAAGCGCGTCCTCGACCAGGTCGGCCGTGGCGCACATGACGACCAGCAGGAGTGCTGCGGCGAGGGGCCAGCCGCACGACGGTCCGGAGAACAGCCACCAGTCCGCGGCGCCGGACCATTCGACGTGCAGCGACAAGGCGACCCAGGTGCCGATGAACAGCACCAGGGAATACTCCGGAATGAAACCGACGACGTCGCGCCAGAGCGAGCGCTCGACGGGCTGACGGAAGGCGTGATTGCCGGCGATGCTCGACCACTTCGCGAAGCAGTCACGCACCGCCTCGGGCGTGCGACAGCGCTGCAGCACGACGATCGATCCGAGACCCGCCTCGCTCATCGGTGCCGCACACCACGCGCGCGCCGCGTCGAGGAAGAGGAAGAGCCCGTCGAGGAGCAGCAGCCAGCCGATGCCCGGATCCGCCGGTAGCCGCACGAGCCAGGGCGACACTCGCACCGCGAGGAGGATCAACCCCCACACGAGGATCGCGATGCCGAACAGGCGGATCGTCAAGCATAGCTCCAGGATCGCCAGCTTGCGCTCGGCGGCGGCGTCCTCGGGGGCGAGCGCGACCTCGTGGTTGAAGCGGCTCTCGACGTAGTCGGCGCCGAGCGCGACCAGGGCAGCGACCGGCGCCAGCAGCCAGCCCGGCGGCCCGAGGAAGAAGCTGGCCAGCGCGCCCGCCGATGCTCCGGCCGCGACGAGCCACAGCACGAGCATGATCCTCGCACAGGTACTCGGCAGATACTCGTGCGGGGGCGGCGAGAGCGTTACGTTCGCCCCGGCGCGGCGTCGCGCCCGGTCGTCCCGGTGGCGCACCTCCCAGAGGTTCGGTGGGTCGTACGCGAGATGCCCGTCCTTGCGGTTCGCCTCGGCGAGCGCGAGCACCGACGGATCGAGCGTCTCGTTGGCGCTCTTCACCAGGATGCCGTTCTCGAGCTCCGCCGGCGGATCGATCTGGCGGTACTCGCGCTTGGCGCGGATCAGGTACTGCCACAGGCCGCGGCCGAACTCTGCGTAGGAGTCGCGCAGCCGCGGCAGACGCTTCGACGTCGTGTCGGTGGCCGGCTGCGTCGCCAGCAAGGGAACGCACCGGTGGAGGTCCGGCGGCCGCACCGGGTTCTTGCGGAAGCGCAAGCCGAGCTTCCCCGTCTCCGTCATCATCCACGCGAGGCTGAACTGCGCCAGGTCGTCGTCCTCGTAGCCGCCGCCGACGTTGGAGTGCGCGCCGATGAACCAGCGCTGCTCGATCCTTCTCGCGGCGCCGCGGCGCTCGGGGTCCTGCGCCAGGCGCCACGGGATGTGCGAGAAGTTCGCGCGGTGCTCGTCGATGGCGAGCGCCTGGAAGCCGTTCTGGATCACCGACGTGAAGTGCGTGTCGTGGAACTGGGCCATGCGATCGCGGAGCCAGGGGATCGCGAGCGCGTCGAGCCCGAGCGAGCCGACGGTGTCGAAGACGCCGACGCACTCGATCGGGATGCGTCGCGACCACTCGCGCAGCAGCTCCTCGGATCGATTGACGGGCTCCTCCACCCTGCGCTGCTCGTCGGACGGGTCCCACCAGTCGCGCTGCAGCTCCCAGATGGGACCGAACGGCGGCATCTCCCTGCCGACGATTCGCTCCCACCAGTTCTTCTCCGGCGCGGCGCGGGTGCGCTCGTGCGGCAATCGTCCGAGGATCTGATACGCACGCCACAGCTCCTCGACCGACAGCGGCGCACCACGCCGCAGCAGGCCGCATTTCGCGATCAGCCCGACGAGCGATCGTGCCGTGAACGCGCCGCGGCTGAAGCCGAACACGAAGACGTGATCGCCTTCGTCGTAGTTCTCGATCAGCCAGTCGCACGCCTGCCGGACGTTGTCGGCCAGCCCGATGCCGAATCCGCCACCCGTGACGCTGTCGAGCATGCCCGTCCCGACGCCCTCGTCGTAGTACACCCGCTGCACCGGCGCGTGGTTCGCGCCGGCCTTGGTCTCGTCGACGAGGTTCGCCAGGTGGTAGACGTTGGTGCCCGAGTCGCGCTTGTTCCACGTGCCGTCGAGGCACACGACGAGGCGCTTCATGCCGTTCTGTGCGTGATCCATCCGTCACTCCCCGGTGCGAGGACTCCTCGCCGCTGCTGTGCTTCGACCGTGCGGCTGCGCGTTGCGTGGTCCGACGTGCGCCCGCGACTTGGTGGAGCAAGCAGAGGACCACGTCGACGCGCTCGCAGGGCGGGCTGCGAGCGCTCGCCGGCGCCATCTCGCGCTCGCGCCGTCCGGTCGTACGGACGGCATCGTCCGCGAACTTGGACTGCGCTGCCTGCGTCGCGGTACGAGCGACGCGGTCCCGGAGAAGCGGTCGATGCCGTTCGGTGTCCGTGGGTGCGCAGCGAGCAGCCTTCGGCGGCGAGGAGGAGCTCCGCGGCGGAAGACGCACGGCCTCCAGAAGAACGCCGTCGAGATCCTCGACATGGCGCTGACCGACCGACTTCGAGCCGACCTCCTCCGAGGAGAGGTCGATCACGGTCGTCGGGTACGACATGACGCACGAGGCGGCGCGTCGCGTGGACACGCAGGCCGGCGTTGGTCCCGAGGATGCCGACACGGCCGAGCTGCACGACTGCTCTTTGGCGAACGAGCTGACCCGTACGGGCACTCGGGCGGTGCGGTGGAGGCGAGCGGGCGAGGTCCTCGAGCCGAACGTCGCAGTCGCGCGGGCGAGATCGTCGAGCTGAACGTCGCAGTCGCGCACTCGTCCGAACTCCACGGCGAGGACTCGGGCCACACCGACGACGTGCCGATCCGGAGCGCGCAGCGCCCGTCGACCTTCGAGCGATCGCCGGCCCGTGCCTCACGGATCGCGAGTGAGCTCGTCGCCACGGACGAGCCGCTCCACACGCGCATCTCGGCCGTACGTTGACCGATCGGCGCCTGGTCGCGTCGAACGGCGACGCGCCGGCAGGACGGGAACCGTTGCATCGAGAGCCGCCTGACCCGCGCGAGCTGAGCGCGCAATCGTCCGGTGCGCTCGTCCGCTGCGGCGGACGAGCTGCATGCGCGACGGGACAGTGGCGTGCGATCCATCAGCCAGCATCATCCATGCGGCCGCGGCCGCCTCGGCGCCGGGGAAGGGACCAGCAGCGATTTCGAGCGCTGACGGTCGCGTCCGCACGCGCGTTCCACCGGGCATGGCGTGTGCTGTCCCAGGGCTGCGCACAGAGCGCCGGGAGGACCTACGATGGCCTTGCTCAACTCGGGAATCGTCGACGTCGGTGTCGCGCTCATCTACGTCTTCGTGCTGGTCAGCATTCTGGTGAGCGCGGTCAACGAGATCTTCGCCGGTCTCCTGAAGCAGCGCTCCAAGGCACTGCACCAGGGGATCGGCGAGCTCCTGCAGTCGTCCCAGCTGCGCAATGCGCTCTACGCCCACCCGCTGATCAAGACCCTCGCGCCGCCGACGTCCAAGCTCAGCAACCTGTTCCGGTCTGCAGCAACGGCAGATGCGATCATCTACCCGCTGACGGCAAAGTCGGGCCCCTCGTACATCCCGAAGGACGCCTTCTCCGCAGCGCTCGTCGACCTCCTCGGCGGAACGCCCGTCGCGGCGCTCGTGCGTGAGGTCGACGAGATCATCAAGTCGGTGAAGGATGGGGCGAAGGCGTCCCCGGAGCTCGCGGCCGAGCTCACGTCGGTCGCGGCGGCAGCCGCGAACGCCGGAGTGGCCAAGGACGTCGTCGACGGCCTGAACGCGATCGCCCACGCGCTCGCAACAGGACCGGTCGACGACCTGCGCTCCCGGCTCGAGCCGATCGGACGAGCGCTCGGCCTCGAGCTGACTCGTGTCATGATCGCAACCGCGCGCAATCGCAACCCCGGAGCCTCTGCCGCGCTCGCAGACGTGGTCCAGCTCGTCGCGGCCGAGGCCCCGGCGAGCGTCGAGCAGGTCCGCAAGGCGATCGAGGCCTGGTTCGACGCCGGCATGGATCGCGTCGCCGGCTGGTACAAGCGCTGGACGCAGCTCTGGCAGCTCTGCATCGGGCTGGTGATCGCGGTCGCGCTGAACATCAACGTCGCGACCATCGGCGTCGCACTGTGGAACGACATCCCGCTGCGCAACGCGATCGTCGCCGACGCGGAGAAGTTCGCGCAGAACCCACCCCAAGACCTCGTCGTACGCGAGCCCGTGCGGAACGCCAGCAACGCCTTCGACCTGTCGGTCACGCCGCCGCTGTTCAGCGCCAAGGACAATGTCCAGGTGGGCATCGAGCTTCGCGCCGCCGAGCAGCAGGACGTCACCGTCACGATCAATGGGAAGAACATCGTCCCGACGCCGGACAAGGTCGTCATCAAAGCCGGGAACACCTCGGCCAGCGTCGAAGGCAAGGTCGACCGACTGCCGACCGACATCGAGCTCGACGCGTCGTACACGGTGAACGGTCAGAAGCGCGAGGCGTCGCTCCGCTGGACCGTGCCGCTGACCCCCGGCGTGCGCATCGCCCGCGCCCGCGAGCTGCTCGGACCGACGCTTCCGATCGGCTGGCCGACGGCATCGCTTGCCGAGTGGTGGAGCTTCTTCAAGTGGTGGATGGTCCCCGGTTGGCTCCTGACCGCGATCGGCGCCTCGTTCGGCGCGCCGTTCTGGTTCGATCTGCTGAACCGCGTCGTCCAGCTGCGCTCCGGCGGACGCAAGCCCGACGGCGGTACCAAGACCGAAAGCGGTGCCGAGCCCGGCGGCAAGACGCCGCCGAAGTGAAGGCGGCAGCACCCGTATCCGCTCACGCGCAACCAGCGCTGGACTCCCGGCCCTCACGCAACGTGGCGATCGCGCGCGTGGGGCCGGGCCCACAGCGCACGGCGGCGCACGACGTCGCCCTCGGCAACTCGACCGTGGACCTGAGCGACACCTCGGGCCGCCAGAGTACGTGGAGCGAGAGCCGCTTCGGCGACGCGCACGCAGTCTGCATCGAGTGACGACGGATCGATCCGCGGCTGCGGTCGCGAGGGCAGCCGCGTCCATCCTCGCGCCGGCGCGCTCACGCCCTCTGCTGGGACATCAGAGAGAGGATTCGTCCCAATGCTGTGGCGGCTTCGTCGCCGGGGAAGAGTAGCCGATCGCTACGCACCGCATGCGTGCACGATCATCCGCAACGCGATCACAACCCGCCGCGCACTGCGCGGTGTGCTGGTGGCCGTCCTTGCCGTCCACCGGCACACCGCCCGCTTGCGGCTTGTATGGCGGTGGAGGCGGCGTGAAGATCACGTTCCACGCGCACTGTCCGCTCGCGTGACAGCCGCCGTAGATCAGCGGCGACGTCGTCGACGACCGCCGTGCTTGACGCGTGCGGCGTGGCGCGAGCCGCGATCGGCGGGCTGTCCCTCGGCGGCGATCTCGCGCTCGCCTTCCATGGCGTGCATCCCGAGCGCGTTGCCGCGCCGCTGCTCTGCGACACGGGTCCCGGTTTCCGTGAGGATGCGGCTCGCGAGCGCTGGAACGCGTTCGCGAGCGTGCGCGCGGAAGCCTTCGAGCGCG
>JAIEPK010000178.1 GCA_019749875.1 Candidatus Binatia bacterium | reverse complement strand
GCTGCACGGCCTGCGTCGCGAGCGTCTTGCGCTCGCCCTCGGCGACGCCGAGCGCGCCCAGGTAGGCCACCGCGCGCGCGTGCGCGCCCTGCCAGTCCTGCAGCAGACGATCGGCCGGGACCTCGAGCAGGACGTCGCTCGCGGCACGCGCCGGAGCGACGCCGCCAGCGGTGGCCGGTGCCGCGCGCATCGGTCCCTCGCCGTCGTCGCTCAAGGCAGGATCACGTACGACCAGGTCTCGGTGAGCGCCTCGCCGCCGGAGTCGAGGAAGGCGCGCACGTCGACGGGTCCCTTGTGCCGCGGGCGGACCTGGAACGCGAGGCGCCAGCCGCCGGTCACGGGGTTCTTGATCACCTGCTGCTCGAGGAGCTCCGCCGAGTCGTCGCCGCCGGCGATGCTGACGACGCCGCGCACGACGCTGTCCGCCGGCAGCTTCGCGAGCTTGCCGCCGTCGAAGTCGACCACGAAGCGGTGCGCGTCCTCGAAGGTCCCGAAGTCGCGCCGGGTCGCGACCACGCGACCGCCCGGCGGTCGCTTCGCGTCGTCGCCGTACCACGACATCGTGTACGCGAAGCTCGCCGGTGTGCCGGGCTTCGGCGGATCGGCCGGCACCCAGAACGCGACGATGTTGTCGTGGATGTCCGACTTGGTCGGGATCTCGATCAGCTCGACGCGCCCCTTCCCCCAGTCGCCCTTGGGCGCGACCCACGCGCTCGGGCGCAGCTCGGAGCGCGCCTCGAGGTCCTGGTAGCTCGCGAAGTCGCGGTCGCGCTGGATGAGGCCGAAGCCCTTCGGATGCTCCATCGCGAAGCTCGACACGTGCAGGGCACGCGGGTTGTCGAGCGGGCGCCAGATCCACTCGCCGGTGCCGGTCTGCACGAGCAGGCCGTCGGAGTCGTGGACCTCCGGCCGGAAGTCGACGATCTCGCGCAGGTCGTTCTCGCCGTGGAAGTACATGCTGGTGAGCGGCGCGATGCCGAGCTTCTTCACCTCGCGTCGCAGGAAGAGCCGCGCCTCGACGTCGACCTCGGTCTCGTCACCGGGACGCACGACGAAGCGGTACGCACCCGAAACGCTCGGGCTGTCGAGCAGCGCGTACAGCTCCATCTCCTTCGCCCCGGGCGACGGTACCACGAGCCAGAATTCTCGGAAGTACGGGAATTCCTCGCCCGACGACTCCGCGGTGTCGACCGCGAGGCCGCGTGCCGAGAGCCCGAAGACTTCCTTCTTGCCGAGCGCGCGGAAGTACGACGCGCCGAGGAAGACGATCACCTCGTCGTGGTACTTCGGCGTCTTGATCGGGTAGTGGATGCGGAAGCCGGCGAAGCCCAGATCCTGCGGCACCTGGCTCGCAAACTTGTTCTTGCCGTAGTCGAACAGGTTCGGCGAGAACGCCACCGGATGCACGCCCTTCGCATCGACCAGGTCGATGCGCACCGGCCGGTCGTAGAACAGACCGGGGTGGAAGAACTGCACCTCGAAGCTCGACTTCTTGTCGCGCCACAGGGACGCGTCGGGCCGGAAGCGGATGTCGCGCCACTGGTCGTAGCTGAGGTTGCGCAGCCAGTCGGGGACGGAGCCCTTCTCCTCCTGGTACGCGTTCGCGGCGAGCTCCCGGGCACGCTTCGCGACGTCGTCGAGCCCGAACGCCTGCGCGCGCGTGGGCCACGCGCCGATCAGCAGCAACCCGAGGCCGCAGAGCGTGCTCAGGCGGCACGCCAGACGGTCTCGTCTGCGGCGGTTCCGTTCGCGGCGGGCTTCGGTCGGATCGGTCCGGTTCGGCACGGCGCTGATGGATAACACAGCGGGGCCTGCGTCAACGCGCGGCGTCGTGGCGCGGCCGCCCCGCGCGCGCCGGGGGGTTGGGGTCGGGGGGTGGGGGGTGTGCCCCCCCCACCACGCCGCCGGACGGCAGGTCAGTCCTCGGAGTCGTCGTCGTCGGCGCCGGCGGCAGCGCCCGTCGCACCGGTGGCACCGGCAGCACCACCTTTGCCCTTCTTGTTCATGCAGTGCTCGACCCGCTGGGCGCTGACGCCGAGCTCCGTCGCGACCTCGTCCGGCTTCTTGCCGGACGCGAGCGCGTGCTTGATCTTCTTGCAGGGAACCTTGTCCTTCGCCGCGTCGGCCACGCCCTCTCCCGAGAACGCCAGCACGCCGGCGAGCAACGCCACCAAAACCCATCGCATCGCGAATTCCTCCCGGCTTCCTGATTACCGTCGGTCAGTCCGACGAACAAACCGGGGCGCTCGCGGTGCGCCTGCACCTGTGGGACGACCAGCCGGTGGCACTCGACACCGTGCGCGAGGTCGTGGCCGCGAGCAGGGCGAGCTTCGCGGCGCAGTGGTACGGCATGTGGCTCCTCGAGGACGAGTGCGGCTTTGCCGGGACCTGTGGGCTGCGTCCGACCGAGCACGGCGACGTGCAGGTGCTGCACAGCATCGAGCCGGACCGCTGGCGGACGGGACTCGCGATCGCCGCCGCGCGCGCCGTCCTCGACCAGGCGTTCGACGTGCTCGGCCTGTCGCGCGTCCTGGGCTGCGTCGACACGGCCAACCACGCCTCGTGGCGCGTGCTCGAGAAGCTCGGCGTGACGCCGCTCGCGGATCGCGCAGATGGGCCCACGGGAATGGGCTGGCTGCAGATCACGCGCGAGCGCTGGCGCTCTACTTCGTCTTGACGGGCCCGCTTCCGCCCGGGGTGTAGATCGGAACGGCCGGGGCCGCCGGCTTCTGTCCGGAGGCGGCCTGCAGCGGGATGATCTTCGCACTGCCGCCCTTGTCCACCTCGTCGATGCGGACCATGGCGTGCATCGGGACGTGCAGGCGGGTCACGCCGTTGAACTCGTTGCGCAGCTCCTGCTCGCCGGGGTCGATGATCACCTCGGACTTGCTGCCCCAGACGAGGTCCGCGACCTCGACGAAGCCGAACAGCATGCCCTGCCCGACTTCGCGCGCGTAGAGCTCGAAGATGCGGCCCTCGTTGAGGAAGCGGACGCGGTACAGCTTCTTGGTCGTCACCTTCGCGATCTTCGGCACGGGCGGTCTTATGGACATCGGCGATCGGGCTGACAAGGGGCGCGTGGCACATCATGGACGACGCGCCCACCGCGCAGCGGTGGCGGCCACGCGAGATCACCACCACACGCCGACGGTCACGCGACATCGGCCGAGACGCGATTGCCCCATCGCGGCGACGGGCGTACCGTCCGGACCAACGTCATGCGCCGCGCCCCCTCGCACCGGACCGGACCGTCGCGGGTCGCAGTGATCGCGGCGCTGGCCGCGGTCCTCGGCGCAGCCGAAGCGCCCTCCGGCGCGAGCGCGCTGCAGGACACCGAGACGGTGCCGCCCGCGTCGGCACGCCTCGCGCGCGGCAAGCTGCTGGTCGCGAGCGAGCGACTGCCCGACCCGAACTTCCGCCGCGCCGTGATCCTGCTGCTCGAGTACGACGCGACGGGCGCGCTCGGCGTGGTCGTCAACCGGCCGACGGAGGTCACGCTCGCGAGCGTGCTGCCGGAGATCACGGAGCTCGCGGGCCGGCCCGACACGGTCTTCCTCGGTGGTCCCGTCGCACGCGACCGCATGGTCGTGCTGGTACAGAGCAAGACGCCCCCCGAGACCGCGGCCAAAGTCCTCGACGGACTCTTCATCACCGCGAGCTTCGACGCGCTGCGGAGCCTCGCACGCGGTGTGCGCGACGCGACGCCCTTTCGCGCCTTCGTCGGCTACGCGGGCTGGGGTCCGGGCCAGCTCGACGCGGAGGTCGGTCGCGGCGACTGGGAGGTCGTCGCGGGCGACGCCGCCAAGGTCATGACGCGCGAGCCCGCGAAGCTGTGGGACGAGCTGCACGAGCGGGCGCACGGCGAGTGGGTGAAGGCGTCGCCGCCGTCATCCACGGACGCCGATCTCGTGCCGGCTGCGGTCGTCACTCGGCGCTCGAGCGGCGGCGTCGCGTTGCCGCCGCCGGCGCGAAACGCCTGCCGCGCCTCGACGCTCCGTCTCACCCTCCGCGTACGCCCGCCATGCGCGGACGTCGAGCGTCTTCCTGGAGCGAACGCGCCGGACCGCGGAAGAGGCGGCGCATCGAGAGATCGCGGCGCGTCGGGCGAGCCGACGCGCCGCGCAGCCTCGGGCTCAGCCCTCGACCGGGACGGCGAACGCGCCGGCGAGCTGCTTCATCACGTCGGCAGTGGTCACCGGGCGCAGTCCCGCCTCGTCGACCGGCGGCTTGCTGCCGCGCACGCTCTTCATCGAGAGATCGACGTCGGGTGACTCGGCACGCAGCGCCTTCGCGGTGCACTTCTCGCGCGGACGGTACTTGAACGCGTCGAGGCGGAACGTGCGCAGCGCATTCTCGTGCGTGATCTTGTTCACGTCCGCGTCCGGGACGCCGACCAGCTGCTTGGCGAGCGCCTCGGGCGACTTCGGCCACGTCGTGTCGGAGTGCGGGTAGTCGCACTCCCACGTGATCGTGTCGAGGCCGACGGCGTTGCGCGTCTGGATGCCGATCGGGTCGTCGATGAAGCACGTGATCATGTGCTCGCGCCACACTTCGCTCGGCTTCTTGCCGCCGAAGTCCTGGTGCGTCCACGCGTGATGGTGCTCGTGCACGTAGTCGGCGCGCTCGAGGAAGTACGGGATCCAGCCGATGCCGCCCTCCGACAGCGCGACGCGCAGCTGCGGGAACTCCTTGAGCACGCGCGACCACAGGATGTCGGCCGCGAAGTCGACGATCTTCATCGGCGTGGTCGTGATCATCACGTCGACCGGCGCCTCCATCGAGTTGAACTGCATGCCGGCGCCGGAGCCGATGTGGACGGCGAGGACGGTTCCCTCGTCGCTGAGTGCCTTCCACAGCGGATCCCAGTGGGCGGAGTGGAAGCTCGGGAAGTTCAGCTTCTCCGGGCTCTCGGTGAAGCTCAGCGCGTGGCAACCCTTCTTCGCGACGCGCCGCACTTCGTCCGCCATCAGCTGCGGGTCCCACATGATCGGCAGCGCGAGCGGAATGAAGCGTCCGGGATACGTCCCGCACCACTCGTCGATGTGCCAGTCGTTGTAGGCGCGGATCATGACGGCCGCGAGGTTCTTGTCGGCGAGCTCGGCGAACTTCATGCCGGTGAAGCTCGGGAACGACGGGAAGCACATCGACGCCAGCACGCCGTTCGCGTTCATGTCCTTGACGCGCTCGTGCACGTCGTAGCACCCGGGACGGAGCTGCTCGTACGACGTCGGCTCCATGCCGTACTCCTCCGGCGGTCGCCCGACGACGGCGTTCAGCGCGAGGTTCGGGATCTGGTTGCCGTTGAAGTACCAGACGTCGGTCCCGTCCTTCTTGCGCACGACCTTGGGCGCGAGCGACTTGTACTGCACCGGCAGGTGCTGCTCGAACATGCCCGGCGGCTCGACGACGTGGTCGTCGACGCTGACGAGAATCAGGTCATCGGCGTGCATCGGTGGTCACCCTCCTGCTGAACGAAGCTGCGAGCTGATCGGACTCTATCGGGACACGGCCTGCGCGCCTAGTCGCGCGCGTCAGCGCGTGACGCCGTGCGTCTGCGTGTTCCCGTGCGCCGCATGAGCAGCCGGTGCCGGGATGTCGTACAGGCGGCTCCAGTTGTCCCACAGGATCTTGCGCTGCGAGTCGCGCGACAGCGGCAAGCGCTGAAAGCATTCGACGGAGCGCGGATACTTCGAGTCGGCGTGCGGGTAGTCGGTCGAGAACACCAGGTTGTCGTCGCCGAAGTGATCGACGTACTGCTTGACGAGCTCCTCGTCGGCCTCGACCGACAGGAAGCAGTTGCGCAGCAAGTACTCCGACGGCTTCATCGTCAGGTCCGGCGCTTCCATGCGACCGAGCCACTCGTAGTGCTCGTCGAGGCGGTAGAAGAGCCATGGTGCCCACGCGCAGTTGCCCTCGAGCAACGCGACACGGAGCTTGGGGAAGCGCTCGAGGACGCCGCCCGCCGTCAAGCTCACCGCGACCGCCATGATGCCGAGCGGCTGCGAGAAGGTGTGCCACATCATCAAGCGGTCGAAGATCTCGAGCGAGAAGTCGGGCTTGAGATAGTTCTGGCCGCCGCCGTGGAACGCGACCGGGACGTTGAGACGCTCGCACTCGGCCCAGAGCGGATCGTAGACCCGGTCGTGCCACTGGCGGCGTCCGACCACGCCCGGCGAGAGGAAGATCGACTTGAAGCCGAGCTCGGTCACCACGCGTCTCGTCTCTGCGACCGCGCCCGCGACGTCGTGCGGTGCGACCATGCCTGCTGCGAAGAAACGGCCGGGATACGCGCTGCAGAAGTCGTGCAGCCAGTCGTTGTAGCCGCGCGCGATCGCCGTGGCGAAGGCGGGCTCGAGACCGTCCGGCCCCATGATCTCGGGCAGGTCGAGACCGAGCACGAAGAGGCCGCGCGTCGGGAACATCACCGCGAGGTCGAGGCCTTCCGCGTCCATCGCACGCGCCTGCGACGCGGGGCTCCAGCCGTCGCCCTCGCCATCGGCATAGGCGTTCTCGTGCTCGGCCTTCCACGCGGTGCGATCGGCCTGCGGCCGGACGGTGCCGAGCTTCAGCAGGACGTGCGATTTGACCTTGACGCGCATGTCGCGGTGCATCTCGGTGAGCCCGACCGGAGCGACGTGCCGCCACGCGGGGTCGATCCAGCGTTGCCACAGATCCGCCGGCTCGAAGATGTGCATGTCGCTGTCCGCGACCAGTAGGCCGTCCTTCGTCACGCGTCTCTCCCGGCGAGCTGGATCAAGCGCTCGCCCGACCTCCTTACCAGGAGACGCGGGCACGATTCTACAGCGATTCGCTGGATCTCGTCGTGCGACCGCCGCGTCGACGGGGTTCACCGACCGATCGCACGTCTGGTCGGACCGGTCGGCGCACGCTCGAGCCCACACGGCGCATGCGCTGCGCTGGCCGCGCTTTGCGCGTTGACTCCCTGCCGCGTGGCCCTCTAGCGTCGCGCTTTTTTCGGCAAGGGAGCTCCATGATCCACCGACGCCCGACCTCCGCCACCCCGTCCCTGCGTGCCCTTCTCTGGCTCGCCTGCCTGCTCGTCCTGTCCCCCGCCGGGTGCGGCGACTCGGGCGGCGGCGGCGCGAGCGATCCGACGGTCCCGGCGAGCTACGCGGCGCACGGCAGCGTCGGGCAGGTCTGGGTGGTCGACGCGGAGCCGGGCGCGGAGCTGCGCCTCACCGACGCGACGCGCAGCGTGGTCCAGACCGGTGTGGCCGACGCACAGGGCACGCTGATCTTCCGCGACGTCGCGACGGGCACGGGCTACACCGTGCGCGCGACCGTCGCGGGCGAGACCGCGGCGAGCGAGCCGCTCGCGGTGACCGGACCGCACGACGCGCCAGACGCTTCGTTCTACGCGCAGCAGACCGTCGTCGACGGCTACCAGTACGTCGCGACGCGCGACGGCACGCTGCTCGCGATCAACGTCCAGCTGCCCGGTCCGATCGAGAACGGCCCGTATCCCACCGTGATCGAGTACTCGGGCTACTCGCCGGCCGATCCCGACAGCCCGCAGCCGAGCACGCTGCTCGCCTCGGCGCTCGGCTATGCGACCGTCGGCGTCAACATGCGCGGCACCGGCTGCTCGGGCGGCGCGTTCCAGTTCTTCGAGACCCTGCAGAGCACCGACGGCTACGACGTGGTCGAGACCATCGCCGCGCAGCCCTGGGTGCTGAACCACCAGGTCGGCATGGTCGGGCTCTCGTACCCCGGCATCAGCCAGCTGTTCGTGGCCCAGCTGCAGCCGCCGTCGCTGGCGGCGATCGCGCCGCTGTCGGTGATCGCCGACACCGCGCGCGGCGTGCTCTACCCGGGCGGCATCCTGAACAACGGCTTCGCCACCGACTGGGCAGCCGAGCGCAAGCACGACGCGCAGCCCGGAGGACAAGGATGGTCGCAGCGCCGCATCGACGCCGGCGATCAGACCTGCATCGACAACCAGCGCCTGCGCGGCCAGTCCCCCGACATCCTCCGGACCATCGACGAGAACCAGTACTACACGCCGGAGATCGCCGATCCGATTTCGCCGGCGACCTTCGTCGGGAACATCACGGTGCCGGTATTCTTGACGGGCGCGTGGCAGGACGAGCAGACCGGCGGCTACTTCGCGACCATGCTCGACCGCTTCACCAGCGCGCCGAGCACGCACTTCACGATGACCAACGGCGCGCACACCGAAGGCCTCACGCCGGCGATGTTCGCGCGCTGGATGGAGTTCCTCGACATCTACGTCGCGAAGCGCGTGCCGCGCCGCTCGGCGCTGGCGCCGGTCATCGTCGGCGTGCTGAACGGCGCGCTCTGGCACAGCGACGTCGCCCTCGCGCTCGAGCCGGAGCGCTTCGCCGGCGTGACCTCGTACGACGAGGCGCGCGCGCGCTGGGAGAGCGAGCAACCGGTGCGCGTGCTGTTCGACAACGGTACCGGCACCGCGGATCCGGGCACGCCGGGCCCGGGCTTCGAGGCGTCGTTCGACGCGTGGCCGATCCCGCAGGTGCAGGCGACCGCCTGGTACTTCGGCCCGGGCGGCAGCTTGACGCGCGAGGCACCGTCCGAGGGCGGCGCCGACTCGTTCGCGTACGACCCGTCGCGCGCGCAGGAGACCGCTCTGCACGGGCCGAGCGACGAGGTGTGGCGCGTGCATCCGGCGTGGGACTGGCAGCCGCTCCCCGACGGCACCGGCGTCGCCTACGCGACCGAGCCGCTCGCGGACGACGTCGTCCTCGCGGGCTCGGCGAGCATCGACCTGTGGCTCGCGTCGAGCGCGTCCGACACCGACCTGCAGGTGACGCTGAGCGAGATCCGGCCCGACGGACAGGAGACCTACGTCCAGAACGGCTGGCTGCGTGCGAGCCACCGCAAGATCGACGAGAGCGCATCGACCGAGCTGCGGCCGGTGCAGACCCACCTCGAGGCCGACGCGGCGCCGCTGCCGGCCGGCGAGAGCGTACTCGCGCGGGTCGAGCTGTTCCCGTTCGCGCACGCGTTCCGCGCGGGATCGCGCATCCGCGTCACCATCGCGGCCCCCGGCGGCGACCGCGTGCTGTGGAAGTTCCGCGCGCTCGCGACGGAGGGGGGTATCGTGAACTCGATCGCGTACGGCGGCGCGACGGCGTCACGCGTCGTCCTGCCGGTCGTGCCGGGCATCGACATCCCGACCGCGCTGCCGGTGTGCAACGCGCTGCGCGCACAGCCCTGCCGCGAGTACGTCGCGGCGTCGAACGAGGGCTGAGCGACGGCCCCCGTGCGCACGGTCGGGCGCGAGGCGCGCGGCCGTGCGCACGGGCTCGAGACGCCACGCCGCCATCGCCCTTCGCCGCTGGGAGCGATGGTCGAGCGGAGCCGGCACGCCGGCCGACGGGCTCAGGCGCGGCGCCGGGCTCGCGCGGTGGACCAGCGCGTCACGGCAGGATCGCGAATGCGCGCACCGGGAAGCCGAGGCCGCCGCGCGGCTTCGGCCACGCGACCACGAGCAGCGCACCGGTCGCCGGCACCTGGTCGAGGTTCGTCATCACCTCGATCTGCCAGTGGCCGTTGCGCAGCAGCCAGGTCTCCGAGTCCATCGCCGGCGTCGTGTCGGTGTCCATCGCCTCGTGGCCGTTGGCGACGATGCCGCGCTGCTCGTACAGGAACTTGATCGCGTCGAACGACCACGCGGGGAACGGGTGGCGCTCGAAGCGCTGCGGGTCGCGCGTCCAGTCCTTCGACATGTCGGTGCGCAGCGCCGCGAACGATCCCGCCGGCACGCGGCCGTGCATCTTCTCCCACTCGAGGATGTCGTCGACCTGCAACGCATAGGCCGGATCGGCCGCGAGCTTCGGGGTGATGTCGAACACCACCAGCGGCAGGATCATGTCCTTGACGGGCAGCTGGTCGAGCGTCTTGCCGCCTACGGCGAAGTGCGCCGGCGGGTCGACGTGCGTGCCGTACTGCCCGACCAGCGAGTAGTGCGTCGCGTGGAAGCCGTCCTTGGCGATGGTGTACGGGCGCCCGGTCTTAGGGTCGGTCTGCGCGGTGAACTTCGCCGGGCCGAAGCCCTCCCACACCGGCGTGTCGGGCGCGAAGGTGTGCGTCAAGTCGACGAACTGCTTGGCCGAGATGGTCTGCCAGGCTTCGGCGAGGCTGGCAGCAGGCGCGCGCGGCGGCGCGACCGTCCCGGTCGCGCTGCAGCCGGCG
>JAIEPK010000377.1 GCA_019749875.1 Candidatus Binatia bacterium | reverse complement strand
GCCGCGGCGACGCCCACGTCGGGCGACTCGGCCGCGAGCGCCAGGTGGCGCGCACGCTCCTCCGCGTCCGTCACGATCCGGGCGAGCCGGCGGTGCACGTCGCGTCGCCGCGCGGGCAGTGCAGACGCGTACACCGCAGACGCGAGGAGTGGATGCGTGAAGCGCAGGCGCGTCGCGTCCAGCTCGACGACGCGCGCACGCACCGCGCGCTCGATGGCGTCGTCCGCCGTGACGCTCGTCGCCGCGCGCACCGTGTCGAGGTGCGGTGCCGCTAGAGCGGCGGTCACCAGAAGCACCTCGCGCACGCGTGCCGGCAGCCGCTCGAGCCGCCGCAGCACGAGCGCCATCACCGAGTCCGACACCGGCAGCGGATCCCCCGGTCCCGCGCGGACGCCGGCGGCGAGCAGCTCGCGCGCGATCTCGAGCGCATAGAACGGATTGCCGCGCGACACATCGGTCACGCGCAGCAACGTCGGGCGCGGCAGCACCGCGCCGAGCTGTTGCCGGAGCACGTGGTGCAGCGCGCCCGAGGTGAGGGGACCGAGCGCCCGACGCTCGAGGCGCTCGCCGAACGCGGCTCCGAGCCCGAGCGGATCGGGTGCTTCGCCGTCGATCACCCGCAGGCTCGTCACCACGCCGACCGGCAGGTCGCCGATGCGCCGCAGCGCGAACGCGAGTGCGTCCGCCGATGCGCGGTCGACCCACTGCTGGTCGTCGATCGCGACGACCAGCGGACCGTCGGCCGCGAGCAAGCGCAGGACCGACAACGTCGCCGCCGCGACGATGCGTGGGCTCGGCGACGCGTCCTGCGGGCTCGCGCGGAGCAGCGCCACCTCGAGCGCGACGCGCTGCGGCTCGGCCAGCAGCGGCAGCGATCGCTCGGCCACGGGCTCGAGGAGATCGGCCAGCGCCGAGAACGCGAGCTTGGCCTCGGCGTCGACCGCGCGGCACGAGAGCACGATCGCCTGTGCTCGCTCCGCTCGGTCGCGTGCGCAGGACCACACCGTCGTCTTGCCGATCCCCGCGACGCCCTCGAAGACCAAGGCCGCGGGTCCGGACGCCGCACGTACGAGAAATCCGTCGATCGCGCGACTTTCGCCGTCGCGACCGACCATGCTGGACGGCGCCTTCTCGCGCTCGGACTCGGGGTCCTTCGGCTCGCAGATGCGCATCGGTGGGAACCGGCTGCGCATGCGTCGTACCAGCGTGCCGCGAGCCGGTCGAGCCGGCCGCAGATGGATCAGGCAGCGACGTCACGCCGGTGTCCCCGCTGCGCATCGTCGCGCGAGGCCGGGACGGGGCGTGCGACGTGCACGCCTCCTGACCCGCCAGCTCCGTGAAAGCGCGTCGACCGACGCGCGATCGCGGTCAGTCCGCGCTGCCCCCCTCGGGGCGCCGCTGGTGAGAAAGCTCGTTTCGCAGGTCGAGCGCCGCAGCACGATCTGGCCGCCCAGCAGATCGACGTACGGCCCGCCGAAGAACGGGCCCGGCGCGAAGCCATTGCCGGTGATCGTCGAGTCGACGACGCGAAGGATCTTGGTTCCTCTCACGCCGAAGTCGCTGTTGTCCGTCACCTGCGAGTTGGCGACGGTCGTGCGTCGCGAGTCGGCGGCCCAGCTGTTGCCCGTGAACGTCGAGCTCTGGATCCTGATGCTGTCGGACGCGGCGACTCCATAGACGGTGTTGTCGCTCGCCGTCACGTTCTCGAGCCGGGCCGTTCTGCCCGCTCCGAACGCGGACCGATTGTGGTGCGCGACGACGTCCCGCGCGGTGAGACGTACACCGTATGCGCCGGTGTCGATGTGGTCGTGCAGCGTCACGTTCGAGATGTGCAGGTGATCGCGTCCCCCGTCACCGGTCCGTTGATGCGATGTCCGTTCAGTCGCAGCGTCGCCCGACCGAGCTGGCGACCGGGGCCAAGGTCGTCGGTCGAGTCGCGCCGGACCACGCACGCCGCGCCGCACCGAGCGCACGGCTTGTGCAACGCTCACGCGCGGGGAGCGCCGACACGGCTCGAACGTCGCGACGACGAACGCTCAGAGGTCGAGAAAAAACGCTCGAACACCGAGCGAGACGAACAGCGAGTCGAGGTTTCCCGACTGAGGCGGCGCGTCGCCGACGGTCAGCGTGTGGCCGCGCGAGATCGTGTACCGTGTCTCCAGACCGAAGGCGACGTTGCTGGTCACGAAGTAGTCGAGGCCCGCACCGAAGACTCCGATCACCGAGTGGCCGGTTCCGTCGACGGGGACCGGCGGACGGTCGCTGACCTCGACGAACTCGGCTCCGACACCCGCGAGCAGGTAGGGATCGAGCCGCTCGCTCGACGTCGGGACGTGGACCTTCGGCGTCAACACGACGGGGAACACGGCGTACTCGCTCGTCCCACCCGGATAGCGGAGGTCGAGCACATAATTCGATCCGGAGAGCTCGAGGTCGAGCCAGGGCGCGAGCCGCACGCCCAGCGCGATGACGTAGAGCGGCGTGAAGTTGCTGCCCAGGACGGGCTGCTCCGGGTGCGCCTCGACGCCGGGGAAGGGATGGCTGCGCATGGGGAGCGCGACGCCGTAGCGCGCGGAGACGAAGAAGCGTCGCGCGGCGCGGCTCTCGACGAGCGCCTGGGAGCCCGGGTTGGGCGTCTCCGGGTAGAGGACGCGCAGGCCCCAGGTGACGATGCCCGCCGACAGGTCGATCGACGTGCGCTCGCCGCGCGCGCTGAACGTCTGCTGTCCGGTGAGGAAGTACTTGCCCTCGACGCCGAACGCGACGTCGTCGGAGAAGTAGTACTCGAGGCCGCCGCCGAAGCTGCCGACCGCACGCGCGCGCGTGGTACCACCGCCGCTCCAGTTGACGTCGGTGCTGGTGTCGTTGATCTGCGTCGTGACCGCGCCCACGCCGAGGCTCAGGTACGGCACCAGCCGGTCGGAGAGCAGCGGATAACGGAAGCGTGCAGCGGGGACGAAGTTGAGCTGGCTGGTCTCGCCGGCGCGAACGGAGCCCTGCCGCAGCGTCAGCTCGTAGCGGTCGAGCGCCAGCTCGACGCCGAAGTAGCGCCGGAGATTCGCTCCGATCGCGACGTTGCCGACGTCGTTGGCCTTGGTGAGCGGGTTGCTCTCGCCGATGCCGACGCGCAGGTAGACCTGCCGTTCGCCGCCGTCCTGCGCGGCGGCGTTCGGCCCGAGCAGCAGGCTCGCCACGATGATCACCGCGAGCCGAACGCCGAGACCGCCCGCCCGCAGCCGGCGAACGCTCGCCGGCTGCGCGATCGAAGGTCGCACCGACGTCATGCGAGACTCGCAACGCATGATTCCAGGAAAACAATCAACCGGGGCGCGCGGATGCCCGTACGTGCCACCGGAGCACGGGCACCGATGAGCGCCGCCCTGACGGACTCGACGGCACCGCCGGGCCTTGGGCATTTGCCCCTGCCGAGCCCGGGCATTTCCCCCAGTCTGCGCCGCCCCTCCCCGGGGCATCCGCCCCAAGAGCGCCCCCCGCACCGGGCACGGACCTTGCGCGACGGTTGGTCTCCGAACGCCGGACCACTACCCTCGGAGACGCCGTGCCCACGCTGCTGATCGTCGAAGACGAAGAGATCCTCGGAAAGAACATCCGCCGCGCGCTCGAGAAGCTCGGCCACGCGGTGAGCCTCGCGCCGACCTGCGGCGACGCCGAGCGGCTCTTCACCGAGCTGAATCCGGATCTGACGCTCATGGACCTGCGCCTGCCGGACGGCAGTGGCCTCGACCTGCTGGCGAAGCTGCGCGCGCAGGCGCCGGCCGCGCAGATGATCATGATGACCGCGCACGCGACCATCGAGGACGCGGTGCGCGCGATCAAGCTCGGCGCGGTCGACTATCTGCAGAAGCCGCTGCACATGGACGACCTGCGGCACGCGGTCACACGCGCGCTCGAGGAGAGCCAGCTGCGCGCCGAGGTCTCGTACTACCGCGGACGCGAGGCGAGCGGGGCCGGCCTCGAAGCGATCGCCGGCGGCTGCGCGCAGATCGAGGAGCTGCGCGGCAAGCTGCGCCGCCTGTGCTCGCTGCCGTCGGATGCCGTGCCGCCGACCGTCCTGGTCACCGGCGAGACCGGCACGGGCAAGGGACTGCTCGCTCGCGTGCTGCACTACAACGGACCGCGCGCCAACCGGCCGTTCATCGAGATCAACTGCGCCGCGATCCCCGAGACGCTGGTCGAGTCGGAGCTCTTCGGCCACGAGCGCGGCGCCTTCACCGACGCGCGCACGAGCAAGGTCGGGCTCTTCCAGGCGGCCGACCACGGCACCCTCTTCCTCGACGAGCTCGGCTGCCTGCCGATCGCGATCCAGGTGAAGATCCTGAAGGCGATCGAGGAGAAGACGATCCGCCCGGTGGGCGGGCGCATCGACCGCAAGGTCGACGTCGCGGTGATCGCGGCCACCAACAGCGACCTCGAGGACATGGTCCGTGCGGGCACGTTCCGCCAGGACCTGTTCTTCCGCTTGAGCGTCGCGCGCCTCGCCGTGCCGCCGCTGCGCGATCGCGGCGAGGACGTCACGCTGCTCGCGCGGCGCTTTCTGATCGAGCTCGCGCAGCGCTACCGGCAGCCGGAGAAGCGCTTGACGCCCGACGCCGAGGCCGCGATCGGACGCTACCCGTGGCCGGGCAACGTCCGCGAGCTGCGCAACACGCTCGACCGTGCCGTGCTGTTCACCGAAGGCGACCTGATCGACGCTCGCGCGCTCGCGCTGCCCGACGCGGCGGCGATGGCGGGCGCTCCGTCCGCCGAGCGCGCCGGCGGTGCCGCGAGCGGACGCGGCGAGTTCGAGATCCCCGAGGGCGGGCTGCAGTTCGAGGAGCTGGAGCGCTCGCTGCTGCTGCAGGCGCTGAAGAAGAGCGGCGGCAGCCAGACCGGCGCGGCACGGCTGCTCGGGCTGAGCCGCGATACGCTGCGCTACCGTCTCGAGAAGTTCGGCATCGACGCGGCGTCGGTGCGCGAGGGCTGAGAGCGGCCCCGCGACGACCGCTCTCGCGAGCGCGCGCCGGGGACGAGGATCGCGCGGGGCATCGCGGTGCGCGCGATGCCCCGCGGGCCGTCCTCAGGGCAGGTAGAAGCCGAGCGCTGCGGCCTTCGCGCGCAGCCCGCGCACGTCCTTCAGCGACTCGTGCAGCGCCGCCGCCTCGGGCGCGCACGAGCCGTCGTACGGGCCCTGCGGCACGGTGAAGCGCGGCACGTCGAAGTTCTTCTTGCGGCCGAAGTCGAGCACGTGCGCGATGTTGTTCGCGGTCTGGTCGCGCACCGTGAGCGGCGCGAGCCCCCAGCGCCACTCGATCATGCTGAGGATCGAGGTGTGGTCGTACTGCTGGTGGCCGACGAAGCCGCGGCGGGCGAGCGGCGACGCGATGAGCGTCGGCGTCCGGAAGCCGAGGCGACCGTCGTTGCCGATGATCGGATCTTCCTCGGTCAGCGGCGCGAGCGGCGGCGGCACGTGGTCGAAGAAGCCGCCCCACTCGTCGTAGTTGACGATGAAGACGGTGTTCTCCCAGTTCGGGCTCTGGGTCAGCGCCTCGTACACTTGATTGACGAAGATCTGCCCGTTGCGGATGTCGGCGAACGGGTGGTCGTCGTTCGACGTGCCGAGATCCTCGCTGATGAAGTGCGGGTCGACGTAGACGACGTTCGCGAGGTTGCCGGCAGCCGCGTCCTCGAGGAACTTCTCGTAGGGGTGCGAGATCGGAAGGAAGCGCGTGCCGAACAGCGCCGTCACCGGCAGGTCGTTGTAGTAGTACGCGCCGCTGAGCCCGGCGGACGCAACGCGATCCCAGATCGCCGGCAGCGTCGAGGACTGCAGCGTGTTGGTGAGCCGATCCGTCTGACCCGCGTGCATGTACATGCGGTTCGGGAAGGTCGAGCTCAGGATCGCGCAGAAGTAGCGGTCGAGCGTGGTCCACGCGGGGACCGCACCGCCGTAGAACGACAGATCCTGCTGGCGGTAGTAGCCGATCGGGAAGTTGTCGTTGGTCGACGCGCGCAGCCAGCCGTCGCAGGCTCCGTCGTCGAACTGGATGCGGCCGCCCTTGTAGCCGTGATCGGGATCGCCGTACTGGCAGCCCTGGAACTCGGGCGCGAGCTCCCACGTCTGCTGCACGTTGCCCTGCTTGTCGACGAACTCGAGCCCCGCCTGCGCGCCGTCGGCGTCCGGAAGCCAGCCCAGCATGTGATCGAACGAGCGATTCTCCATCATCAGCACGACCACGTGCTCGATGCCGGACTTCGTCGGATCGGGCAGCGGCTCGCTCTCCGGATCCGAGCCGCCGCTCGACGAGTCGCCGCAGCCGCCGACCGCGAGCGCGCCGGTCGCCGCCGCCATCCCCGCGAGGAACTCGCGCCGCGACAGCGCCGTCTCCGCGATCCGCTCCTCGATTTTCTTCTTGATCATCGCTGCGAAATCCTGCCGCCCTGCGTCGAAGGGAGCGATCTAACGGCGGCCCTGCGCCGGACGCAAGTGAAATTCGTGTGGCGTGGCGAGAGCCGCGTCGCCACGCGCGGCGGAGCACGGCCGCGCCCCGCGTGGAAACGGCCGCGCTTGCGATGGCCGGGCCGGTCCGGTTCAGGTCACGAGCACGCGATGGACGCCGAATCGAGCCCCCTCCTCCTCACCGGCGACCGCCCGGCGCCGCGCACCGGCGCGATCGGGCACTCGCGCAGCGTCATCTGGTCGCTCGCCTGGCCGGTCATCATCACGATGCTCTCCGAGTCTCTGGTCGGGCTCGTCGACATGCTGTTCGTGGCGCGTCTCGGCGCCCCGTCGGTCGCGGCGGTCGGGACCGGTGCGCAGATCCTCGGTGGCGTGTCGGTCACGATGACGGCCGTCGGCACCGGCACGCTGGCGCTGGTCGCACGCGCGATCGGCGCCGCACGTCTCGCCGAAGCCGAGCGCGTGCTCGGGCAGTCGATCCTGGTCGCGGCGGGGCTCGCGTCGCTGGTGATCATTCCGGTGATCGCCTTCGCGCACCCGCTGGTCGCGGCGTTCGGGGTCGAGCCGCAGGTGGTGGAGCTCGGCGCGGGCTTCCTGCGCCTGGTGATGCTGTCGATCCCGGCGTCGTCGGTGATCTTCGTCGTCGCGTCCGGACTGCGCGGCGCCGGCGACACGCGCACGCCGCTCGTCGTCGGACTGACGGTCAACGCGCTGAACGTGCTCGGCAACTGGGTGTTCATCTTCGGCAAGCTCGGCATGCCCGCGCTCGGCGTGCGCGGCTCGGGTCTCGCGACCGCACTCGCGTTCAGCACGGGCATGGCGCTCGCGCTGTTCCTGCTTGCTTCCGGCCGGCTCCGCCTGCGCATCGCCTGGCGCGATCTGTCGCTGCACGGGGAGACCATCCGCCGCGTGCTGCAGATCGGGTATCCGGCGGCGGCGGAGCAGCTGCTGATGCAGTTCGGCTTCTTCCTCTACCTGCTGTTCGCGGCACGCTACGGAACGGATGCCGTCGCCGCGTACTTCATCGGCGTGCGCATCCTCGCGCTGTCTTTCCTGCCCGGCTTCGGCTTCGCCGCGGCGGCGTCGGCGCTGGTGGGCCAGAACCTCGGCGCGGGGCAGCCGAAGCGGGCGCAGAGCGCCGGCTGGCATGCCACCTGGATGTCGGTCGCCCTCATGTCGACCACCGGCGTGGTGATCTTCGTGTTCGCCGAGCACATCGCGCACTTCTTCGTCGACACGCCCGCGGTGGTCGCGGGAACCGTCTCGTTCATCCACATGCTCGCGGCGTCGCAGCCGTTCATGGCGATGGACTTCACCATCGGCGGCGCGCTGCGCGGCGCCGGCGACACGCGCTTCCCGCTGCTCACCGTGCTGATCGCCTTCTACGGCTGCCGGCTCGGCATGTCGTTCCTGACGGTGAGCGTCCTCCATCTCGGCCTCGCCTGGCTGTGGGCGGCGTTGATCGGCGACTACATCGCGCGCGCGTCGCTCAAGGCGTGGCGCTTCCGCCGCGGCGACTGGCAGGCGATCTCGGTGTAGAGCCACGCGATGACGGCGCGGGAATGGGTCATCACCGGCTGCGTCGCGGCGTTCTTCGTTCTGAAGTTGGCCGAGGGCTTTCTCGCGCTGGAGGTGTGGCCCCTCACCAACGTGCCGATGTTCGCGGTACGTCAAGGACCGGAGGCTCGACCGGTGCGCCGGTCGATCCAGGTTCGACGGGCCGGCCGCTGGTTCGAGATGCAACCGTGGCAGCTCGGCCTCAATCGCGCGGAGCTCGCGCGCCGGCTGCTCCGTCATCCCGACCCCGGCGTGGGCTGCGGCGAGCTGCTGCGCACGTTCAACGCACGTCGCCTTCGCTCTCTGCAGGTGGAGGAGGCCTACGTGCGGACGACCATCGTCGCACGGCCGGGCTCCGGCGACACCGATCTCGAGCAGCGCTTCGCGTGCCCGCTGGCGGCGCCGCCGTGAGCCGCGACGACGGCGCCGAGGACGGGCTTCGCGCTCGTGCGGTCGCGGCGTGGCGCCGGCGCTGGTTTCCGGAGGCGCCGCTGTCGGACCTCGCCGTCGCGCGCGTGCTGCTGGTGGCGATCGTTCTCTACTTGAACGGGGGCGGGCTGCGCTTCTCGATGATCGCGCACGCGCCGCCGATCGCGTGGGACCCCGTCGCTCCGCTCGCGTTCGCGGGTGTCGAGCAACCATCGGTGGCGATCATGCACGCACTGCGCGTCGCGACGAACGCGGCCCTGCTCGCGAGCCTCGTCGGGCTCGCGACCAATCTGGCGATGGCGTGTGCGTTCCTGCTGCAGCTCTTCCAGGAGGGTCTGCTCAACAGCTTCGGGAAGGTGACGCACTCCACCCTTCCGCTGCTGTACGCGATGCTCTTCTTCGCGCTCGCGCCGTGCGGCGGATCGTGGTCGCTCGACGCCGCCATCGCACGCTGGTGCAAGCGGCGAGGCGCGAACGGGTCCCGCGCAGGCACGAGCACGCCGCCGCGCACGTCGCGCTTCGCACGCTGGCCGTTCGAGCTGCTGCTGGTCGAGCTGTCGTTCTACTACTTCGACGCGGGCCTCACGAAGCTCGTCACCAGCGGCCCGGCGTGGGCCGACGGATTCACGCTTCAGTACAGCCTCCTCAAGCACGACACGCCTGTCGGGCGACTCGTCGCACCGCACCTTGCTCTGTGCGCGCTGCTCTCGGCCGGCGCGCTCGCCTTCGAGCTGCTGTTCCCGCTCACGATCGTGTTCCGCCGGCTGCTGCCGTGGTTCCTCGCGACCGGCATCTGCTTCCACCTCGGCAACTTCCTGCTGCTCGACCTGATCTTCTGGCCGGTGATGGCGGTCTACCCGCTGCTGGTCCCGTGGTCGATGCTCCGTCGCCGTGCCGCGGCGCTCGCGCACCGTTACGGTGCGCCGCTGCGGGCCCGGCTCGCGCGAGGGACCAGAGCATGACGGAGAAGAACGACTTCAGCGCGCGCCTCGACGCCATGCGCGACGACGTCGAGGCGCTGGCCGCCGAAGTACGACGGCTGGTCGCAGCGACGGTCGGGGCAGACGCACCGCGTGCGGCGATCGTCGAGGCCACGCGAGACGTCGCGCGCATCGCCGACGCGCTGGAGCGTCACGTGCCGACGCCGCACCCGCCCCGCTATCCCGGCGGCAACGCGCCGGTGCGCGACGCCGCCGACTTCTTCCCGTTCGATCCGGTGATCGGACGCCTGAGCCCGATCGCGCCGCCGGTCAAGGTCGAGTGGCACGACCCGGTGGCGGTCGGGCTGGTGCGCTTCACCGTCCCCTACGAGGGTCCGCCCGGCTGCGTGCACGGGGCGATCCTCGCCGCGACCTTCGATCAGGTGTTCAACGTCGCGAACCTGATGCGCGGCGTCGCCGGCCCGACGCGCAAGCTCGAAATTCGCTACCGCAAGCCCACGCCGCTGCTCGCCGAGCTGCGCTTCGAGGGCTGGGTCGATCGGATCGAGGGCCGCGAGGTGCACACCCGCGGACGCGTCCTGCACGGCGACGTGGTGACCGTCGAAGCCGAGGGGACCTTCGTGCAGCTGTCGCACGAGCGCGTGATGCGGCTGCTCGATGGCGCGCCCGCGACGCCGACCGAGCCGACGCCGGTGGAACAGCCGGCTGCGGGCGAGCCAACGGCAGCGCCGCCCGGCGCGGGCGCGCCGGTCAAGCCGGCTGCGAAGGCGAGTGCCGCCGCGCGCAAGC
>JAIEPK010000047.1 GCA_019749875.1 Candidatus Binatia bacterium | reverse complement strand
CGCTTTTGGACTCCCGGAATTGTCAAACTGCTGCTGCCTCCCCGGCAGAGCCGGGGGGACTCCCCTGATGTGCTAGCGCGCGGCGTCGTCGTCCGGGGACCCGCCGCGCAGCACCTCCCGCACCAGCGACTGCGGCCGCTGGTTCACCGCCAGAAAGACGCGCCCGAGGTACTCGCCGATCACGCCCAGCATCACCATCTGCGTGCCGGAGAAGACGAGCAGCGCCGCCATCAGGGAGCCCCAGCCGAAGGTCGGACCGCGATTCGTCAAGCGCAGATAGATCACCCACGCGACACCGACCGTGCCGACCAGGCCCATCAGGAGGCCGAGCACCGTCGCGAGACGGAGCGGCATCACGGAGAAGTTGACGACGGTGCTGAGCCAGAGGCGCACGAGGCGACGCAGGTCGTAGCCGCTGCGCCCCACCGAGCGGTCGGCGTGGCGCACCTCGAGCGCACCGATGCGCTGCGTCGCCTGCAGGATCATGCCGTCGATGTACGGGAACGGACCGGTGTTGGCGGCGACGTTGCGCGCCACCTGCGCGCTCACGCAGCGAAAGCTCGACAGGTAGAAGCCGCGCGGCTTGTCGAGGATCCAGTCGGTGACGCGATTGGTGAACCAGCTGCCCAGGTTGCGCCAAGCGGCATGACGCTTGTCTGCGTAGTGCCCGAACACGGCGTCGAGCCGGTGCGCGAGCGCGTGCTCGTGCAGGCGCTTCGCCTCTGCGGGCGGATTCTGTCCGTCGTCGTCGAGATTGACGACGTAGGCGCCGCGCGCGTGACGCCAGCCGGTCAGCACGGCGTTGTGCTCGCCGAAGTTGCGCGTGTGCTCGACGAAGACGATCGGCACCCGCGCGCCGCGCAGAAGCTCTCGGCACACCTCCGCCGTCCGGTCTCGACTGCCGTCGTTGACGAGCACGATCTCGTGCCCGCCATCGATGTCGAGCTGCTCGATGTCCTTCACCAGCGCACCGATCGTCGCCTCGCTGTTGTAGAGCGGGATGACGAAGCTCAGCGCGGGCGCCGTCGCGGACGGCGTGCCTTCGCTCGGGGAACGGAACGACTCCATGGCAGGACCGGTCGCGGGCATAACGTACTTCGCGACCACCTGGAACCCGAGGCTCGCCGGCCGGCGTTCGCGCAGCGCGACCATCGCCGCCGGCCTAGGCCGCTTACGAAGCCTCGCGGACGGGAAGCCGCAGCTCCAGGTTCGACACCGTGATCGCGAACGTGCCGTTCGAGGGCCGCGCGTAGGGAGCGTCCCGGCCCAGCAGCTCGAGCCGTGGGATGTGGCCGGCCGCGAAGTGCCATCCGTTCGCATGGAGCTGGAACGTCTGCCGGCCGTTCGGTGCAGCCGGGTCGATCCGGTAGAGGCCGCGCGCGATCAGCGTCTTGGTGTTCGCCTGCGGGTCGACGTCGACCAGGCGCGCCGCGACGTACGCGAACGCGCCGGTCACTTCGAGATCGGCCGTCACGGTCGGCGCGCCGAGCAGTGTGTATCCGGACCCGGTGACGACCGGGAGCTCGTACGTCGCGACGCCGGGCCCCTCGACCGCGCCGGGTGCGGTCGTGCACGCGAGGCCGCCCGAGACCGGGTCGAACGCGGCCGCGACTGCGGGATCACCGCCCGCGGAGAGGATCGTCTGCGCCGGCGCGTCGCCGTAGCGCACCTCGCCGGGGTGGAGCGCCGTCCAGGTGTCGGCCACGAACGGCCCGGCGCTGGGGGCGCTGCTCGGACAGGTCTGCGTGAGCGCGGTGACCCCCATCGTCGGCTCGGGCCCGGTGCCCTTGACGTAGTGATCGAAGAACTCGCGGATGCGGGCGCGGAGCAGCGTCACGTCGGCCGGCTTGCTGTTGGAGCGCTGGTGGCCGACGTCGAACAGCAGCACCGCGATCGGATGCGACGGGTACAGCGCACGCACGCGGTCGTGGAAGCGCAGGACCTCGTCGGCGGGGAACACGTCGTCGGTGAAGCCGTTGGCGAGGAACAGCGGCGCCGGCGCCACCTGGTCGAATCCATAGGCGCCCGCGAGCAGCGAGTAGGGAGAGCGGAAGCGCGCGAACTGCTCGCTGATCCTCTGGTCTTCGATCGGATCGTAGGGCTCGCCGGCGGAGACGTACGCGAACCAGCTCGCCACGTCGGCGTCCGGGTCGGCGCCGGCCGGAGCGTAGTAGCCGAAGAGCAGGCCAGCGGCGTACAGCCCGGCGTTGATCGACTGCTTCTGCACACCGGCCGGGACCAGGTCGGCGTCGACCGACGTGAGCTCCGTGTCGAGCGTGCGCCCGTTCGGCCGCAGCGCGTATCCGAGGTCGCTCCAGCCGGCGAACGGAGCCGCGGCCGCGATCGTGAGCGGCGTCCCGTCCGGGGTCGTCCACGGAGCGAGCGAGCCGTCCGGGTTCATGATGCGGTTCTTGAGCGTCGCGAGCGCGAGCGACACGCCCGCCCCGTACGACTCACCCGTGACGCCGATCCGCGCCGGATCCGCGACGCCCTCGTCGACCAGCAGTCCGACGGCGTGCTGGACGTCGCGCGCCTCGTAGCGGAAGTCGTCGAGCCGGATGTAGCCCTTCGCGCACGCGGTCGGATTCACCGCCCGCGAATCGGCGGTGCCGCACGAGCTACCCCAGCCGCGTGCCGCGAACTGCAGGACGGCATAGCCGTCCTGCGCCCACTGCCGCGCGGTCGGACCGCCGTACTGCGCATCGTCGGCTCCGCTCGGCGGAGCGCCCCAGCCGTGGCTCTGCACGACCAAGGGATAGCCGCCGTCGGCGCCGGACGTCGGCGCCGCGGGAAGCGTGATCCACACCGCCAAGGGGACGCCGTCGAAGGTCTGGAAGCGGACGTCGGCGCCGTCCGTGCCGACGTTCAGATCGCCGTGACAGACGCGCACGCCATCGACGTCCGCGAGGCAGCGAATCTGTTCTCCGCTCATCGTTCGTCCGGCGAGCACGCCGGTGATCGGACCGGCCAGCTGCGTGCCGTCGCTGCAAGCGTTCAGGAGGAGGATCAGGGTCGGCAGCAGCAGCGCCGCCCGTGCGGGTCTTCTCGTCGTCTCGTCCACGGAAGGAACCTCTCGTCGTCGATCGCTCTTCGTCATGACGGCAGCGCCGCCGAGCCGTCTGGGGCACGCCGACCACCCGCTCGGGCGCGGACGCAAAGCGAAAAGTGCCCCGTCCCGGCGCAGGTCGGGCGCTCCTGTATCCCGATCGCACGGCGTCGCGCCAGCGTGAATCGCCGACGCAGCGGCGCCGTCCCGCGTCCCGCGGCGGCGCGTCAAGCCATCGAAGGACGCAGGGACGCGAGCCAGGTCGTGCCTCGTCTCGGCTGGCCGCGCGTCCGACGCGGCGCTCGCGTCCGCGCCTCAAGTCGAACCGGATTGCGACCGTTGACTCTTCAGCGGGTTCCCGACCCGGCCGGCACCGTCGGTGCGACGGCTCAATGGCGGTGCTCCCGCGACGAGGAGGCCAGGCGATGGGCGCGACGGCAGCGACGACATTTCGGCTCGTGCGATCGACGATCGCGCTCGGCATCTTGCTGGGCGTCCTCGTCGCCTGCGGAGGATCGAGCGGCGGCGGCACTCCGGCACCCGTTCCCGACGACGGAAGCGACGGTGGCTTCCCCGCCTCCGACGCCCTGTCGACGTGCACGTCGCCACCGTGCTCGACGCTGGTGATCACCAACGGCTGCACGGGCTCGCTGCCGGTCAACTTCTCCATCGGCGGCGGCTCCGCGAACACGCCCGCGACGTGCACGACGGTCGCCGGCAACGGTGCCAGCTGTCCGACGCTCTATCTGCAGAGCGGGCAGAACGTCGTCTTCTTCTTCGGCACGCAGGAGTCGGGCTCGAGCGTGGCGGAGTTCGACATCAATCAGAACATCGGCGGCGTCCAGCAGGACGTCTACGACCTGTCGCTCAACCAGGGCTTCGACATCGGCATGCAGATCATCGCGAGCAAAACGCAGAACGACGGCGTGACGCCGGCTTTTCCTGCGATCTGCCTCGACTCGAGCTGTCCCGGCGCGTACTGCCTCGGCACGTCCGCCGCGTGCACCACACCGTGCCTGGAGCCGAACTACTACGTCCTTGCCGGCGGGCAGTTCACGCTGCAGCTCTGCCCGTCCGCGTCGGCGAACAGCCCGGGGCCGATCGGCTGCTCGTCGACTCAACCCGTGGCGGGAACGGCGCAGTGCACCGCGACCTGGGAGCAGGACAACGGGGTCTGCACATGGCAGCCGACGCACGCGCAGCTTCCGGTGCCGGGGCAGAGCCCGTGCCCGGCGTCGTGCCCGTGACGTCACCTCGGTCGATGCACTGCTCGTAGGAGCCACCCTCGCCGCACGCGAGGCAGATGCACGAATACACCGCGCACGCCGGCGTCGAGGTCGGGCGGTTGCAGAGGCCGCTCGGGTGGAACGGCTTCACGTCCCAGCAGCCCCCTGGTGCGCGCACGCCGCCTCGGTGTCGCGCGCCGTCGAGCACGACGCGGCCACCGGGCCGTGGCCGCAGAGGACCTTGTGCTCCGGCAGGCAACCCAACCGTCGGCAGCCCCACCGGGCGCCGCATGGCAGGTCGCGACCTCGCCGGTCGCGTGCGAGAACAAGCTCGAAGCTCGATCCTGCGCCCGGGGCGCCACACGAGATGATTCGGGACGGCGTACGGTCCGCAGCCGACTCCTTGCGCGAGCACGACCGCAGTCGACTTGCCGGTCGCCGAGAGGCTGATCGCGCAGGTTCGCGCGCGCAGCCTCGTTTGCATCTCATCCGCACGCGGGCTCTGAATCGCTCGTCATGGACGGGCGCCGTCGCGAGACCGTGCTGTACGTGTTCGTCTCCTCGCCCGGTGACTGCGCGCGCGAGCGGGCGCTGGTCGCTCGCATCGCTCGGCGCTTGAACGAGAGCGACCTCACCCGTTCCCGGCGCATCCGGTTCGAGCCGCTTCTCTGGGAGGATCTTCCGCCGGGCCCAGCCGACGACGGAGGCTACCAGGCACGGATCGATCGGCTCCTCGTGCGGCACGACCTCAAGGCGTTCCAGGTCTACGTGGGCTTCATGAAGGACCGCCTCGGGACGTCGACCGGGCGCTACCCGAGCGGCACGATCGCTGAGCTGGAGGATGCCCTGCAGCGTCGACGACGAACCGGATTGCCGGCCGAGGTCCTGTTCTACTTCCTGCGCGACGAGGGCCAGCGCAGCGCCGAGGTGGCCGATTTCGCGCGCCGGCTCGAGCAGCGCCGTTTCCTCTTCGGTGTCGCGACGACCGAGGAGCAATTCGCAGAGCGGGTCGAAGAGCATCTGCGCAAGATCGCGCGCGAGTGGTTCCACTTCGGGAATCGGATCGTTCGTCAAGCACGCGGCCTGCGACGTGCGACCGGCGTCCTGGCGATCGCTCTCGCCCTCGCGTGGCTCTGGTTCGACCTCGGCGGAGCGTGGCGCATCGATCGCGCATTGCGCGCCGAGGGCCCGCTCGGGGCGGCGGAGGCATGGCGACGGCAAGGCGTGTACATGCCGCTTCTGGGCGCGCGCGCCCGAGCACGCATCAACGAGGGAATGGCAGCGTCGATCATGCAGCAGGCAGATCCTGTTGCGGCCTTCGATGCGTTGGTCCTCTGGCAGCAGAGTCCGGTGTACGCGAGGTCGGACGCGCTCGCGACGCAGCAGCAGGTGGCCACCGGGTTGAACGACTACCTCACGGAACGTGCGCTCGACCCCTCCGATGCTCGCTCGGCGATCGTGCAGTGGCGCCGCGCCGCGAACGCGGCGCTGTGGTCGGTGAATGCGGACGCGGCTGCGGACACCCTGCAGCTGCTTGCGGCCAAGCGGCTCCTGCAGACGATGCTGTCCGAATCGGTCGAGCCGCGAGCCTGGCTCGACGGGCCCCTGCGCGAGTTCGAGCATCGAGCGCTCGCCGCTTACGTCGCCAGAGTCGCCGAGAAGAGTCCGGGCTTGACCGGCTGGGGAGCGCGTCGACAGGCGCTGCTCGCGGCTCTGCTGATCGACGACTGGCCGGCGCTCGCCGGGATGGCGCGGGCGAGCTTTCGCACCAGTGATGCAGCGGAGCAGCTCGAGATCGCGTCGTTCGTGCGTCGCGCGCCGGCCGAGGCGGTGACCCGCTGGCTCGACGCCGAGCTGCGCGCACCGGACGTGGCACGCGTGCCGAGCCACGTCGTTGCTCGCGTCGTCGATGCGGTCCGCGAGCGCGACGACGCGGCGGTGACGCTCGCGTTGCTCGACACGCTCGCCGCTCCCGGCGCAGCGCCGGCTGCGCTCGACATGCTGGAAGGCCTCTCGTGTCCCGCGCCGGCCTGCGTGCCGGGAGCGACGCGCCGCTTGATCGCGTGGGCGGAGTCCGACACCGCGATGCCACGCCCCGTCCTGCTCGTCCTGCTCGGCGCCGCGGACGTCGGCACCGTACCCCCGGCCACGCGCCGAGCGCTCGCGGCGAGACTGCACACGCTGGCGGAGCCGGAGCCGATCGTCCTGATCCGCTTGGCCGAGCTTCGCGATCCGGCAGCGCGCCGGTTTCTGGACGAGCTGATCCAGCGGCATGCGACGCGCGCGATCTCGTTCGGCGTCGCCGAGCGCCAGGCGCTGGTGGCGGGTCTGGCGCACGACGACAGCCCCGATCGATTCCGGCGTGCTGCCTCCCTCGTCGAAGCGTCCTTGCAGGACTCCGCGGAGCGGCAGCACTTTGGACAAAGCTTCGACGCCGGCGCCGTGTACGCCGCGTACCTGGCGCTGCTCGTCGAGGACCGCGGTGCGACGTGGTCGGCGCATCGCGCGCTGGTCGAGAAGCTCCTCGCGTGGCGCGGTGGCGATGGCAGCGACAGCTTCGCCGGCGCCGAGTTCGACGATGCCCTCGGCAGGCTCGGCGCCACGTTGCCGGCGAGCGCCCTGGTCGGGCTCCTTTCCTATCCGCGCCCGCCGACGCTCGACCCGCCGTGGAGCCCGATGTGGAACACCCGCATCCGGCTGCTGCGTGCGATCACGCGCGATGGCCGCCCGTTGCCCGACCAGATCGCATCCCTCGTCGCAGCGAACCTGCCGGTGCCCATCGATGCGAGCGAGCCCGACCCCCGCCGGCAAAGTCTCGAGTCGCTGCTCGCCAACGCCGGAGGACTGCCGGCGAGGCGCTTCCTTCGCGACGAGCTCGCAGCCGGTCGAAAGGAGATGCTGCAGCGTCTCGCCGAGAACGGCGACGTCGACGCGGTGCGCGGCGCGATCGTCGCATCGGGCGGAGGGGCTGCGGTGCCCTTCACGCGGACCGAAGTCCTCGACGCCATCGACCGTCTGGCGAGCAACGACGCACGCCTCGCGCTCACGCTCCTGGTGCAGCAGCAACCCACCGCCCGGGACGATGCGGACGTCTGGTCTGCCGCCGCGCGCGCGAAGCTCGACCATCCGGAGCTGAAGCGCGCGGCGGCCAGGGCGCTCGTCGCCGCCCCCGAAGACGCGCACCGCCTCGCCGTGGCGCTGCGCTATCTCGCTGCGCTCGCGCCGGACGAAGCATGGCGAAGCTTGGGCCGCGCGGACGTCAGTGCCAACATCGGTACGCGGCTGGCCACGATCGATGCCTTCGAATGGGAGAGCGTGATGCAAGAGCTCCCGGAGCCGGCGCGTGGATCGGTGCAGGAAGGCTTCGCCGAGCTGGTCACCTCCCGCATCGTGCTGTCGGTGCGCGACGCGGCCTGCGATGCCGCGTCGGGCTGCTTCCGAATCGGCGAGCGCGTCGTCTTCGAGATGCCGCTTCTCGCGCATGCGCGCGGCGCTGCGGATGACGCGGCTCTGGCGATGCTCTCGGGCGTTGCCTTCACGGCACCGCCCTCTTCGGTGGAGACGGACGCGCCCGTCGAGGATCCGGGCGGGCTTCTCCGCGCGTACGCACTTTGGCTCGCGGCGGAGGTCGTGCAGCGCGCCGACGGGCGCGCATCTCGTGATCTGCTGTCACAGTTGATCCGCGAGCTCGATGCCGCCAATCCTCGCACGTCCCGTGCGGCCGCGAGCGCCGTGCTGGCGGCGTCGCACGAGACGCTCGCGGCGGCGGCGGCGGGAGCGCTGCCGTGAGACTGCGCGTGCTCGCTCACGGCGATGCGCCGAGCCTTTTCGAATCGACGAGTGAAGAAGTGGCGCTTCCATCCGCCCCGAAGGTCGACGAGCCCAGCAGCCGGGCTCGCCGCGGATTTCGAGCGCGGCAGCGTAGAGCCGGGCCACGGGCGGGCGCTCGGCGAGCGCCCGCCCGATGTCCTCGTCAAGACAGCATCACGGAGCCTCCGCCCACCGCATCGCTGGCATAGAGGCGGATGCGAAGGACGTACTTGCGACCCTTGTACAGCCGCTCGGTGATGCGCGCGTTCAGGCTGGTGCCGCTGTCATCGTCGGCCTGCACGTAACGGAGATCTCCCCCCTGATCCTCGAACAGGACCATGACGGTGTCGGACTCACCGAACGTCTGGATCGTGTAGTCGCGCGTGGCACCGGGCACGATCGAGAAGTTCTTCTGCTCACCCGGGGCGAGCGCGAGCGCCTCCGAGCGCAGCGGAACGAGCTGGGGATTGGCCGCGTCGTCCAGCGGCGGATAGAAGCGACGCACCTCGGCGACGTCGGCCGCCGACAGCCCGCCCGCCGGTCGGAGCCCGTTGCGGAACTGCTCGGGCCGATCGATGAGCCCGGCGTCGAAGGCGTAGTGCATGATCGAGTCGGGATCCCAGTCGGAACCTTCGACCTCTCCCGCAGCCAGCTTGCGAAGCACGTTGTAGATGGTGGACTCGCGTGGCCAGTTGTTCGGCGGCCCGCCGAAGTAGTCGTAGACCGCCTGCTCGTTCCACACGATCCCCGCGAAGGGATTCTGGTGCTCGTGCGGGAAGCCCAGCGTGTGGCCGATCTCGTGCGCTGGAACGTCGACGCCGCGGGGGTCTCGCGTCAGGTCCCAGCCAAAGTTCATGGTGCGCTCGCTCTGGCCGGGGATGTCGATCACGTCGCGTCCGACGTAGGACCACGCACCGTCGCCCTGCAAGAAGCCGATCCGCACCTCGGCCTCGCCGATGTCGCGCACCTCCTGGAACGAGATCCCGATCCCGAGCCGCCGCCAGACCTCGAAGCCCTCGCGTACCAGATCCTTCTGCTCGCTGCCGCCGGCCCAGACTCCATTCTCGAAGAAGTAGTAGCGGAGCTTGGTGCCATTGACCCACTTCTTGTCGCTGGCGCGGATGAGCCTTGCGCGATTGGCTGAAACGTCCGACGCGAACACGCGCGGCGGCACCGCCGGCAGGCTGCAATGATGCAGGCGCTCCGCGCTCCCCCCGACGGGATGCGGGCGCGGCACGCTACCGAGCGTCGCCTCCAGCCTTGCGAGGCGTGCGGCGAGGTCGCTGATCTGGGCAGTGAGCGATCGATTCGCTTCCATGGTGACTCCCGTGGCGAGACTTGACGCACTCGACCGGCGCCCCCCATGGACGCGGATCGCCGACGCACCATAGCCAGGAGCATGCCAGCGAATCTGTTTCTTTATGGCGACGCATGCGTCGATCTCGTCGGTCGACCTCGACAACCGTCGGACGGAAGTTGTCCGGTCCGGCGTACGGCCCTGGACGCTGGGTCAGACAAGGAGCCCGACGGCGAGCCCTCGACCACGAGCGCGGGTGACGGCGTCGCGGACGGCCGTCGCGGTCTCGCCCGGGGGATCACGCTCTGCCTCGCCGGTGGTCCGCGCGCGGCGCGCTCGCGGCAGGGCGAGGTGCCGCGCGAGCGGGAGCTCGCCGTGGACTGCGCCGCCGGACGGTGCGCGTACCGAGCGACTCGCGTCCCGACGCAGAAGCCGCCGGGACGAGGTGAATCCCTCCGGCGGCTACACGACCCGGCGCGCGCTGCGGGCGGTGGAGCTCGCGCCGGCGTGAGCGCTCACGCGACGCTCGCCAGGTCCCGCGCCGGGGAGAACGACCTTCTCGGCGCCCGGGATCTTCGCCGCCATGAGGTCGGCGGCGGCGGGGAACGGCCGGTCGTGCTCGCCGACCACCACCAGCGTCGGTACGCGGATGCGAGGCAGCGCGTCCAGCACGCGTGCGTCGTGCTGCACGAGGATGCCGCGCGCCGCCAGCGCGAGCCCCGCCGGGTCGTGCGGCCCCGGACCGACCGCGGCGCTC
>JAIEPK010000637.1 GCA_019749875.1 Candidatus Binatia bacterium | reverse complement strand
CCGCGAGCGGCTCGCGCAGCGCACGCACGATGTCGCCGACGTACGACGCCGCCACGCGGCCGGTGACGCGCAGCAGCGCGCGCAGGCTCTCCGGCGGCGCCGCGGGATCGAGCCACTCGCCCGACGTGAACGGATCGGCGCTGTCGACGCGCATCACCCAGTGCGTGACGCGGGGAGCACGTCGCCACATGATCCGGTGCGGCTCATGGTCGAGGTACAGGTGCGCGTGCCCGGTGCCGCAGAGCGCGAAGTCCGCCAGCGACGGCACGTCGCCGAGCAGGAACGGACTCGACTCGAGATGCGTCTCGAGCGCGTCGAGCAGATCCTCGTAGTGGCGCTCGATCGCCGGGATGGTGCGCTCGTCGATGCCGAGCATCGGCGCGTAGCCGCCGATCATCTCTCGCGCCGACTCCGCGAGCGCGGGCTCGCCGCTCATCGCGACCGCGCGCGCCTTGCCCTCCTCGATCGCCTCCGGCTTGATCCAGCGGAAGTACACGCCGAGGAGCGGCATGAGCTCGTCGTGGTAGAGCTCGAAGATCCGGCCGAGCAGCTTCACCACCGGATCGGGCGACTCGACGGGAATCTCGGGGTGGCGCGCCTCGAGCAGGTCGATGATCAGGCTCGAGTCCTGCACGCACTCGCCCTCCGGCGTGAGCACGATCGGGATCATGCGGTTGCCGGTCAGGTCCTCCGCCTCCTGCCAGCGTGCCTGCGTCGCGAGCTGCTCGACCCAGCGCAGACCCTTGCGGCGGAACACCGGCCGGACCTTGGCGGTGAACATCGACATCTCCGACCCGTAGAGCCGGTAGAGGCCGAGCGCGCGCGCCGTCTCGAGCGACATCCCGTGCGCACGCATCACGCGATCCCCTCTCGTCGCATGCCGCGCGTCACGGCTCGCGCGGCGGCAGGTAGCCGACCTGATTGACGATCGGCGCCGCGAGCAGCGCGTAGGTGTCGGCGAGCCCGGCCACGCGGTTCTCGTAGCCCGCCGCATCGAGGCTCTCCCGCGTGGTGAGCTCCGCGAACGCGGCGCGGCTCGGGAAGTTGTTGATGCGCACCTCGTCCCAGCCGCGGCCGTCGCCGATCAGCTCCGCCTCGACGTCGAGCTTGATCGCCGGACGCACGCCGAGCGGCAGCGCCTGCGCGACGCGGCCCTGCTCGTAGAGATCGAACGCCTCGCGTCCGGTGAGCGTCGTGGGGCGTCCGTCGGCGTACTGCGCGGTCTCGTTGAAGCGGATCAGGTGCACGAGGTTGATCGGCTGATCATCCGCAGTCGGCGGAAACGGCAGCTTCGCGAGGTCCACGCGGCGCAGGTCTTCGGGCAGCTGGTCCGGCGCGGGATGCGTGACCAGCACGATCGTCCGCTCGACGCCCGCGACCTTGTGCGCGGCAGCGTCGTGGAAGTCCGGCCGCGAGATCATCTCGATGAACTTCGCGCGGCTCGCGTACAGCACCACCGCGATCTGATCCCACTCCTGCCCGTCGCCGGGCAGCAGCGTGCGCTCGACGCCGCCGACGTAGAACGGCTGCGCACCGATGTCGGCGAGCATCGGCAGCACGAGCAGGTTGTACAGCGCGTCCGCTTCCGCGCCCGTCAGCTCGGTGGGCCGCCCGTCGCGGTACTCGGCATGCTCGCGGTGGTGGATGAAGTTGACCATGTAGAATGGTCCGTCGTCCTCGGGCTTCGTCTCGAGGATGCGCCGCGCCTCCGTGCGGTTCACGGTGCCGAACGGCGGGGCGCCGAAGAGGGCGTCGATCTTCGCGTCCACACCGGACGTCGACGCGTCACCGCAGCCGAGTGCGGCGACGAGGAGAGTGACGATGGCGAGCGACCGGGCGGGCCTCATCCTCATAGTGACACCATGCGTGCCACTATTTCCGGACTCGGGTCAAGCGCGAATCGCGACGCGCGGGCACCGCTCGGCGGCGGCGCAGCGGCGCGCCGTGCCTGCCGCGCTCAGCGACGCTGCGTCTGGTCGCCGCCGCGCGACAGCAGCTCGCTCGCCACGCGCCGTACCTTGCGCACCGCGCGCTCGACCAAGCTCCGCCGCCACTGCGAGCGGCCCGCGAGCCGGACGCGCTCCTCGAGCGTGCGCTGCGCGTAGTCGATGGTCCGACCGTAGAGGTACTCGAGCTTGCGGTCGCGCCGCGACACCAGCGCGCCCAGCTCGGCGACGTCGGCCTCGGTGAGCGTGTAGCCCGCGTGCAGCCGCTCGGGCAGCGGCCGGTCGGTGTAGATGGTCACGTCGTGCGGGATCAGCGGTACCGTCGAGCGCTCGCGCGTGTAGAGGTACATCGCGAACGAGCGCCGCGAGAGGCGCCGGCGATCCTCCGGCAGCGCGATGCGACGGAAGCCGTGCCAGGAGTGGTCGCTGGTCTCGAAGATCACGCAGCGGTTCATGAGCGGCGGGATCGTCGTGATGCGGTTCTCGTGCGGCGGCTTCCATGGATTGCTGTGCAGCTCGAGCGACCCGCCCCAGGCGTCGTCCCACTCCTCGTTGAGATAGAGGAGAAGGTTCAGGCGACGGTGCAGCTGCGACTGCGGGTGCAGGTTGAAGTCGATGTGCGGGTCGAGCTCCATGTCGTGCAGGTTCTCGTGCGTGCCGCCGCCGAAGTACGTCGGATCGAACAGCAGGCGCGGGATGCCCGAGATGCGGCTCAGCAGAGCCAGGAACTCGGGCGCGCGCAGGCCGCGATCGAGCTCCGCCCACGCCGGACCGAGGCGCGAGACGTCTTCCCGCCAGGCCTTGCCGAGCTCGCCCCAGTCGTTGCGGAAGCGCTCGCTGTCGTAGGCCGGGAACGTCTCGACGAGACGCCGGCAGAGGCCGGGCTCGAGGAAGCCGTCGATGACCACGTGCGGAAACGGCTCCGCCGCACGGAAGCGCGCATGAAGATCCGCCGCCGACGCCGAGACCCGCGCGTCGACGATCGGCGACACCGCTGCTTGCTCCTGCACCCGTCCGTCCTCCGATCGCGTCATCGATGGCACGGACGCCGGCAGCGCGACTTTCCTTCGGAGCGCGTCACGCGAGCGCGCTTCTCGTCGAGCTGCGTCACGCGAGCGCGTCCTCCGTCCGCTTCAGCTCGTCGACATCCGCCGTGGTCGGCACCAGGATCAGCTCGTCGGTGCCCAGATCCGCGATGCGGCGCACCACGTCGCGCAGCGCCTGCGGCGTCACCGCGCTGCACATCGCGGCCACGCCGACCGCCGCGTCGGGTCCGAAGAAGTTCAGGTAGCGCTTGACGTACACGTCCATCTGCTCGCGGCCCTTCGGCCCCAGCGCGTACCAGAAGCTGGTGACGAGCCGCGGCGCCGGGCGTCCGCGCTCGCGCCAGGCCTCGCGCGCGACGTCGAAGGCGGCGCCGATCTCGCCGGGATCCGGCGCGAAGCTGAAGCCGCTGAGGCCGTCCGCCCAGCGCGACACGCGGCGGATGGAGTTGGGCATCAGCGAGCCGGCGAGGATCTCCGGTCCGCCCGGCTGAACCGGCGCAGGTCCGATCGGATTGACCCCCTCGAGCACGACCTCGCCGGCCCACGCCTGACGAAGCTGCGCGACCTGCTTCTCCATGCGCGCCATGCGCTTCTCGAAGGGCGCCTCGGCGGCCTTGTAGTCCTCCTCGCGTCCGCCGATGCCGACCGCGACCGACACGCGGCCCCCGGACAGCACGTCCAGGGTCGCGATCTGCTTCGCCATCAGCAGCGTGCGGTGCAGCGGCAGGACGACGACGGTGAAGGCGATGCGCACGCGCTCGGTCACCGCGGCGGCACCGGCGAGCGACACCATCATCTCCGGGTTCGGGAACGCGAGGCGCTCGCCGCAGGCGAGCGACGACCACGGTCCCGCGTCGATGCCGCGCATCCAGGCGAGCAGCTGCTCGCGGGTCAGATCCGGCACCATGGACGGCAGGGTCATTCCGAGCTTCATGTGCAGGTGGTCCTAGCGTGCGCGTGGCGGTCGCGGCAATTCTCCACGGGGGAGGAAGCCTCTCGGACGAGCCGCGCCGACACGCTACCCTCGCCGATTCCGATGTCGTCGTCTGCCGCCAGCTCCGTCGCCCACCACCATGCGCCGCTCTCGGTCGCCGGGCTGCGCCGCGAGCTGCCGCAGCTGCTGCGGCTCGCCGGTCCGGTGGTCGTGGCCGAGCTCGGCGGCATGGCGATGGGGCTCGTCGACGTGATGATGGTCGGGCGCGTCGGCGCGTCCGCGATCGGTGCGGTCTCGGTGGGCGCGAACCTGTTCCACTTCGTGTCGATGTTCGGCATCGGCATCCTGCTCGGGCTCGACTACCTGGTGAGCCACGCGTTCGGCGGCGGCCGCATGCACGAGGCGCACCGGACGCTGGTGCAGAGCCTGTACCTGTGCGTGTTCTTGACGGTCGTGCTGTCGGTGCTGCTCTGGGCGGCGAACCACTGGCTGCATCTCGCGGGGATCGATCCCGCGGTGCTGCCCGACGCGCGCGCCTATCTGTCGACCGTGAGCATCGGGCTGCTGCCGTTCCTGTGGTTCGTGGCGCTGCGCCGCTACCTGCAGGCGGTGGGCCTGGTGCGCGCCGCGACCTTCGCGCTGGTCAGCGCCAACCTGGTGAACGTGCTCGTGAACTGGATCCTGATCTTCGGCAACCTGGGCGCGCCGGCGCTCGGTGCCGAAGGAGCCGCCTGGGCGACCACCCTCTCGCGCGTCTACATGCTGGCCGTGCTGATCGCGTTCGTCCTCTGGCACGCGCGGCGCGAGGACCGCGCTCTCTTCCACGTCGCGCTGGCGCCGGACTTCGCCGTGCTGGCGCGCATCGTCAAGCTCGGCCTGCCGGCGTCGGCGCAGGTGGTGCTCGAGGGCGGCGTGTTCACCGCCGCGACGCTGCTCGCAGCCGGGCTCGACCCGCTGTCGCTCGCGGCGCACCAGATCGCGCTCGGCGCGGCCGCGTTCAGCTTCATGGTCCCGCTCGGCGTCGCATCGGCGGGCGCGGTGCGCGTCGGCAAGGCGCTCGGCGCCGGCGATCCGCGCGGCGCCGAGCGCGCCGGCTGGGCGGCGCTCGCGGTCGGCGGCACGTTCATGAGCTTCGCCGCGCTGGTGTTCGTGCTCGCACCGCGTCTGGTGATGCGCGCCTTCACCACCGACGAGGCGGTGATCGCGACCGGCATCTCGCTGCTGCAGGTCGCCGCCGTCTTCCAGCTCTTCGACGGCCTGCAGGTGGTCGGCGCGGGCATCCTGCGCGGCAGCGGGGAGACGCGCGTCGCGATGGTCGCGGCGGCGGTCGGCTACTGGGTGATCGGGCTGCCGGTCGGCTACGGCCTCTGCTTTCGCGGCGGCATGGGCGTACGCGGGCTGTGGATCGGGCTGTCGGTCGGACTCATCGTGGTCGCGATCGCGCTGGTCGCGTGGTGGGCGCGCCGCATCGCCTCGCTGCAGCATCCGGTGCCGCACGCGACGCGCGCGCTCGCATCCTGATTCCAGCTTCCGGACGACTCCCGGACCGTGCGCTGGTGCGCGGACCCACACGCGCGCAACGTGCCGCGCGACGCCCTGGCGTGCCGCCGACGACGAGACTCCGCCGGCCCAGGGCACCGCTCGTGGCACGCACGTTGCTGCACGGATCGGTCGAGATGGCTTCGTTTCCCATCAAGACGACGATGCTCGAGCTGGTGACGTGGCTCAGCCGCTTCACCGACGACGACCGCGAGGTCGTCGCCCGTGTGACGCGGCTGGTGAACGGCGGGATCGTTCAGCTCCGCGGCAACTTCGCGGGGCGCAAGATCTCCTGAACGGCACGCTGCTCAGCCGAGCCGGAACAGATTCGCCCCGTTGCCGCCGGGCGTGACGCGCCCGGTCCGGCCGACGCCCTCCTCACGCTCCAGGCCCTCCAGATCGGCGCGCTCGCCGTCGAGGGCCGCCAAGAAGCGGCGTCCGTCGGCGAGTCGCCCGATCACGATGCCGCGCTCGGGCTCGCCACCGCGCCCGTGCGCGATGGTGTAGGTCTCGATCGTCGCCGGGCCGTCGGGCTGCTCGGCCAGCTCGGGGCTCGGCATCGCGTCGAGCGCGGGCTGCAGCGACCCCGCCGCCGCGTCCGACGGCTGCGGAACGGGCTCGGTGCCGTAGACGCCGATCGCATGCTTGGTCACGTACCAGCCGAGTGCCGTGACGAGGCCGCGCGTGCCGGGCCTCTCGCGCAGCCGGTCCATCATGCTCGCGATGCCGTGCATCGAGTAATTGTTGCCGGGTCCCCCGAACGCGGCGAGCCCGCCGGTGACGGTGATCGGTCGCGGATCGTCGGGCGAAAGTCCCAGCGCATCCTGTGCCATCTGCACCGCGCTGGGAAAGCAGCTGTACAGATCGAACAGGTCGACGTCGTCGATCGTGACGCCGGCCGTCGCGAGCGCGCGCCGTGCGACCGCGGCGATCGCGGGCGAGCGCGCATAGTCGCAGCGCTCGGACACGAACCACCTGTCGTGCGCCTCGGCGCAGCCCTGCAGGAACACCCAGCGCTCGCGCGGCACGCCGAGCTCCTTCGCCATGCCCACCGAGGTCATGAGCAGCGCGGCCCCCTGGTCGACGTCGATGATGGAGTTCATGAGCTTCGGGTAGGGCCAGGCGATGATGCGGTTGTCGGCGTCGACGGTCGCGATCTGCGCGGCACTGCGTGCGCTCCGGAACCAGGCGTAGGGGTTTCCCTCCGCGACCGCCGCGAGGCGCGCGCACAGCCGTCCGAGATGCTGCAGATGCTCCGCCTGCGTCCGTCCGGCACGCGCGCGGATCGCGTTCTCGAACAGCGGGTAGACCTGCACCGGCAGGAAGAGTCCGTGCTTGACCTCGTGATCGGTCGTGCCCGAGCGTCCGTCGCCGAACGACTGCGGTACGGGCGTGCTCGCCGGCTCGTCCCACGCGAGCGGGACGCCGGCGCGGCGCGCGCGCTTGACGCCGTTCATCACCTCGGCGCCGGCGAGCAGCGCGAGCGCGACCTCGCCGCGCGCGATCCGCGCCGCGGTCGCGTTGACCAGCGACTGCGGCGAGTTGCCGCCGATGGTGGTGTAGATCTCGTCGCGCGGCTGCGCGTCGAGGAGCCCGGCGAGGCGGCGCGGCGCGTTGGCATAGGTCCACGACAGCAGGTTCACGACCGCCACCACGTCGACCCGGGCGAGCGCGGCGTCCGTCAGCCGGGCATCGCGCGCGGCGGCACGCGCGGCGTCGCGCATGAGAACGACCGGCTCCTGCACGGCCTCGGGCGGCACGTCGCGCTGCGTGATCTGGCCGGCGCCGATCAGGATGGGGGTGCGGTCGCTCATTCCGGGTTGCCTCCTCGCGGACGGCTCTCTTACAGTTCCGCGCCATGATGCGGAACCCGTCCCACCCTCGCCTGCCCTCGCTCGTTCTCCTCGCGGCCGCGCTCGTGGGGTCGTCCTTCGCAGGCAGCGCCGCGGCGGCGCCGTCGGCCTTCGTCTGCGACGCGGCGACCCGCCAGGCGGGGACCGCACGCCCGGCGCCCGTACCCGGCGTCGCGATCACGGATCCGTTCGCGACCGCATCCGCGACCGTCAAGCATCCGGACCGTCTGTGCGCGCCGGCCGGGACCTCGGGCACGCCGGCCGCCGACACGGCGACCCATCTGGTGCGACGCAGCGAGAAGTCGGCCGCGCCGACCCGCCCGATCCGCGGCGTCGCGATCGACAACGCGCTCGGTGCTCACGCCTTCGATCTCGGCCGCCCGAGCGCGCTGCTGGCGCCGACCGCGGTCGATCCGGCGACGCCGCCCGCGGCGCTCGACTTCGCGAGCCACGGCGTCGACCGCTACCAGTGCTGGAGCGCGCACGCGGCCGGCAAGGCGGCGAGCTTCCCGTTCAAGGGCGCCATCGTCGCGCTCACCGGCGCGGACGGCAACACGACCGACTACGAGATCCTCCGTCCCAAGCGCCTCTGCGCCGCCGCGAACGTCGCGGGCGACACGCAGAAGAGCGCCGCCACGCACCTCGCCTGCTACGCTGCCCGCGCCGGCGCGGCGACACGCGTGAACGGGCTGCACGTGAACGACGGCTTCGGCGCCGTGACGCTGAGCCGCGGGGCCACGCGCGAGGTCTGCCTGGCGTCGCGCGCGGTCTACGCGTGCAACGGTGCCCCGGAGCTGTGCGACCGTCGCTTCGACGAGGTCGCCTACGCGACCACGCACAACGCGATGTCGAACGCGGAGGACGGCTTCACCGGGCCGAACCAGAATCTCTCCGTCGTGCACCAGCTCGAGGCCGGAGTACGCGGGCTGATGCTCGACACGCACTACGACGGCGGCGTCGCATACCTGTGCCACGCGTACTGTGCGCTCGGTAAGCGTCCGCTGGTCACGACGCTCGGCGAGCTGCGCGCGTTCCTCGAGAGCCACCCGTACGAGATCGTGTCGATCATCTTCGAGAGCTACATCTCGGCGAACGACACGCGCCTGGCCTTCGAGACGGCGGGCCTCATGCCGTACGTGCACACGCAGGGCGTGTCCGATCCGTGGCCGACGCTGCGCGAGATGATCGCGTCCGACCGGCGGCTCGTCGTGTTCACCGACAACGCGGGCGGCACGTACGGCTGGTACCACGACGTCTGGGACTACGCGTTCGAGACGCACTACTCGTTCGCCACGCCGGCCGACCTGTCGTGCACGCCGAACCGCGGCAATCCGGCGAACCGGCTGTTCATCCTGAATCACTTCCTCACCAACGTGTTCGGCTCGCCGACGCTCGCGAACCAGATCAACCACGACCCGCTGTTCATCGATCGCGCGAACCAGTGCGCGGCCGAAGATGCCTCGCTGCCGAACTTCGTCACCGTCGACTTCTTCGACATCGGCGACGTGTTCGCGGTGGTCGATGCGCTGAACGGCCTCTGACCCCTGCAGCGTGCGGCGCCGGGAGCGGGTGCCACCGCCCGCGTGCCGCACGCTGCAGGCGACACATGATCTCGCACCGCCCCGCTGGCAGGCCTTACAGTCGCGCCGCACGCCGGCCGATAGTCGATCGGATGGCCAGCGTGCTCGAGGACTCCGCGCGGCTCGCGGCGCGCCCGTCGGGTGCGGCGCTGGGCTCCGATCGGCTCGACCGGCACGCGTCGCTGGTGTCGATCGCGCTCTTTGCCGCGAGCCTCGCGCTGGTCCTGCCGCTGCTCGGACGCCAGAGCATCTGGTTCGACGAAGCGGTCACGATGAGCAACGTGCAGCAGCCGTACGACCTCGGCCGCTACCTGCGTGCCGACGCGACGCCGCCGCTCTACCCGCTCGTCCTGCACGGCTGGCTGCAGATCTTCGGCACCAGCCTCGGCGCGGCGCGTGCGCTGTCGGCGCTCGCGAGTGCGGCGTCCGTCGTCGCCCTCTTCCAGCTCGGGCGTCGCTTCGTCGACGCGCGCAGCGGGCTGTTCGCAGCGGCGCTGCTGCTCACGTCGCGCTGCCAGACGTTCTTCGCACACGAAGCGCGTCCGTACGCGCTGGTGCTGCTGCTGGCGATCGCGTCGTTCCACGTCCTGCTGTCGTTGCTCGAGCGCGTGACGCGGCGGCGCCTCATCTTGCTGTGCCTGATCGACGCGGCATTGCTGTACACGCACTACGTCGCGGTATTCGCACTGGTGGCGCAGGCGCTCGCGGCGCTGCCGGGACGCGGGGTGCGGCCGCGCGTGTTCCTGCGGATCGTCGGGGCGCAGATCGCTGCGGTGTTGCTGGTCGCTCCGCTGGCGCTCTACGTCTGGGCGAACCTCTGGCCGCTGCCGATGGCCGGCTGGCTGCCGCCGCCGACGTGGCGCGGCATTCCGAACGAGCTCGCGAAGCTCACCGGGTCGGGCTCGCTGCTGGTCCTCGAAGCGGCGCTCGTGACCGCGGCCACGGCTGCTGCCGCGCTCCGGCCCGGCGGCGGCGCGCACGCGAGCGCCGCGCTCGCACCACGCACGGCCGTGGTGCTCGTATCGTGGAGCGTCGTGCCGCTCGTCGCCGCGTTCGCGGCGTCGGCGATCGAGCCGGTGTTCCTCGGCCGCTACCTGCTCTACGTCACGCCGGGCTGGTATCTGCTGGTCGGTGCCGCGGCGGCGCGCCTGCCGGTCGGACGCACGCTCGCCGCGGCGCTGATCGGCGCCCTGTGCGCGCTGTCGCTCGCCGGTGCATGGCGCGA
>JAIEPK010000015.1 GCA_019749875.1 Candidatus Binatia bacterium | reverse complement strand
GCCGGTGACGCAGCCGCCCACCGAGCCGCCCGGACCGGTGCCCGATCCGCCGGTCGTGCAGGCCGGTCCGCTCGCCATGCGGCGCTTGACGGAGCTCCAGTATCGCGCGACGGTCGCCGACGTCTTCGGCGACGACGTGACCGTCGCCGGCCGCTTCGAGCCCGACGCGCGAACGTCGAACCTGCTCGCGGTCGGTGCGTCGAACGTGAGCGTCACGCCGTCGGGCTTCGAGCAGTACGACGCGATCGCGCGCGCCGTCGCCGCGGCGGCGCTCGATCCCACCCACCGGGCGTCCATCGTACCGTGCACGCCGTCGGGCATCACCGACGACACCTGCGCGGCGCAGTTCGTACGCGCCGCCGGACGCCGTCTCTGGCGCCGTCCGCTGGCCGACGACGAGCTCGCCCCCTGGCTCGCGATCGCACGCGACGCCGGCGCGGAGCTGAACGACTTCCACGCCGGGCTCGAGGTCACGCTCGCGGCGCTGATGCTGTCGCCGGAGTTTCTGTTCCGCGTCGAGACCGCCGAGTACGATCCGACGCGCGGCAACCAGCGCTTGACGAGCCTCGCGATGGCGTCGCGGCTGTCCTACTTCCTGTGGAACACGACGCCCGACGAAGAGCTGCTCGCCGCCGGCGAGCGCGGCGAGCTGGTCGACGACGCGGCGCTCGCTGCACAGGTCGACCGGCTGCTCGCGTCGCCGCGGCTCGAGGACGGCGTGCGCACGTTCTTCGCCGACATGTACGGCTTCGATGCGATCGATCAGGGCCTCGTGCGCAAGGATCCGGCGCTGTTCCCGGCGTTCAGCCAAGCGCTGATCCGCGACGCGGCCGAGCAGACGCTGCGTGTGATCGGCGAGCACCTGCTCGCCGGGGACGGCGACTACCGCGCGCTGTTCACCACCCGGCACTCGTTCATGACGCGCACGCTGGGCCTCGTGTACCGCGTCCCCGTGTTGTCCGCCGACGGGTGGGAGGCGTACGACTTTCCCGACGACAGCCAGCGCGCCGGCGTACTGACGCACGTGAGCCTGCTCGCGCTGCACTCGCACCCCGGTCGCAGCTCGCCCACCTTGCGCGGCAAGTTCGTGCGCGAGGTGATCCTCTGCCAGGACGTACCGCCGCCGCCCGGCAACATCGACTTCTCGATGTTCGCGAGCGAGGAGAACCAGAAGCGCAGCACCGCGCGCGACCGCCTGCAGGCGCACGTGTCGAGCCCGGCTTGCGCCGGCTGTCACACGCTGATGGACCCGCTGGGTCTCGCGCTCGAGAAGATGGACGGCATCGGCATCGAGCGCACGACGGAGAACGGCCAGCCGATCGATCCGTCGGGCGAGGTCGACGGCGCGGCGTTCGACGATGCTCCCGGACTCGGTGCGCGTCTCGCGGAGCATCCGCGGCTGTCGCCGTGCCTGGCGGAGAGCCTCTTCCGGTACGCGCTCGGACGCGAGCCGGCAAGCGGCGAGCGCGACCTGCTAGCGTGGCTGCAGGAGCGCTTCGCCGATTCGGGCTACCGGCTGCGGCCGCTGCTCCGCCACCTGGTGCTGAGCGACGCGTTCCGCACCACTTCGGGACCGCGCGAGGTCGCGACCCGCGCTGCGCGCGCGGGTCGCGACGCAGCGCCGGCGTCGGCCGGCGTCGCGGGAGGTGCATCGTGAAGCGCACGATCGACCGGCGCACCGTGCTGCGCGGCATGCTCGGCGGAACGGCGGTCGCGATCGGGCTGCCGCTGCTCGAGATCTTCCTGAACGATCACGGCACGGCGCTCGCCGACGGCGGCGTCCTGCCCGTCCGTTTCGGCACCTGGTTCTGGGGCTGCGGCATGAACCCCGAGCGCTGGACGCCGAGCACGCAGGGCGCTGCCTACGACCTGCCGGTCGAGCTCGCGGCGCTCGACGGCGTGTCGCCGAACGTGAGCGTCCTGTCCGGCTTCGGCGTGACGCTCGACGGTCGCGCCAACATTCCGCACTGGACCGGCGTCATGGCCACGCTCACCGGGACCGTGCCGGCGCGCGAGGGCGACGTCGACGCACCGACGCTCGACACGCTGATCGCGGCACGGATCGGCACCGGCACGCGGTTCCGCTCGATCGAGATCAGCGCCACCGGCATCCCCGGGCAGAGCTACAGCCGGGAGTCGACCAGCATCGTCAATGCCGCGACCGTCTCGCCGCTCGAGCTCTACGCGCGCATCTTCGGACCCGGCTTCGCCGACCCGAAGGACAGCTCGTTCGAGCCCGATCCGCGCACGCTGCTGCGCAAGAGCGCACTGTCGGCCGTGCTCGAGGACGCGAAGCGCCTCGAGGGCCGGCTCGGCAGCCACGACAAGCAGCGCCTCGATCAGTACTTGACGTCCCTGCGCCAGCTCGAGCAGCAGATCGAGGTGTCCTTGACGCCGCCGAACCTCGAGGCGTGCAGCAAGCCAACGACGCCCGACGGCGACGACGTGGGCAGCGACCTGGAGCGCACCCGCGCGACGCACGACGTGATGGCCGGGCTGCTCGTCGCGGCCCTCCTCTGCGACCAGACGCGGGTGTTCAACGTGACGTTCTCGTGGGGCGTGTCGGAGCTGCGCAAGCAAGGCACGGACACGGCGCACCACCAGCTGACGCACGACGAGGTGGTCGACGCCCAGCTCGGCTACCAGCCGCACGCGACCGAGTACGTGCTCGCCTCGATGGACGCCTGGGCGACCTTCGTGCGCCGCCTGGCGAGCACCCCCGAAGGCGCCGGCACGCTGCTCGACTCGTGCCTCGTCCTCGGCCACTCCGAGAGCTCGTTCGCGAAGTCGCACTCGATCGCCGGCCTGCCGGTGATGCTCGCGGGGGCGGCCGGCGGGCGCGTCAAGACCGGCTTGCACGTCGCCGGCAACGGCGAGCCGGTGACCCGCGTCGGGCTCACGATCCAGCAGGCGCTCGGCCTGGCCGTCGACAGCTGGGGGACGAAAGCATGCAGACGGCGCGCGCGGTGAGCGAGGTGCTGGCGTGATCGGAGGCCGCGCATGATCGAGATGCAGGAGCGCACGCGCGAGGTCAACGACGCGACCTACGGCGCCTGGAACGCACACGACCCGGACGCCGTCGCGGCCGTCTTCGCCGAGGACGCGGTGCTGCGCGAGGCCGGCTCCCCCGACGTTCTGCGCGGCCGCGCGGCGATCCGCGAGCGCGCGCTCGCGCTGCTGACGGCATTCCCCGACTTCCACCTCGAGCGCGTCGATCTGCTGATCGACGGCGAGCGTCACGCCGATCGCTGGATCATGACCGGCACGCACCGCGGCCCGCTGTTCGGCATCCCGGCGACCGGTCGCAGCGTGCGCGTCGAGGGCGCGACCTTCACGCGCATGGGGCCGCATGGCCTCGTGGTCGAGGACATCCACTTCGCCGACATGGCCGGTCTGCTCGCCCAGCTCGGCGTGAGCGCCTGACGCCGCGCGAGCGGGGGGCTCCCGAGTGAAGCGAGCTCGGAGCAGGCGAGACGCCAGGTCAAGCAACGGAGAAGCCGGCCGACTGAAGCCGGCCGGCCGCGCCCGCCCGGCACCGCCCCCTCGTGGAACCATCTCCCCTCGTGGAAATTGCTACTCCGTTCCGATCACCACGAAGTTCTGCTGCGCCTCCTGCCAACGCACGAAGACGTCGCGCCCGGCGAAATCCGGCAGCCGGTACTCGCCTGCGAGCCCGGTCACGAACGGCGCGCCCAGCGTGGTCACGGTGAACTGCGCCTGGCCGAACGGCATGCCGTCGGCGAACACCGTGGCGGTGTGCGTGCCGTCGCCGAGCAGGCCCCAGTTGAACAGCACGCCGAAGCCGTTGTCCGCGTCGCCGCAGACGCCGATCGTGTCGGCGCGTCCGGTACCATAGGCGGCGCGGATGGCGTTGCCGCCGTCGATGCGGACGGTGACCTGCGCGGCGCTGCACACCCAACCCGAGATCACACCGATGCCGCTCTTCGCGGAGCCGTCGCCGGGGTTCTCCAGCACGCCGAGCGACGCTCCCTGCAGCGCGGCATCCGGCGACGCCGCGCTCGACGCAGCAAAGCGGTCGCTGATCACGAAGTTCTGCGACGCTTCCTGCCACTCGATGACCGTCGACTGGCCGTCGCTCGGAAAGTCGGACAACACGTACGACCCGCTCGCTCCCGTCAGAAACGGCACGCCGAACGTCGCGACCTCGAAGGTCGCGCTGCCGAACTCGACGCCGTCGGCGAACGCCGTGATGGTGTGCGTGCCGTCGCCGAGCAGGCCCCAGTTGAGCAGCGAGCCGAAGCCGTTGTCGGCATCGCCGCAGACGCCCGCGGTGTCGGCCCGATCGGTGCCGTACGCGGCACCGATGATCTCGCCGCCGTCGATCTGGAAGGTCACCGCGTCGGCGTCGCACACCCAGCCCGACACGAGCCCGATGCCGCTCTGGAAGCTGCCCGGCTGCGGATTCTCGAGCACCCCCACGACCGGGCCCGACGGCGTCGCCGCGCCCACCGCGCCCACCGCGTCGACGAGCCCGAAGCCCGAGAGGAAATCGTAGCCCTGCGCCTCGATGTCGGTCGCGGTGGTGGTCAAGGTCGCGAGCACGCCGGCAGGCGACAGCGACGGGTTCTGCTCGCGCACCAGCGCCGCGACGGCGGCCGCGTGCGGTGCCGCGGCCGACGTCCCGAAGAAGTTCGGGAAGCCGTCGCCGTCGGCGTCCTGCACGAAGAAGGTCGTATTGGTGCCGTCGGGTGCCGCGATCTCGGGCTTGACGCGCTGCTGGATGCCGCCCGGCAGCGGCGTGCCGTCGCCCGAGTAGTAGAACGGCAGGTTGCCGCCGAGAGAGCTGAAGCGTTCGACGTTGATGACGCCGGCCGGTGCGGTGCGGTCGCCGCCCTGCTCGATCTCGCGGTAGTCGACCGCCGCGACCGCGACCACGCCGGCGGCGGCCGCGTGCCCGTAGATCTGCGCGTCGTTGAAGACGGTCGCATCGAACGCGTAGCCCGAGCCCGTCAGCGAGCAGCCCTCGGTCGCGGTGACGCCGATGCGGAAGCGCGTCGCGCTGCCGCAGACGCGATCGACGGCGACCGAGACGACCTGCGGCGTCCCGCTGTCGTTGGCCGGCGACTCGAGGATCTCGAGCGGATCACCGCCCGGGCCGCCGCTCTGCAGCGAGCAGCCCTGCGGCGCGTCGGAGCTCGCGCCGTCGATCGGCTCGCACCCCGCACCGGAGCAATCATAGAGTCCGATGTCGAAGTCGCTCGACGCGCCGGGCCCGAGCGTGCCGTCGAAGGGCTCCGCCCACTGCAGGACGAGACGCACGCCGCAACCGGGCGGCAGCGTGATGTTCGCCACCTGGTTGCCCGAGGCGAACCGGTGGAAGTCGTCGTCGGGGCTCGCCGGTGCGCCGTCGACGTACTCCTCGTCGACGCCGACGCGCCCGTAGTTGCCGGCCGACGAGAAGTACGGGATGCCGGCAGCGACGGCGTCCTGCGCCGCCTGCGCGACCACGCCGTCCTGGAACATCGGCTCCGCGTAGTAGATCACGTCGTCGACCAGGACCTTCGCACCGCACGCGCGCAGCGCATCGATGTTGGCGGCGAAGCCGGGCTCGCTGGTGAAGGCGGTCGCGAACAGCAGCGGCGCGCCGGGTGCCAGGTCGTGCACCAGCTCGGCCATCGCGCGCCCTTCGTCCGACTGACCCGACAGGTCCTGGAAGACCTTCACCGACGTGGGCAGGTCGCCGCTGTCCTGCGACGACGTCCCGGTGACCGCCCGGCTGCAGCCGCTGCCGCCGACCACGCCGCCGCCCTTCGCATTGAAGCTGTCGGACAGCACGCCGACCGGCACGCCGCTGCCGTCGACGCCGAACGCGGCGCGCGCGTCGGCGGCGCGGATCGCCGTGTCGGCCTGGCTGGTCACGGCACCGACGTTGACCAGCGGGCGGTAGTTCGGCTGGATCGAGCGCACCTCGGGCACCGCGGCGACGCGATCCAGCAGCAGCGGGTCGCAGATCCCGATCACGCGGCCGAGCTTCTCGTAGACCGCGCTGATCTCCATGCCGGCGGCACGGAGTGCTTCGACGACGTCGGGTGCGGCCGACGTCAAGCGCACGTCGATCTCCGGCGCCTCGGCCTGCATCGGCACCGACGGCATCGCCTGCCGCGCCTGCGCGCGGCTCTGACCAGCACGCAGACGCTGGCGCGCGACGAGCAGCGGCGGCGCGACCTTCTCGAGGTCGGCATTGCGCTCGTAGCGCGTGCTCTTGAAGGCCTTCAGCGTCTGCGCCGCGGCCGGCGACGCGATCGCGAGGGCGAGCGCCGTGACGAGGGGCGCGAGACGCAGGCTGGTGGCGGAGATCCCGCGAGACGGGGCGCGATGCATGGCTCGCGGTTGTACGGCGCGGCCGCGGCTCGTGCCAGACACTTCCCACCCGCGCTCCGCCCCACCCCGGCGTTCGCTGCGGAGATCGCGCTACGCGCGAGGCGCCGCACACCCCGCGCGTGCACCGAGGTCAATCCAGCGAGCAGACCCCCCACGAGTCGCCCGAACCGAGACGCAAGCTGCGGCCGCTGCAGGTCGAATCGGACGCGACGTGCGGCTTCTTCACGGTCCGGATCGCATACGCACTCGGCTCGCCGCTGGTCGTCTCGATCGCCGAGCCATCCTTCACGGACGCGGAGCCTCCGGAGATCCCGAACGTCGCGGCGCTGACGGTCGACCCCTCCACGATCGCGCGCCCCACGCTCGCTCCTCCGAACCCACCAGAGATCGAGCTGCTCGAGATGCGGGCCGAGCGCCGCCCCTGCACCGCGAAATAGCCCGTGCCCGTCACGGTAGAGCCCTCGAGCTCGACGATGTCGCCGTCGACGCCGTAGATCACCGCGCTGGAGATCGTGACGCTGCTGACCTTGACCTTCTTGTCGCTCAGCACCGCCGCCTGGCCACCGTTGATCGCTCCAGGGCCGGTCACCGTGCAGCTCCCGCGACATTCGATGCCGTTGAACCCGCTGGCCAGCGTGAAGCCACCGAGCGACAGCTTTCCGCCGCGACCGACGACCACGCCGACGGGCTGTCCGGTGCAGTCCAGGTCGGACGCGAGGACGCCGTGAGCACGTGCCGGCAGCACCTGGCCGCAGGTGGTGACGGCCACGTCGGGCGCTGCCAGCGCGGTGGCGGCGGACAGCATCGAGGCGAGCAGAGCGCTGGAGACGGCGAGACGCAGCATCGGTTCCCTCCTTGGTCGAGCGTGCAGTGGGCCCGGATGTCGCCACACGAGCCACGGCGTCGTCAAGAGGAAACCGCTACCCAAAATTGATCTTGTCAACCGCTGACGCGAGCCCGAGGCACACCTCCTCCGGAGGCGTGCCTCGGGCCTGCTGAAATCAGCCCGGCTGGTTCTCGAGCGCGACGTACGGTCGGCAGGGCTGGCCGCGCAGCGAGCCGCACGACGGATGCTCCGCCGGAACGTCCACCGTCCCCGCCGGCAGCACCGGCAGGACGATCGACGATGCGCGCGCACCGCCACGGCCGATCGAGTAGCCGACGTTCTCCCCGCCCGGATCCAGGTTCTCGAAGTACCACAGCGGCAAGTCGCCGCCCGGCGTGTTGATCTGCACGCGCAGCCGCGAGCCCGCGCGCAGCGGGTGCGCGACGGGGAAGATCGGCAGGTTGAGCGGGATCCACTCGCCGACGGGCACGTCCTCGTAGTCCTCGGCGCCGTACAGGATCTGCGTGGTGAGGTCGTCCGAGCGCGCCTCGTCGACCTTGCGGAAGCCGGCGTTCAGGACGCCGTTCTGGATACGGATCTCGTCGCCGTCGGGGGTGACCTCCGAGAGCACGATCTCGAGGTTCGCCTGCGCGCTGTCGCTCTTCAGCCAGAGGTCGGCGTGTCCCGAGCCGGCGAGCACGACGTCCTGGTCGAGCGGCTCGGTCAAGTACGAGAGCCCCTTGCCGTCGCGGGTCGGCTCCCAGGTGAAGTTCAGCTCGATCGTCGGCTTGATGAAGTCATAGCCCCCATCGTGCCCGTAGCCGACGGTGCCGATCGCCGCGTCGAAGGTGAAGCGGTCGGCGGCCTCGCCCGACGGTGCCTCGCTCGCCAAGGTGCCGCCCGCGCCGAGGTAGAGCCGCCACGGCTGCACGTCCGCGGGCGGGAACTCGGTGAACTGCTCGGTGAAGCGCGGCACCGGCGCGCCGAGCGCGTTCTCCGGATCACCGTAGCCGAGCTCGAAGTCGACCGTCACCGACGGCTCGTTCTCCCAGCGCGCCAGCGCCTCCTCGTACTGCGAGTCGTTCAGGTCGGCGAAGCGGTCGGGATCGAGCTGCAGCGGGTAGCCATAGTTCTTGGTCATCTCGCCCGGCAGCGCCACGCGCACGACGTCGAGCAAGCGCGGCACGCGCTTCGCGACGTAGAGACCGAGGAACTCGTACCAGCGGCTCAGGTTGTGCGCGCTGTAGCCGTCTGGATGGTGCCCGTTGAACAGCACGAAGTGCTTCTTGCCGGCGCCGGTGAAGTCCTTGAGCATGGTCGCGAAACGCGGGCCGGTCTGCTCGTCCTGCCAGGCTCCCGTCAAGAACACCGGCGCGTCGATCGACGACACGAGCTTCGAGAGATCACGCGCGTCGGCGTCCTTGGGACGGAACTGCAGCGAGCGCACGAACGCCTCGAAGCCGACGCTCTGGTTGCGGAGATTCTGGTTCTCCTCGCAGATGCGGTCGCCGGCATTGATGCGGTCGAGCGTCCAGCCCTGCCCGCCCGACGACTGGCGCTCGCGCTCGAGGATCCACTGCTTGGTGAAGCCGGCGTTGTAGATGCCGCCCGGCCACGCCATCTGCCACGAATCCTCGATGACCGACAGCGACGCGAGTGCCGCGAGGTGCGGCGGCTTGGTCGAGCCGACGTAGAGCTGCGTGTTGCCGGAGTACGACAGGCCGACCATGCCGACGACGCCGTTCAGCACCCAGGGCTGGCGCGCGACGATCTCGATCGCGTCGTAGCCGTCGGCCTGCTCGGCCTCGCTGAACACGTCGAACACGCCGCCCGAGCATCCCGTTCCGCGCAGATTGATGCCCACCGAGGCGTAGCCGAACGCCTGCGCGATCATCGAGCCGGGCTCGGGATCCGAGGGGTTCGAGGGATCGTAGCCCGAGAGCTCGATCACCGTCGGGTACGGGCCGTCGCCGTAGAAGCGCGGATCGGGCAGTCGCACCATCGCCGACAGCAGCGTGCCGTCGCGCATCTCGAGGTAATTGACGCCCTCCTCGGGCTCGTGGCCGGGCAGCACGCCGCCGATGATCTGCCAGGGAACGCCCTGCAGGGTCTGGCGCTCGTACAGCGACGGATCCGGATGGTCGTCGCGGGCGAGCACGCGGAACGACGCCGAGGTCGGCATCGGGCTCTTCGACTCGTCGCGGATCACGTAGCCGTCGCCCGGACGCAGCGTCTCGCCGCTGCCGGTGAGCGGTGCCGCACCGGTGCCGGTCTCGTACACGACGTAGTCTTCCGGGATGTTGGCGAAGGTCGCGTTGCCGCCGATGTCGGCGATCAGCGTGATCAGCCGGCGGCCGCCCTTGTCGATCAGCGTCAGTGCCTGCTTCGGCTCTGCGCCGGTGACCGTCACCTGCCGGACGCCGGGGGTGACGGTGAAGGTCGCCGGCACGGAGTCGCCACCGCTGCCGTTCGAGGAGTCGCCGCACGCGGCGAAGCTCATGGCCAGGACGGCGACGCAAAGGAGGTACCGGTAGCGCGGAGCGTGGGTCATCGAGTTCTCCCGGGATGCCAGGTCGGAACGAAGGTGGGCGACGCTGGGGGGTCCGAAGTCGCGCGTACGTAGCAGCGCCCGGGCCCCGGCGTCCAGCCGGAAAGGTGCGCGCGGTCGCTGCCGCTGCGCGAACGGCCCACGGCACGGAAGGCGAGCCGATGCCGTTTCCCGTGCGGGACGCGCGCCGCCGTCGTTCGCGGTCCGCTGACATGCGTCAGGCAGCTCGTGCGAAGCATCGCCGCAGAAGGCGCCGCAGGAGACGACCGCCGCGGCACGCGCCACCGTCCCGCATGGCGCGTCCGGCGTGCGCCGCGACGCCC
>JAIEPK010000406.1 GCA_019749875.1 Candidatus Binatia bacterium | reverse complement strand
CCCGAGCACGTGGTAGTTCTCCTCGGCTCGCCGCGCGTGCTCGGCCACCGCGACACCCGCTTGCGTGCCGCGCGGCTGCAGGTGGCGCGCCACCTCGGCGCGGGTGCGCGCGAGCTCGGGGCGCGCACCGAGCAGCGTGCCGAAGCGCACGCTCTCGCCCCACCAGCGCTGCGCCTGGCGGGTGTCGCTGCGCAGCCACGCGAGCGTGCCCACGAGGCGCAGCGCCTCGGTGCGCTGCGACGCGACGGTGCGGGTGATGCGCAGGGCGAGCCGCGCGCTCTTGCGTGCGCGGGCGAGGAGCGCGCTCCCCGGTCGCGATCCGGCGCGCTCGACCGCCGCGACGTCGTACTGCAGCCGCGCCAGCGCGTACGCGCTGGTGTGCCAGGGCGGCACGACGTCCGAGGCGGAGAGGATCGCCTCGGCCTCCTCGAGCGCGTCCGCGGCGGGACCGGGCTCGCCCGCGTGCGACAGGATCTTCGCCTTGGTGCCGAGTGCCAGCACGCGCAGCGCGTACTCGTCGCGCCCGTCCAGATAGCGCTCGACCATCTTCCGTGCGGGGTCGAGATCGCGCCGCTCGAGGAAGTACATCGCGCGCTCGCCGTCGTGGTTCGTGCCCGCGAAGGTGAACTCGTACAGATCGCGCAGCTCGGCGAGGCGCGCGAAGTGCTGCTCGGCCTGCGCGAAGCGTCCTTGACGCTGCAGGCGGTCGCAGGCGAGGCCGAGGTAGTTCTGCACGTCCCAGAACAGACCGCTGCGGATCGCCTGATCGAGGAACGCGCGATCGATGATGTCCTCGTCGCGCCACTGGCCACCGAGGTAGTTGATGGTGAACTCGAGCGAGCGGCAGTCGAAGGCGTCGCTGGTGGCGTCCGGGACGCGGCACGTCTGGGCACGGGCGAGAAAGCGGCGCGCGATGCCGAGCGACAAGCCGGAGAACGAGAACATGCCGCCCGCGACCGCGTACATGGCGCAGGCGGGTGGAAACGTCCGCGGGTCGATGCGGTTCATGCGCCGGACGCCGCCGATGTTGTCGTAGAAGATGCGTCGCGGATCGCTGGTGACCGCGGCGCGGGCGCGCGCGTTCAGGATCGCGAAGAACTCGCCGTCGTCCTCGGTGCCGTGCCGGCGTCGCCGCTTGCCGGGCAGCAGGTAGAGCTCGGCGACCACCGCGGCGAGGTCCACCGCGAACTTGCGCTGCACGGCGAAGGCGCTGCCGGGTGGACGCTCGCCGAGATGGACCAGCGCCTGGTCGAAGTGCGGCAGCGATTCCGGCAGGCGCCCGGTGTTCATCAGCGCCAGCGCGATGCCCTTCTCGATGCGCTGGCGATGCCGCGCGTCGCCGGCGTCGCCGTGCAGCTCGCGGTCGAGCCGCGCGGCGTCGCGGAAGTGCTGCAGCGCTTCGCGCGACGCACCGGCGCGCGCCGCCTCCTCGCCGGCGAGGAACGAGTAGCTCTCCGCGTTGGGCAGGTCCTCGGCGCGCAGGTAGTGGTAGGAGAGCGTGCCGTAGAATTCCTTCACGCGCTCGCGGAAGCGGCTCTCGATGGCGCGCGCGACGCGGCCGTGCAGGTCCTTGCGCGTCTGCTGCAGGATCGAGGAGTAGATGGTCTCCTGCGCGAGCGCGTGCCGGAAGACGTACTCGAGATCGTCTGCCGTGCTGCGGTCGCCGAGCGCCACGTCCCAGCGCGACGCCTGCTCGACCAGGAGCTGCTTGTCGCGCAGGTCGGCGAGATCGTCGCGCAGCGTGCGCTCACGATCGACGATCTCGCCGATCACGGCGTACGAGAAGCTCCGTCCGATGACCGACGCGAGCTGCAGGACGTGCCGCTTCGACTCCTCGAGGCGGTCGATGCGCACCATGATGACCTCCTGCACGGTGCTCGGGATCACCACCTCGCCGATGCGCTCGGTGACGCGGAAACGCCCGTCGACCTCGACGATGGCGCCGGCCTCGATCAGCTCGCGCACCACCTCCTCGATGAAGAACGGGTTGCCGCCGGCCTTGTCGGTGATGGTCGCACGCACCGCGTCGGGCAGGTCGTCGATGTCGAGCAGGTTGCGGATCAGCTCCTCGATGTCGGCGGGACCGAGCGGCTGGAGCGTGAGCTCGACGTGGCGCGTGCCGAGGTCGCGGCGTGCGACCTCGAGCAGCCGCGCGCTGGTCTGCTCGAAGTCCGGTCGCATGGCGAGGCAGAACAGGATCGGCGCGCGCTCTGCGAGTCCCAGCACCGACTCGAGCAGGTTCACCGACGACCGGTCGGCCCAGTGCACGTCCTCGAGCACGACGATGGTCGGCCGGATGCGCGCGATCGCCTCGAGCAGGTCGCGCAGGCTCTTGGTGACCAGGCGCTCGACCGCGTCGCCGTCCATCGCCGCGATGCGCTCGGCCGCTTCGCCCGGCGGCTGCACGCCGAGCAGCGTCGCGATGAACGGCAGCGCCTCGCCGGCCGCGTCGCCGAGGATCGCGAGCGCCTGCTCGAGCTTGCCGAACGCGCTGCCCGCGCCGTCGTCCTCGGCGATCGACGCCCAGCCGCGCAGCAGGTCGATGAAGGGGTGGAACGACAGGTTCGCGCCGATCGAGATCGAGCGCGCCTGCAGCACGCGCACGTGCCGGCGGTCGACTTGCCCGAGTGCCTCGGCGAGGAGCCGCGTCTTGCCGAGCCCGGCCTCGGCGACGACGCTCACCGCGGCGCCGTCGCCGCGCGCCAGCGCGCCGATCGCGCCCTCCAGTGCCGCGAGGTCGTGGTCGCGGCCGACCAGGCCCGAGAAGATGCGCCGGCCGCCGCGCTCGGCCGAGCGGCGGTGGATGCGCGGCGTCTGCGAGGTCAGGCGATAGATCTGGACCGGCTTCGCCTTGCCCTTGAAGCGCATCGGCGCGAGCGCCTCGAACTCGAAGTCTTGCTGCGTGAGGCGCTGCGTCTCCGGGCCGACGTAGATCTCGCCCGGCGGCGCCGCCTCCTTCATGCGCGCCGACATGTTGACCGTGTCGCCGACGCCGGTGAAGCTCTTGCGGACGCTGCCGCCGATCGCGCCCGCGATGACCAGCCCGGTGTTCACGCCGAGGTGGACCGACAGCGGCACCCGACGCGCGGTCGCGTAGCGGGCCACGATCTCGCGGATGCGCAGCGCTGCGTTGAGCGCCTGCTTGGGCGCGTCCTCGATCGCGTTCGGGATGCCGAACAGCGCCATCACGCCGTCGCCGGTGTATTGATTGACGATGCCGCCGTACTCGACGACCGCGGCGCGCAGGTCGTCGAACAGCGTCCCCATCTCGACCTCGAGCCCGCTCGCATCGGGCGCGATGTCGTCGGTGCCGATCAGGTCGGCGAACAGGATGGTCGCGGCGCGGCGCTCGCTGTCGCGCTTGCGGCGGTCGTGCGGGATCGGGCCGAGCAGCTCGTACGCCTCGACGGCGGCGCCGTGCCCCGCGTGGTCTCCCGCGGCGGCCACGGGCCTGTAGGCGTAGGCGTCCTCGGTCGCGCGACGGGTCGCGGCGCCGACGAAGATCTGCCCGCGCTCGGACGCGTCCTCGAGCGCGCTCGCGATGCGGGCCGCGTCGCCCATGACGCAGGTCTTGTTGTTGCCCTCCGAGCCGGTCGGCACGGTCGCGACCGGGCCGGTGCTGAGGCCGATGTGGATGCCGAGCGGCGGCTCGATGCCGCGATCGACGTTGTACTGGGCGATCGCCTCGCGCATCGCGAGCGCGGCGCTGACGGCGTGGCCCGCGCCGTCGCCGGCGGTCAGCGTCAAGCCGAAGGCGGCCTTGATGCAGTCGCCCAGGTACTCGTCGATCGCGCCGCCGTGCGCGTAGACGATGGTCTCGAGGCGCTCGAAGCAGCCGTTGATGATGCCGATCACCTGCTCGGGGTCGAGGCGCTCGCCGAGTGCCGTGAAGCCGGAGATGTCGGCGAACATCACCGTCGCACGGCGTGCGCGCGCGGTCCTCGGGGCTGCGGACGGTCCGCTCATGGTGGCGGGCCGAGCCAAGCCGATCGCTCCGTCAATGACAAGTGCCGCGCGCACGCGGTGGCGCGTCCGGGCAGCGCACCTGAGCCGCGGCGCTGCGCGCCGGTCATCGGCCGAGCACGCCCAGGCGCCAGCACAGGTATGCCACGGGAGCCGCGGGGAGCAGGGAGTCCAGCACGTCGAGCACGCCGCCGAAGCCGGGCAGGGCGGCGCTCGAGTCCTTGCGCGCGGCGTCGCGCTTGAGCAGCGACTCGGCGAGATCGCCGCACAGGCCCGCCGTGCACGTGAGCAGCGCGAACGCGAGCGCACCGAGCAGCGTGCGCGGCGTCGCCGGCACGTCGGTGAGCGCCGGTACGAGAAGGGAATCCACCAGCAGGGCCGCGGCGATGCCGGTGAGCAAGCCGCCGGCGACGCCCTCGACCGTCTTGCCCGGGCTCAGCAGCGGTGCGAGGCGGCGCCGGCCGACGAGGCGTCCCGCCGCGTACGCGCCGATGTCCGACGCCTTGACGACCGTGATCGTGCCGAGCAGCGCGGCGAGGCCCGCGCGGGCGCCGCCGACGAAACGTAGCTGGATCAGGAAGCTCATCGGCACGCCGACGTAGAGCAGGGCGAGCGCACCGGCCCCGAGGCGGGGCAAAGCGAGGCCGGGCTCGCTCCAGGTCGTCATCTCGGTGCCGAGCAGCAGGATCAGCCCGAGCACGAGCGCGCTCGCGACCCACAGGAACGGCTCCGCGGCCGCGGTCGCGCCGAGCGCATGCGGCAGCCATCCGGCACCGCCGATCAGCACCAGAGCGCCGCTGAGCGGCGCGCGGCTGCGCCAGCCGGCATGGGCTCGTTCCGCGAGCGTCGCGACCTCGTTTCCCCCGGCGACGAGTGCCGCCAGCGCGAGCGGCAGGAGGGCCGTGCCGGGGATGGCCGCATGCAGGTCGAGCCGGCAGAGCAGCGTCAGCAGTGCGACGATCGTCGTGCCGAGCAGCAAGCGCGCACCGAGCATGATCCTCCTTTCGTGACCCTCCGCGATGTCCGTTGTTCTCGATCCGGCTCGTGCTGTCCAACCCGCGCGCGGCCGTTCCGGCATGGCGGCGCCGTCGCGGCCCGTGGTACGGGTGCTCGCCATGAGCCGACGCACCCCTGCTTCTGGAATGGCACTGCTCGCCGTCCTGCTCGTCGCGGGCGGCTGCTCGCACACCTCGAGCGGCACGGACGAGGTTTCCCGCTGCGCCTCCACCGTTCCGGTTGCACTGTCGAGCTGTGTCGACGGGTACGGCGGCGCACTCGCGGCCTGTCGTGAGTCCGGCCACTCGTGCGCTGCGGACGACCCCGCCACCGCGGAACGCCTCGATCGTCTCGAGTCGGCGGTGCGCGGAGCCTGTGCGGACGGCGACTTCGGCACGCTCTCGACGGACGCGCTCGTCGGCCGCTTGCGCAACTCGTGCGCCTCGGAAGCGTCGTCGCTCGCATGGCGGACCTACGGGGGGCCGCAGGGGGTGGCGTGGGCGGGCGCCGATGAGCGTGGACGGGCATGCTTGTCGTACGCGCACCAGAGAGGACGTCTGCTGATGTCGAGCCTGCACGTGGCGCTCGACGGGTGCGCGGCGACGCCCGGCTGCGACGCGACGGCGCTCGCGGGTGAGGTCGATCCGGCGATCGCGTCGGCGCAAGCGGACGTCGAGGAGGCCTGTCCCGACCTGCCCGCGTTGATTGCGGTCGACCAACGGACGTATGTCGCGCGTGCCGCGCGCCAGGCGTCGTGCCTCGCCGCCGCGGCGAACGCCGACACGCACGGCCTCGATCTCGGCTGCGGCCCGTCGGCGGCGGAGTTCGATGCGCCGCGCGGCCAGTGGACGCGCATTCCGGTCGATCGCGAGCGCTGGGGCGCGCAGTGCGCCGACGGCAGCGACTACTCTTTCTGGGTGCGTCTCGCGCCGGCGGGCGCGCGCCTCGACCGCGTGATCATCGGCCTGCAGGGCGGCGGCGTGTGCCTCTTCGAATCGGACTGCGCGGCGCGGAAGATCAGCGACCCGGGGCTGTTCACCGCGGCCGACGACGAGCCGCTCGAGAGCGGTATCGCGTCGAGCGATCCCGCCGAGAGCCCGTTCGCCGACTGGACCAAGGTCTACCTGCCGTACTGCAACCAGGACGTGTTCGCGGGCGGCGGCGTGGTCGAGCAGCTCGGTGCGACCTCGGTGCCGCGCTACGGCGCGGTCAATCTGCGCGCCGCGGTCGAGATGGTGCGCAACGTCCTGTGGCAGAAGATGGACGCGGAGGGCGGTGCGGGCTTCCGTCCGGACGAGCTGATCGCGCTCTTCGGCGGCTGGTCCGCGGGCGGCTACGGCACGCTCTACAACTACCACTGGCTGCTCGACGACCTGCAGTGGCCGCGCACGGCGGCGTTCCCCGACGCCGGCATGGCGCTCGACAATGGCTCGATCGTCGGCGTGCGTGGCCTCGGTCCGGTCAAGATCCCGGCCTGGGGCGTGCGCAACAACCTGCCGCCGTACTGCTTCGCGGGCGAGTGCTCGGTCGGCGAGGTCATCTTCAACGCGATCGCGCCGCGGCTGCGAAACGCTCCGCAGCAGCAGATGCTGATCCTCGGCAACCAGCGCGACCAGACGCAGCAGCGCGACGCGTTCTTCGACGACGAGGCGTTCTTCATCGACACCATGCGCGGCACCTACTGCCGCACCAAGGACCTGAACGGCATCCACTGGTACTTGACGTCGGCCTCGGACCGCAGCGTGCACGTGGTGTCGCTGCGCCCCGAGTTCTGGGCCGGCGAGGTCGCGGGGGAATCGATGCGCGACTGGTTCCGGCACGCGATCGAGGATCCGGCGACGCTCGAGAGCCGCGCCGAGGAGGGCGACTTCCAGGAGGCGGTGCCGGGCGTGCACGCGTTTCCGTGCGCGGTCGCGCCGTGAGCCACGGGTGGCGTGGCGCGGCGTGACCCGCGGGTGGCGTGGCGCGCCATGATCCACGGGCGGTGTGACGCGCTGTCCTAGGACGCCGGTCGCAGACTGCGACAACGGTGGACGACAAAATTCGATCCGCGCGGGAAAGGGTCGAGGTCGCGCCACCGTCCATCCGAGGGGTACGCGCGCCTGCGTGCCCGCGACTCGTCGACATCGCTGGAGGGACACGATGCATCGAACGGCGGGTACGTCCGTCGCCGCTGGGTCGTCGCGGACGCGTGCGGCATCTCCTCGCGGAGCGCGATCGATCGCGGTTCCCGTGCTGGTCCTCGCGGTGCTCCTGAGCGCCGCGGAGTCCGGTGCGTGGGTGACACGCATCGCCGGTGCGGTCGGGATCGCGGATCAGGTCCGCGAGATCGCGGCCTCGCCGTCGGGTGACCTGCTCGCCGCGAGCACGGCCGGCGTGGTCGCGTACGCCGGCGGGAGCGGGCAGGTACGCTGGCGGGTCGACTTCCCGCCGCCCGGCCCGATCGTTCCGTACTACGCGATCGCCGCGGACCCGCGCGGCGACGCCCTGGTTCTCGAGGTACGTTGCTGCGGCGCGCCGAGCGACGGCTGGAGCGTGACCAAGCGCTCGGGCGCGAGCGGACGCGCCCTCTGGCAGCACGACGGATGGCCGGAGCTTCGCGCGCCACACGGTCCGTACGCAGACGCGGCGGGCGACGTCTTCGTGGTCGGCGAGGTGCTCGGCAGCAGCGGGACGCGCGATCTCGGCGTGCTCAAGCTCGACGGCCGCACCGGCCGGGAGACGTGGCGCGTGGTGCTGCCCCTGTCGGGTCCGCACGTCGTGACCGCCGCTGCGGTCGACGCGGCCGGCGACGTCGTCGTCGCCGGCTACCGCGACGGCGTCCTCGGGCAGTCGGCGGTGGTGACGAAGGTCGCGGGGAGCGACGGCGCGGTGCGCTGGCGGGCCTCGTTCGAGCTTCGCACGCGCCTCGAGGACATCGGCTGCGATGCGGCCGGTGACGTCCTCGTCGCGGGCTCCGCGCGTCCGCAGGCGAGCGGCGACGAGGTCGTGCTGGCGGCGAAGCTCGCACGAACGACCGGCGCGGTGCGCTGGCGCGACACGTCGGTCGCGGGCAGCGGCTCCGCGCTCGACGTCGACGCCGAGGACGGGCTGGTGGTGACCGGCCGCGAGCAGCGCACCGACGTCGGCGACGACATCGTCACGGCACGGTGGCGCGCCGACGGTACGCTCGCCTGGCAGCGGCAGTCGAGCGGCACCGGACGCTCGTTCGACTACGCGCGCGACGTGGCGATCGTCGACGGCACGGTGCTGGTCGGCGGCAGCTTCGGTTCCGGAAGCCAGCCCGACGCCGTGCTGCTCGGCCTCGCGCTCGAGGATGGCACCGAGCGCTGGCGACGGGTCACCGAGAGCGATCCGGACGTGCTCGGCGGAGGCGGGCTGTGGCGCGTGGTCGACGCGGGAGGGGCGAGTGCCTTCATCTCTGGCTTCGTCGCCACCGAGTCGACGCTCGCCGACGCCGTGCTCGCGCGGATCGCTGCCGAGGACGGTCACGACGCGTGGCGGATCGTGATCAACGACACCACCGAGAAGAGCGACGAGGAGGCGGTGACGCTCGCGCTCGACCCGCGCGGCGACCTGATCGCCTGCGGGACCATCGGCTCGCCCGAGACCGGCGTCGCGGTGGGTGCCGTCAAGCTGTCCGCGGCCGACGGCCACGAGATCTGGCGCGCACCGGTCGACGAGCTCCGCGCGCGCGTCGGCGACGGCGGCGGCGTGGTCGACGGTGCCGGCGACGTCGTGCTGATCGGCGGCGTGACGACCGGCCCGCCGACCCCTTCCGGCGGACCGTTCACCCCGGGTGGCCCCGCGCCGGTGACGCTCGCCGTCGTCAAGCTGAGCGGCGTCGACGGCGGCGAGCAGTGGCGTTACGTGCACGCGCCCGGCGACGGCAACGAGCTGGTCGGAACGCTCGCGACCGATGCCGCCGGCGACGTCGTCGCGAGCACGTGGCGCGCCGACGTCCCCGGGACCGACGTGGTGAAGCTCGACGGCCGCGACGGGACGCTGCTGTGGCGCACGACGCTCCCCGGGCCTGCCTTGCCGGCGATCCCGGCATCGCTGGGGGTCGACCCGGCCGGCGACGTGCTCGCCGTCGTGGGATCGGACGGCGCGATCCCCGAGCTGGTGGTGCTCTCGGGAGCGGACGGATCCGTGCTGCGCCGGGCGAAGCAGATCGGCTGGTACTCGGTCGACGCGCTGGTGATCGATCCTCTCGGCGACGTCCTGACCGCGGGAAGGGAGTCCTCGACGGCCCGCAAGCTCGTTCGCAAGACCTACGCAGGGATCGACGGCGGTGGCTGGACCACGTCGCTCGGCGTCGGTGCCGTCCGCGACGCGGCACTCGACGCGCACGGCGACGTGCTGGTCGCCGGCACCGAGAGTGTTGCCGGCGCGGATCCCGCGGAGCCCGTCCTCGCGGTGACGAAGCTCGACGGCGCGTCGGGCGTCCCTACCTGGGAGTACCTCTCCCCGTTGGGGATGGGCGGCGAGGGGTTCGCCGTCGTCGCAGACGCGGCCGGCGACGTCCTCGTCGGGGGACGACGCGACGTCGCGGGCGCCGCGCGCTTCGCGGTGCTCAAGCTCGATGGTGTGCTCGGCACCGTCCGCTGGCAGACCACGCTGTCCGGCGGATCGATCGCGCGTGCCGATGCCGCGCGCGACGTGGTGCTCGACGGCGCGGGCCGCGTCGCCGCGGCGGGATCGCTCGCGACCGAGGCGACGGGACTCGACTTCGCGGTCGTGTCGCTCGATGCCGCGACCGGCAGCGGCGCCAGCTGTCGCTTCGCACGCGGCTGTGGCGGAAAACCGGTGCTGACGTTTCCCACGATCGGGAACGGGCGGCTGCCGCGTCGCTGAGACACGCGGCCGCCGTGCCGGCGATGCGCGTTGCGGCGGCGGCCGGGTCCGGGGTACGTCGCTTGCTGGTGGTCGTGGAGATGCTTGGTCACCCGACGAGACAACGGACCCGTTCCACGCTGGTCGCGCTGCTGGGCGTCGCGCTCGCCGCGCGCGCGACGGCCGCGGCGCCGGAAGCGAGCGTCGCCGCGCCCGACGGGCAGGCGCTGTACGTCCAG
>JAIEPK010000587.1 GCA_019749875.1 Candidatus Binatia bacterium | reverse complement strand
GCGACGCACGAGAGCCGTGCGCGCCGCACGCGGCCGCGGCCATCAGTCCGTCTTCCGCACGTACGCGGGCACGATGACGAACATCTCGTTCTCGGTCGTGACGCCCGCGGTGATCGCGCAGGCGTCGCACTCGCCGTCGCCGGCGCCGGGCGACGAGTCGCAGGTCGCGTCGTCCTCGGCGCCGCTGCACGCAGCACCGATCTTGCCCGCGGTGCACGCGACGGGCTTGCACGACGCGCGGTCCGGCATGCGCGACAGGCGCGTGACGGTCGAGGGATCGGGCGAGCCGTCGTCCTTGACGCCGTTGTTGTACGTCGCGCAGAAGCGCAGCGTGCGGTCCTTCGGGTCGGCCGAGTCGAACTGCAGCGGCGGATCGTACTGCTGCTCGACCGGATCGGAATAGAAGAGGCTCTCGTAGATCTGCGACCCGTCCGGAGCCTCGACCCAGAAGCGCTTGCCGCGCTTGTGCGTGTGCGACGAGATGCTGATCACCTGCACGTCCTGCGGCACCACGTGGTCCGCGCAGTAAGACTGGATCGTGTACGGCGGCTGGCCGGCCGCGATGTAGACGCGGCTCGCGTCGGTGCCGTCGATCCACTGGAAGCGACGGTCGTGCGCGTAGAACAGGTTGATGCGGCCGTTCATGTCGTGGTCCTCGGACGTCAAGTTGAAGGCGTGCGAGTTCCAGTAGAGGATGCCGCGCAGCGGAACTTCGCGGTACACGCCGTCGCGCGGCGGCACATACTGCTGCGCCGTCTGCGCTCCGGCGAGCCCGCCCGACGCGAGATCGAGCGCGCCGTCGGGCGGCCCGTAGCCGATGCACGCGACGGTGTTGCGGACCTGGCTCGTGCAGAGGCCCTCGCCGCAGAACGCGAGGTCGGTCGGCTCGCAGACCTCGCCCGCGTGCGCGCCGCCGTGGCACGTCCAGGTGCCGAACGCCGGATCGTGGACGTACGACGCGTCGAGGCCCGAGTGCTTGAAGATGAAGTGGTGGCTCTGTGGATCTTGACGGATGCGGCTGCCGTTCATGTAGAACACGCCGCGCTCCGCGTCCTGCAGCTCGGGCGGGACGCTGCCCGAGATGTCGTAGTACGACGCGAAGCAGATCTCCTGCTCGGTGCTCGCCGGCAGCAGATAGGTCGGCATGACGAACTGCACGCCTTCGTTCGCAGCCGGCGGCTTCAGCGGCTCGATCGTGATCGGCCCCGCGGGCGGCAGGCACGCGTCGAGCAGCTTGCCGATCGTGTCCGAGGTGCCGGTCTCCGCATCGCCGACCGAGCCGGTCTCCGGCGCGCCCGCCTCGATCCACAGACGGATCGCCTGCAGCTCGTTCTCCGAGAGCGGAGCGAGTCCGCTCGGCATCGGGCTGCCGCCGACCGTGAAGCTGCCCGGCAGCGTCGCCGCCGACAGCTTCTGGTAGAGGAAGCTCTCCGACGGCTCGCCGGGCTGGATGCGCGGGTTCGCGCTGCGCTGCGACGGCGCCTCGAGCAGGTTCGCGTACGCGGCGCCGGGACGAAGGTCGAGGCCGCCGGAGCGCGCACTGCCGTGGCAGACGTCCTGCGTGCAGCCCTTGTTCTCGAAGACGAGCTTCTGGATCGCGGCGAACGTGCTGTCGAACTGCTCGCACGAAGGACCCGGCGTCGGGTCGACCACCGGGACGCCGCCGCCCGTGCTCGAGCCGCCGCCTCCTCCGCCGCCGCATGCCGCTGCGAGCAACGCGAGCGCGATGCCGCAGAGTGTCGCCTTCGAGCCGCTCATGCTCGCTCCCTCCTCGTCAGCCGGCGTACCGGGCGTGACCCGACGGTCACCGCGCGGAACTATTTCGCCTGACTGCCTCGAGTCAATCGCCGAGAAGCGACTGGCGCTGCCGACCCGGCCGGGCGATCGATCGCGGGGCTGGATGGAGGACATCACGGCCGAGGCCGGGCCCACGCAGCCATCGCCCGACGCCACCTCGGCGACCGGCGGGCTCGCGCGCGCTGCGCGACACCGTCCTGTTCGCGACCGCACCGGACAGGCACCGGAGCACGATTGCTCCTACACACGGCGGCCACCACGATCTGGTCCCTTGCGTTGCGACGCTCTGCTCACGCCATGAACCCCGCGCAGCGGATCCTCGTCGCCGAGTGGCGACGGCTGGTCGAGGACGGCACCGCGGCGATCGTCGGCCCCATCCGGCACGAGATCCTCTCCGGAGTCCGCGACGTCGCCGTCTTCGAGCGCCTGCGCGATCATCTGGCAGGGTTCGACTGCATCGCGATCGGGATCGACGACGACGACGAAGCGGCGCGCTTCTTCGACATTCTGCGCGCCCGCGGCGTCGCGGGCGGCGCCGTCGACCTCGTCCTCTGTGCCGTGGCGCACCGGAGGGAGATCCCCATCTTCACGACCGACCGAGACTTCGAGCGCTCTGCTCGCCACCTGCCGATCTCGCTGCACGAGGTCGTGGCCCGTCCGTAGCCGGTCGCGGCAAGGTCGCCGGTTTCGCGCCGCGCGGAGCGCGCCCACCCCGCGACGGCCGAGCGAATGAGTCCGTCGAGAGATCCTGCGGCCCGTCAGGCGCGCGGACGTCGCGGCCACAGTGCGGGCACGCGCTGCATGTGCTCCGCGTAGCCCGGACGACGCGCGACGCTGCGCTTGTCGAGCATGGGGATGCTCGCGCCGAGGAACATCGCGGTCATCGCGAGCGGTCCGATCACCGTCCACCACCACGACGCGTCCGCGGCGACGCCGAACAGCCACAGCCCCCACCAGAAGCCGAGCTCGCCGAGGTAGTTTGGGTGGCGCGTCCACGCCCAGAGGCCGCGGTCCATGATCGCGCCGGGAGCTTTGGTGCGTGCGAACGCGCGCATCTGCTCGTCGGCGACGGTCTCGAGCAGGATGGCGCCACCGGTCACGAGCAGCGCGACGCCGTCGAGGAAGCCGACCGGCGCGCATCCGTAGGCGAGCGCCGGAGCGAGCGCGAGACCGCCGAGGAAGACCTGGATGGTCGGGAAGACGTGGATGCCGAGCAGGCTGATCAGCCACTTGGGCATCGGCGCCTGCGCGTAGAGGTCGGTGTAGCGCCAGTCCTCGTGCTGCAGCCCGGGCCAGCCGCGCGCCCAGTTCCACGTCAGCCGGATCGCCCAGGCCAGCACCAGCGCCGTCACCAGTGCTTGACGGAGCGACGACGCACCCGACGCGGCGTGTCCGATCCAGAACGCGACGAAGAACGGCGGCGCCACGCTCCAGTAGGCGTCGTACATGCTGCCGTTGTCGAGCTTCATGCTGGACGCGAAGATCACCAGCGTCGCGACGAGGTCCGCCATCCACAGCGACCAGAAGGGGTGCGCGGGATCGGTCCATGCGAGCGTCCACAGCGCCGCCACCAGCGCGACCAGGTACGCCGCGACGACGATGCCGAACGAGTCGGTGCGGGAGAAGCGCGGCGTCGCGCCGCGTGCGTCGTCACTCACAGGACCTCCGCCGGCGCGCCGGCGGGCGGACCCGCCGAGATGCCCGACCAGCTCGTCGGATCGGGCGGGCCTGCCGCGGGACGCACGTCGACCGGGATGCCGGTCAGGTGCGCCATGCCCGACACGCGCTCGAGCCGATCGGCGCCGTCGGCGGCGAGCAGGTTGACATTCACGCCGCGCGTGCGGCTCGCGACCGTCAAGCCCGCCGCGTGCTGGTGGCCCCAGCCGTGCGGCAGCGCGACGGTGCCCGGCTGCAGGTCGTCGAGCAGCGCTACCGGCAGGCGCACCGTCGCGGTGTCGGTCGCGACGTCCGCGTGGTCGCCCTCGCGCAGCCCGAGCCGCGCGGCATCCTCCGGGTGGACGTAGAGATGATTCGTGTCGCGACCGCCGTCGACGAAGCCCTCCCAGTTGTGCGTCCACGAATTGTGCGTCGTGACCGCGCGGCGCGTGATGAGCTTCAGCGTCTGCGACGACGCGAGCTCGTGCGCGAAGTCGGCGTCGAGCTTCGTCGCCTGCTCCAGCAGCAGCGGCGGTGCGAGCTGCACGCGGCCGTCGTCGGTCACGCAGCGCCGGCCGAGGAAGTCGCCGCCCGCGTGATCGGGGCGGAGCCGGCCATGGCGTTCGCGCAGCAGGTCGCGGAAGCGCCCTTCCCCGCCGAGGCGCAAGAGGCCAGAGAGGATCCACTCCTGCGGCACGCCCTGCCCGCGCTCCGGTCGCGCCCAGCGATGCACGCGACGCAGCGCCTCGACCGCACGCCTTGCGGCAACCGAGCCGAAGAGCCCGACGCCGCACGCGCGCGCGAGACCGAGGTAGATCGTCGCCTCGTCGCGCTGCTCGCCGTCGGGCGGCACGATCGCGTCGGTCGCCTGGAGGTACGGTCGCGCCTGCATGCCGAGCAGCAGCGGGAAGACGAACGGCAGGTCGGGACGCTGCAGCGGCGTCGTCGCGGGCAGCACGTAGTGCGCGAGCGACGCGGTCTCGTTGACGAAGACGTCCACGCACACCAGCAGCTCGAGGTCGCGCAGCGCGTCGCGCAGCCGGCCCGCGTTCGGCATCGTGAGCAGCGGGTTGCCGCCGGTGACGAAGAGCGCGCGTACTTGACGTGGGCCCGGGGTCAGGATCTCGTCCGCCAGCATGCCGCCCGGGAACGCGTCGTTCACCGACGTAAAGCCGCCGAGGCGCGACGGGTTGCGCTTCGCCATGATGCCGGTGCGCTTGCCGAAGCGCGCGAAGTCGACGATGCCCTGCCCGACCAGCGTGCCGCCGCGACGGTCGAGGTTGCCCGACACGGCGTTGATCACCTCCTGCAGCCAGAAGGCGAGCGAGCCGTTGCGGCCCATGTTCATGCCGGTCGAGCCGTAGAGCGCGGCCCCGTCGGCCTCGCGGTAGGCGCGCACGACGTCGCGCAGCGTCGCGGCCGGGATACGCGTGACGGACTCGGTGCGCTCCGGCGTCCACGGACGCGCGAGCTCCGCGACCTCGTCGAAGCCGGTCGTGTGCGCGTCGACGCGCGCGCGGTCGACGCCGCCGGTCGCGATCAGCTCGTTCAGGAACGAGAGGAAGAAGAAGACGTCGGTGTCGGGACGGATGAAGACGTGGTCGGTCGCGACCTTCGCGGTCTCCGTGCGGCGCGGGTCGACGACGATCACGCGCCCGCTGCGCGCCGCGATCTGCCGGATGCGTCGCGACGGGTTCGGCACCTGCAGGAAGCTCCACTTCGAGACCACCGGATTCGCGCCGACGATGACCAGGCACTGCACGCGATCGACGTCGGGGAACGGCTGCGTCAAGGCGAAGCCGTACATCTCGCGCGCGACCGCGAACTTGTTGGCGCAGTCCTGCGTCGCCGACGCGTACATGCTGCGCGAGCCGATGCCGTCCATGAAGCCCTGCGCGAAGATCGGGTGCAGGACGCTGAAGCCGGCGGCCGTCCCGACGTACATCGCGATCGCGTCGGGATCGCGCTCGGCGACGAGCTTCTTGACGCGCGCGCCGATGTCGGCGAGCGCCTCGTCCCACGACACGCGCTCGAACCGGTCGCCGACGCGCTTGACGGGCCAGCGCAGCCGGTCCGGGTTGTCGAGCAGGTGGTGCTGCTTGAGCCCCTTCGGGCAGGCGAAGCCGCCGGTCGCGACGTGCGCCGCGTCGGGGCGGATGTCGACCACGCGGCCGTGCTCGACGTCGACCTCGAGGCCGCACAGGGCCTCGCAGATGCGGCAGAAGGTGTGCTTGGTCGTGCGGCTCATCCCGCCGCACAAGCTGCCAGACTCGGACGCGATGTCCACCCTATGACGTGCGGACGGTGCGACGCGAGCGTGCTTCGCGCCGTCGTCCGCGAGCGGGAGACGCCCGCACAGGGCGCGGGCGTCTCCGCAGCGGCCGTGCTCAGTTCTCCGCCGCGCCCTCGAGGATCCAGTTACGAATCGCGTCGATCTGCGCCGCGGGCAGCGGGTCGCCGAACAGCGGCATGCGCTCGGACGAGTCCGTCGAGATCACGCGCTGGTAGAGGATGCTCGCCTCGGGCGCGAACGGCTCGACCAGGTACGGCTCGTCCGGCTCGGGGCGGATCAGGAACAGGTTGCCGTACGACACCGAGGCCTCGAGGTTGAGATCGTCGGCCGGGTTCGCGCCGGCGTGGCAGGTGGGCAGCGCGCAGCTCGCGTTGAAGATCGGCTGCACGTTGCCGCCGTAGGTCGACTTGGTCTCGTCCGGCAGCAGGAAGTCGCCGCCGATCACCAGCCCGCTCGCGATCGGCGTCCACTGCGTCGGCGTGCACGGCGCCGCGGTGCAGGCGTCCGCGCCCGAGCAGTCGAGCGTGTACTGGATGTCCGCGGGCACGGCCGCCTCGGTGACGTTCGTGATCTTGCAGAACACGAACGACGGCGGGCTGCCGTCGGTCTTGAAGACGTTGCCGGTCACCGTGTTGTCGGCGAGGTTGAACGAGATCGCCCAGCGCTCGGACCCGACGTCCTTGCTGATCAAGTAGCGCGCCGAGTCGGGCGTCTGCTGCAGGCCGGACGCGGGCTGCGCGTGCGCGGTCGCGGCGAGGGCGAGCAGCGCGAGGGCGGTGAGGACGATCGATCGGGGCTTCGATGTGTCGTTCATGTCGGAGGATTGTACGCGCTGCGGGGGATCTGTCTGCTGCGAATTCGCTGCCGGCTTGCCATCTCGCGTCAGGGAGTGCGACCGCCGGATGCGACCTGCGATCCGGTGCGTCCCTACGGCGACCTTCGGTGCTCGCTGCATCCGAGATGGGCCGGTTGCGGATCGCATCGATCGGAGCGTCAAGAACCCCGCCCTCGAGGCAACGCTGTTCGAGTACTCCTCCGGTGGGCTCATGGTCATGCGACGTACCTGGTCGACCAGCTCGCCAGCGGAGGCACGCGTCGCGTGAACACCGATCCCGCCTCTCTTGCGACCGAGCTCCTGATCAGCGCCGACGGCAGCCGCCGGACGACGTTCCCCGACGGCACCGTGCGGACTCTGACCAAGACTCCTGACCCACGCTTCGGGATGTCGGCCCCGGTACTCGGCACGATCGACATCACCACGCCCGGCGGGCGCCACTATCAGGCGTCGCAGACGCGCTCCGCGACACTGACCGACCCGACGAACCCGCTCAGCCTGATCGCCGCCCGGGATACCACCGTGATCAACGATCTCTTCACGATCGTTCGCGACTACGCTCAGTCAGGCTCCGATCGAACGATCACGGAAACCAGCGCAGCGCTGCGACACCGCTATCTGACGCTCGACGCGAGCGGCCGCGTGCTGTCCACCGAGCTCGAGGGCTTCTACCCCGTTCGTTTCGACTACGACGCCACGACAGGACTCCTCCGCTCGATCAAGCAGGGCACGCCGGGGCCAGATGGCGACGAACGCGTGTACAACCTCAACTATGACACGGCCCTGCGGCTCGCGTCGATCGTCAACCCGGCCTCGCAAGCGGTGAGCTTCCCGAGCTACGACGCGGCCGACCGTTTGCTGACGCAGGTGCTGCCGGATGCGAATCAGGTCGGGTTCACCTACGACGCGAATGGCAACCTTGCGACGTTGACGCCGCCCGGCCGGCCTGCGCACGGCTTCGAGTACACGCCGATCGACCTCGAGCAGAAGTATCTGCCGCCCGCCGTACCCGGTGTCGTGCCGAAGGATACGACCAGCACCTACAACTTTGATCGTCAGCTCGACCTCGTGAGCCGGCCAGACGGACAGAGCGTCGACTACGTCTACGACAACGACATTCCGGGCGTCGCGACGGGCCGCCTGCGCAAGGTGACGCTGCCCGAAGGGGACGTGACGTACGATTACGTGCCAGCGACCGCCCCTTCGGGCGCCGGCCGTGTCGCCTCGATCACCCGCCCGGACGGCGGCACGATCTCCTATGGGTACGACGGTTTTCTTCTGACCGACACCACCTGGGGATGCGCCTCACCGCCGTGCGCCCCTGGCACCGTCCTCGGAAGGGTCGCACACGCCTACGACGACAACCTCCGTGTCTCTTCGGAGACGGTCAGCGACCCGACCGGCCTCGTGTTCAGCGACACCGTGACCTTCGGCTACGACAGCGACGGCTTGCTGACATCCGCAGGCGGCTTGACGATCACGCGCGACGCGCCGCCGCAGAAGGCAGGCTTGATCGCCACGACGGCGCTCGGGGGCACTGGAGGCGTGACCGATCATCGCACCTACGACAGCTTCGGCGAGCTCAAGACCTACAGCGCAGTATACGGCGGTACGACTCCACTTCTCGATGTCATCTACGATCAGCGCGATGGCCTCGGTAGGATCGTCGACAAGACCGAGTCGATCCTGGGCGGCGCGCCTGACGTCTACCACTACGAGTACGACGCCGTCGGCCGGCTCACGAAGGTGACGAAGAACGGCATGGACCGCAGCTATCACTACGATGCCAACGGCAATCGGACGGCGGCGCCCAACCTCGTCGGGATCGCCACCTACGATGATCAAGACCGCCTCACGCGATACGGCCCAGCCGACCACACCTTCGAGTACACCAACAACGGCGATCTGTTGGCGGAGCACGTCGGGAGCAGCTCAACGACGTTCCAGTACGACGCCGCTGGCAACTTGCGAACGGTTCATCTCCCAGACGGGAGACAGATCGATTACGTGGTGGACGGTCAGAATCGCAGGGTCGGCAAGAAGGTGAATGGCACGCTGGTGCAGGCGTTCCTCTACTCCGATCAGCTTCGGATCATTGCCGAGCTTGACGGGGGAGGACAGATTGTTTCGCGCTTCCTGTACGCTGAGTCCCCTAACGTTCCCGACTACATGGTGAGGGATGGGATCACATACCGCCTCGTGACGGACCATCTGGGGAGCGTGCGCCTGGTAGTGGCGATAGATGGGCCGTCGATCGGCGCCGTCGCGCAGCGCACGGACTATGATGAGTTCGGGGTCGCGACGGACGTTAGCGGTGGTGGCTTCCAGCCATTTGGCTTCGCGGGTGGGCTTTATGACCGCGACACTCACCTGGTGCGATTCGGGGCACGAGACTACCACGCCCAGATCGCTCGATGGACAGCCAAGGATCCAAGTCGCTTCCGAGCAGACCGCAATCTCTTCGCGTATGCACTAAATGACCCAGTCAACTTGACGGACCCTCGTGGCCTATCCGCCGCTGGCGTGCTTGTTCCCGCAATCGAGCTAGTGATCGATTTCGCTCGCATCGGACTCTACGGGCTGCTAGGCGGTGTCGCCCTTACGTGCAGTGGCGACAACACGCCGCCGTCCCACGACTGCAACGAGGTCATTTCCGATTGCAGAGCACAATGTATCGATACTTACGTAAAAGATCCCCATTCCCTACCTGGTTCGGGGACAGACTCTGTGGGACGAATCCGACGGTGCATTAGGGAATGCGCAGAGGCTCGCGGCTGCCACGCCTTTTAGAGAGCCAATCATAAGGGGTATATCTAGTGGATCGACATCTGGCAGAAGACATAATGCGCAGCCTATCCACTCTAAGCGCGGCGCTAAATGCGACGGCTTCCATGGTCGAGGCAATACACGATGAGGCTGAGCGGGCCTCGTTTCGCAGGGGCGTAGCAACAATGATGACGCACCTAGTTACAGATCTGCAGTTTCCCATCATCAAGCAACACCCGAGCTTGGATCCGGATCGATAGGGGCGGGCGCCACATGAACACACTGACACCTGCGTAGGTTACGCGAGGGGTCACACAGGGCACCCCGGGGACTGGGTGGCGACGAGCGCGTGCACAACCTGGACCACGACACAGCCCTGCGGCTCGCGTCGATCGTCAACCCTGGGTCGCAAGTGGTGAGCTTCCCGAGCCATGACGGGGCCGACCGTTTGCTGTGCTCGTGGCGATTGCCGACGCAGCAGGACTAACCCCTCTGCATAACGGCTCCAACACACCTGTCCTGTTCAAGCCTGAGGGGGACGGGCCGTTCGGCGCATGTGCGCCACAACAGAGTTGCGACGTGGATGGGTGGTAGTGTCGTGAAGTTGGTGGAAAAGTGAAGAAGGCGTCATCATCCGGCGCAGTTGAGACCAATCAGCTGCGCCCG
>JAIEPK010000489.1 GCA_019749875.1 Candidatus Binatia bacterium | reverse complement strand
CCGCTACGGTGCGCAGGATGTCGGATGCGATCTACACGCCGGACGGCGACCGCTTCATCCCGACCGCGCTCGCTCGCGGCCCCTGGACGCCCGACGCGCAGCACGGTGGTGCGCCGGCGGCACTGCTCGCACGCGCCGCCGAGCGCTTCGAGGACGGCGCGCGGACGTTCGTCGCACGCTTGACGATCGAGCTCCTGCGTCCGGTGCCGCTCACGCCGCTGGTCGTCCGCTCGCGCTTCGCGCGGCCGGGCAAGAAGGTCCAGCTCGTCGAGTCGTCGCTGCTCGCGGGCGACACCGAGGTCGCGCGCTGCACCGCGCTGCGCATGCGGCGCGAGGCCGTTCCCGTGCCGGACGATCTGCCGCCGACACCGCAGCCCTCCGGTCCGCACTCGGGCACCGCGAGCGCACCACCGTGGGCGGAGCAGATCGACTACGAAGCGTTCCACAACCGCGCCGTCGAGCATCGCTTCGTCGCCGGCAGCTTCGTGTCGCCGGGCCCCGCGGTCGACTGGATCCGCCTGCGCGTGCCGTTGGTGGCGGGCGAGGAAGCGTCGCCGCTGTCGCGCGTCGCGGCCGCCGCGGATTTCGGCAACGGCATCAGCTGGGTGCTGAGCCGCAACGACGGCTACGCGTTCATCAACCCGGACCTCACGATCTACCTGCACCGCCATCCGTGCGGCGAGTGGGTCTGTCTCGACGCCGCGACCAGCATCGGGCCGCACGGCACCGGGCTCGCCGAGAGCCGGCTGTTCGACGAGCAGGGCGCGATCGGCAGGTCGGTGCAGAGCCTCCTGATCGAGCGCGCCGGCTGACCGCGACGACGCGCTCGACGCGGCGAGCCCGTGCGACGCGGGCGGGGATGGCGCCGGGCGCCGCAGCCGGATAGCGTCGAGCGATGAAGACGCGACGACTCGGCAAGGGCGGCCCGCAGGTGTCGGCGATCGGCCTCGGCTGCATGGGCATGTCGGATTTCTACGGCCCGCGCGACGACGCGGAGTCGCTCGCGACGATCCAGCGCGCGCTCGATCTGGGCTGCACGTTCCTCGACACGTCCGACATGTACGGCCCCTACACCAACGAGGAGCTGATCGGTCGCGCGATCGCGGGCCGGCGGGATCAGGTCTTCCTCGCGACCAAGTTCGGCATCGTGCGTGATCCGAAGACGCGCATGGTCGCCGGGATCGACGGCAAGCCGGACTACGTCAAGCAATCGTGCGACGCCAGCCTGAAGCGCCTCGGCGTCGACGTGATCGACCTCTACTACCAGCACCGCGTCGACCCGGCGACGCCGATCGAGGACACCGTCGGGGCGATGGCGGAGCTGGTCCGTGCGGGCAAGGTCCGCCACCTCGGACTTTCGGAGGCGGGCAGCGAGACGTTGCGGCGTGCGGCCCAGGTCCATCCGATCGCCGCCCTGCAGTCGGAGTACTCGCTGTGGAGCCGCGACGTCGAGGACGACGTCCTGCCGACCTGCCGCGAGCTCGGCATCGCGCTGGTCGCCTACAGCCCGCTCGGGCGCGGCTTTCTCACCGGCGAGATCAAGAGCTTCGACGACTTCGCGGCCGACGACTACCGCCGCATGTCGCCGCGGTTTCAAGGGGAGAACTTCGGCAAGAACCTGCAGCTCGTCGCGCGCATCGAGCAGATGGCGCGCTCGAAGGGCTGCACGGCGTCGCAGCTCGCGCTCGCGTGGGTGCTGTCGCGCGGCGACGACGTGATCCCGATCCCCGGCACCAAGCGCCGCAAGTACCTGGAGCAGAACGTCGCCGCGGCGGACGTCGTGCTGGATTCCGCAGACCTCGATCTGATCGAGGAGATCGCGCCGCGCGGCGTCGCTGTGGGGGAGCGGTACCCTGCGGCGATGATGGCGTTCGTGAACCGGTAGCTCGCTCGCTCTCGCTGGCTCTCGTGCGTGCGCGTCGCGGTGTGGTTGCGACGTGCGGGCGGCGGGGGTGCCGTGGTGTCGGCTCCGTTCCGTCGCCGGAGCGGAGCCGACACGCGCACGCGCCACGGCGGGCACCGTGTCACCGCCGCGCGACGGCGACGGCGACCGGCCGGCGCTGCGATCGTCAAGCAGCGGCGTCGGCGGCGTTCTCCTGCTGCAGCATCGCGGCGACGAGCCCGATCGTGTCCGGCGAGGCCTTGGTGACGCTGCCCGAGTCGAACGGCGGCTGCGGGTCGTACTCGATGCCGAGCTGGATCGCCTTCGCCGCCTCGTCGCCCGCGATGCGCGCCACGAGCGTGAGCCCCATGTCGATTCCCGCGGACACGCCCGCCGCGGTGACGATCTTGCCGCGCACCACGACGCGCTCTCCGGTCGGGTTCGCGCCCGTCGACGCGAGCTCGTCCATGCAGGCCCAGTGCGTGGTCGCATCGACTCCCTTCAGAAGCCCCGCTGCGCCGAGGATCGTCGAGCCCGTACACACCGAGGTCGTCCACTGCGTCGTAGCGTGGATCTTCCGCACCCAGTCGAGAAACGGCCCGTCGCTCATCATCGCGCGTGAGCCCGGTCCACCCGGCACGATCAGGATGTCGGCACGGTCGATGTCCGCGAAGCTCGCTCCGGCCTGCACCGCGAGCGCGCCGAGGTCGGTCCGGAAGATGCGCTTCTCGCAGCCGACGAAGACGGGCTCCGCGCCGGGAATGCGCGACAGCGTCTCGTAGGGCCCGATGGCGTCGAGCGCGGTGAATCGGTCGTAAAGGGCGATCGCGATCTTCATGCTCGTTTCCTTTCCGCGAGCGGCGCCACGAAGTGGCGCCGGTAGGCGCCCGGGCTGACCCGGAGCGCACGCTGGAAGACGCGGTACAGCGTCGCGGCGGTGCCGAAGCCCGCCGCGTCCGCGACCTCGTCGAGGCTCTTGTCCGTGCTCTCGAGGAGCCGCCGCGCGACGTCGAGACGCGTGCGCTCGACGTACACGGCCGGCGTGCAGCCGAGCTCCTGCGCGAACACGCGCGAGAAGTGCCGCGGGCTCATCGCGCAGCGCGCGGCGAGCGTGGGCACCGACAGGTCGGCGCGCGGATGGTCCGCGATCCACGCCTGCAGGTCACGCAGCGGATGACGCTCGGCGGCCTGCGCCGCGAGCTGGACGCTGAACTGTGCTTGACCGCCGGCGCGCTGCAGGAACAGCACCAGCCACCGTGCGATCTCGCGCGCGACGCGCGGGCCGTGGTCGTCCTCGACCAGCGCGAGCGCGAGATCGATGCCGGCGGCGACGCCGGCGGACGTCCACACGTCGCCGTCGCGGATGAAGATCGGATCGGCGTCGACGGTCACGTTCGGGAAGCGCTCGGCGAGATTCTCCGCCGATGCCCAGTGCGTGGTCGCACGCTTGCCGTCGAGCAGACCCGCGGCGGCGAGCAGGTACGCGCCCGTACACACCGAGGTGACCCGGCGGCAGCCGCGCGCGCGGCGCCTGAGCCAAGCGACCAGCTCGCGATCGTGCACCGCCTCGTAGACGCCCACCCCGCCCGCGACCAGCAGGGTGTCGATCGGGCCCTTCACCTCGGACAGCGCGCGGCGCGGCAGCAGCGGGATGCCGGACGAGGTGCGGATCGGGCCGCGCGGGCGCGCGACCAGCTCGACCTCGTACGTTGCTGCGGTCGACAGTCGCCCGGCGGTCGTGAAGACCTCGGCCGGACCGATCACGTCGAGCGTCTGGACGTCGTGGTACGCGACGATCACGACCTTGCGCGGCGTCGTTGTCATGCGGCCACCCTGCCGCACCGGCGCTGTGGCCGCAATGACGAGGACATTGCGAATTCGGCCATGGCGTCGTCGACGACCGTCGTCATCGCGCCTTCGCCGCGCGGCGCTGCGGCGTGGCGCGGCAGCGGGACCCGACGTCACGACGGTGGAGCATGCACCGCCGCCGCACGACGCGGCACAGCTCGGTCGCTTTCGCGGTTGCGACGCGCGTGCCACTCGGGCACGAGGGCGCATGCGCTCTTCCACCCGGCGCCCGTCCCGCGCGGCGCATCACGCGGGCATCGGCGCGGCACTGCTGCTGATTGCGACGCTTGCCGCCGTGGTCGGCGGCTGCGCGGACGCTCCCCGCACCGGCGAGCCGGCCTGCGCCGGCGCGAGCTGCACGCTGCGTGAGCTCGCGACCGCGCTCGGTGTGAACGTCGGCGCCGCTTTCGTGCAGGCCAACGACGAGCCGGTCTTTCGCAGCACGCTGGTCGAGCACTTCAACTCGACCACGGCACCGCTGTACTGGGAGTCGACGCAGCGCACGCCCGGAGTGTTCGACTTCACGATCCCCGACGAGGTGGTCGCGCTCGCGGAGGCGAACGGGCTCCGCGTCCGCGGACATCCGCTCGTCTGGGGACGCCTCGGGCTGCCGGCGTACGTGCGCGACGCGGCATCGGCCGACGAGCTGCGCGCCTTGCTGCGCGGCCAGCTCGAAGCCGTCCTCGGCCGCTATCGCGGGCGCATCCGGCAGTATGACGCCGTGAACGAGCCGATCACGTTCCTCGGCGGCGACGACGGCACCGGCGGCCTCGATGCGAACGTCTTCTACCGCCTGCTCGGCCCGGGCTGGGTGCGCGAGGCCCTCGACCTCGTGCACGGGATCGATCCCGACGCGGACCTGTTCGTGAACGAGTTCGGCGTGATGTCCCCCGGGCCGAAGCAGGAGCGCTTCTACGCGCTGATCCGCGACCTGGTCGCGCAGGGTGCACCGATCGCGGGTGTGGGATTTCAGGGACACGTCCGGCCGCCGTTCCTGCGCGACTACGATCCGACCGAGGCCGAGATCGAAGCGGCCGTGCGGCGCTTCACGGCACTCGGGCTGCGGGTCGAGATCACCGAGATCGACGTGACCATCGATCCGGCGGCGCCCGGCGCGATCGACGCGCAGGCGGACACCTATCGACGCTTGACGCTCGGCTGCTTTCGCGTCCCGGGCTGCGACGGCATCACCACGTGGGGCGTCAGCGACAAGTACACCTGGATCCGCGACTTCTTCGCGGTCGACGGCGCGCCGCTGCTGTTCGATGCGTCGTTCGCGCCGAAGCCCGCGTACTTCGCGGTCGCGGATGCGCTGCGGACGCTGCTGCGCGATGGCGGTGGGCGCGCAGCTCAGTGAGCCGGCGGCAACGCGCGCTGCACCGCTGCAAGCCCCTCGGGGCTGAAGGTCATGGCGTCGTCCGGATGCATCTCTCGCGCGCGCTCGAGCTGGCGCGCGAGCATCGCTGAATCCGGATCGTCGAGCTGCCAGCGAGCGAGCAGCCGCGCGCATTCGACGGTGCGATGGCGGCAGGACTCGCGCACCGCCTGCGCGCGCTCTTCGTCGGGCAAGCGGCCACCGCGCCGCGCGGCGAGCTGATCGAGCAGCAGCGGTGCGCGTCCGGGAACGCTCTCGCCGGGCGGGCGGCCCTCGAGGCGCGCGACGCCCCCGCGGAAGAAGGCCCGCGCCGCATGGTGGCTCAGGATCGGGTGCAGCAGCGTGTGCACCTCCTCGCCGTCGCGCGGCGGGCTCACCGCGCCGATCGGCAGCAGCTCGTGCGCCAGCAGCGCGGACAGCGTCTTGACGTTGGCGCGCACCAGGCCGGCGTGAAAGTCCGGCTGGCGGACGCGCTGCGCGAGCCGAGCCAGGTCGATGGTCGCGTCGGGATCGCGGAAGCCGAGCAGCATCAGATCGTTGGTCATCGTGTACCACACGGCAACGCGGTCGAAGACCGCCGCGTAGGTCCGCAGCACCAGCGCGAGCGTCGCGTCGTCGGTCTCGTAGCTGTGGAACCACTGCGCGAACACTCCGCCGGGTGCCAGCTTCGCGCGCGCGGTCGAGAGGAAGTCGCGGCTGAACAGCATCTCGACCCCGGTGACCCACGGATTGCTCGGCTCGGACACGATGACGTCGAACGAGCCCTCGCTGCGCAGCAGCGCGCGATAGGCGTCGGACACCAGCACCGCGACCTTCTCGCTCTGCGACGCGTTCAAGTTGCCGTCGTCGAAGAGCGGTGCCGCCTGCATCACGGCCGGCGAGATCTCCGCCACCACCACCTCGCGCATCGATTGCAGCGCCGCGAGCTCGCCGACCGTCACCCCCGTGCCCCAGCCGATCACGAAGGCACGCTCGGCCTTGTCGGCGAGCATCGCGGGCACCAGCCCCACCAGCGCCATCGTCGGGTAGTCGAGCAGCAGCGAGCCGTCCGGCTTGCCGTTGCTGATGATGCTGCGGGTCTTCTGGTCGTCGAAGATCGGGTACTCCTTGACGGCCACCGACGCGACCGGGTCGTCGCGGTAGAAGAGCAGATCGACGCCGTGCTTGTCGGCGAAGAAGGCGTCCGGTCCCTGCGCGGTCGCGGGCAGCGACGTGCGGCTGCGGAAGAGGCCCGCCGAGAGCCGCTCGGGCGCCCAGGGCGGCAGGACGAGCAGCACCACCAGCGTCACGACCGGCAGCACGAGCGCGGCGACGCGCATGCCGCGGCCCGGCATCTGCAGCGTGAGCAAGGTGGCACCGAGGATCAGGGCAGCACACGCGACGCGGAACACCGCGTGCAGGTTCAGCCAGAAGAACAGCACGTACCCGCCGAGCAGCGCCCCGAGCAGCGAGCCGACCGTGTTCCAGCTGTAGAGCCGACCCGCGACCGCGCCGAGGTCGCCGACGCTGCGGCTCAGGTGATGGAAGAGCAGCGGCAGCGTCGCCCCCGAGAGCAGGATCGGCACCGCGAGAACCGCGAGGATCGTCGCGAACGCCGTCAAGTAGTACGGCAGGAACGATGCCGCGTCGCTGCCGAATCGGGTGCGCAGCACGTGCGCCCAGTACGGCGCATCCTCGAGCCACGCGTAGAGCGCCAGCAGACTCCCCACCAGCGCCCACTGGCTCGCGACGATCAGCCCCGGCGGGATGCGGCGCAGCGCCGAGACGCCGAAGCTGCCGAGCGCGATGCACAGCACGAACGCCGCGACCACCATCGCGAAGGTGAAGTGCGACGAGCCGAAGGCGAGCCCCGAGAGGCGGATCAGCACCGTCTGCGCGGTCATCATCGCGAAGCCCGACAGCAGCGCCACGCAGGCGAAGGCGGCGAAGCCCGGAACTTCGTGCGGTGCCGCGCTCGCGCCGGGCGCGTCCGTCGCCGTCGCCGTCGTGGTGTCCGATCCCGCGAGCGGCACGACCGAGCGCGCGCTCCAACCGAGTGCCACGAATGCCGCCCCGGCGAAGACGTTGATCGCACCCATCGCGCGCAGCACCCCGACGAGACCGAGCGCCGGCACGAGCCAGAACGCGGCCGCGAGCGCGCCGAGGAACGCACCGGCGGTGTTGAACGCGTAGACCAGCGCGTGCAGCCGCGTCGCGTCGGCGAGGCTGCGCGACAGCGCCTGCGTCAGCATCGGGATCGTACCGCCCATGAGCACGGTCGGCGGGCCGATCAGCAGCGCCGCGAGCAGGACGTCCACCGCGAAGGCGAGCCCCGGCGACGGCAGGTGCAGCCGGAACGACAGCGCTTGCGCGAGGCCGAACAGCGTCGGGAAGAGCCATGCCCAGACGCCGATCGACGCCTCGACCACGCCGTAGGCGAAGGCCAGCGGCGGCGCCGCGCCGCGCTCCGCCGCGCGCCGTACGAGCGTCGCGGTCACGCGGCCGAACAGCGCGTAGCCGAGCGACAGTCCGCCGAGGTAGATGCCGAGGACCGCCGCGGTGGCCTCGCTGTGCGAGCCGAGCAACGTCGCGAGCCAGCGCTGCCACGCGACCTCGTAGACGAGCCCGCTCACGCCCGTCAGCAGCGTGAGGAAGAGTGCGATCAGCCGGGCCACGACGAATTACTTGACGGCGGTCGGCGAGGCTCCGACATCAGCCGGAGAAGGTATCGCAGGAGTCGATCGAGCCCGACTCGAAGCCACGCTTGAACCAGCGCACGCGCTGCGCGGCCGAGCCGTGCGTGAACGACTCCGGCACGACGTAGCCCTGGGTCTTCATCTGGATGCGGTCGTCGCCGACCGCGGCCGCGGCCCCGAGCGCCTCTTCCACGTCCCCGCGCTCGAGGACCTGCTTCTGACGCTGCGTCTGATGCGCCCAGACGCCGGCGAGGCAGTCGGCCTGCAGCTCGAGCCGCACCGACAGCTCGTTCGCGCCGCCGCTGCCCGCGCGCTGCTGCGCGTCGTGGACCTTGCCAGAGATGCCGAGCAGGTTCTGCACGTGGTGCCCGACCTCGTGCGCGATGACGTAGGCCTGCGCGAAGTCGCCGGGCGCGCCGAAGCGGCGCTGCAGCTCGTCGTAGAAGTCGAGGTCGATGTAGACCTTCTGGTCGAGCGGGCAGTAGAACGGGCCGACGGCGGCCTGCGCGAAGCCGCAGCCGGAGTCGACGCCGCCGGAGAACAGCACGAGACGCGGCTCCTGGTAGCTGCGGCCGAGGTCGTCGCGGAAGGTCTGGTTCCAGACGTCCTCGGTGTCGGCCAGCACCACCGCGACGAACTGACGCTGCTCGCGGTCGGCATCCGACTCCCGGGACGGCGCTGCGTCGTAGGGCTGGCTCGTCGCGACCTGCCCGCCGCCCTGCTGCTGCGCCACGATCTCACCGAGCAGGTCGAGCGGGTTCTGTCCGGTGAGCAGCGCCAGCACCACGATCAGCACCAGACCGGTGCCGCCGATGCCGACCATTCCGCGGCCGCCGCCCGACGGGCGCCGGCCGCGCAGATCCTCGATGTTGTCGCTCTCGCGACGGCCGCGCCACTGCATGAGCGAGACCCTATCTCAGTCCGCCGGCGGGGCCACCACCCCGTCGGGCTTCGGGGTCGGGATGACGGTCAGCGGGATGTCGGGTGCGGGCCCCCAGGCGACCGCGGCCTTCGAGAAGCCCTGCGCGATCGCCGTGGTGAGCGCGAGCTCGACGATCTCGGGCACGCTGAACGTCCGCTCGAGCTCGTCCGCAAGCTCCGCCGGGACCACCCCCGGTGCCGGACCGAGCAGCACGTCCACGAAGCGCAGCGCCGTCTTGAAGCGGTCCGGGAGCGCGCTGGTCGCGTGCGCGTCGCCGATCTGCGCCACCAGCGCCTCGTCGAGGCCCTGGTCACGTGCCCCCGCGAAGCGCAGGTTGCGACAGATGCCGCATCCGGTGACGCGTGCATTGCGCAACCGCGCGACCTCCTTGGTCGGCTGGTCGAGCACGCCTTCGGTCCACAGCGTGCCGTAGAAGCGGTTGAAGGCCGCGAACAGCTCGGGACGATGCTCGAGGAAGGTGAGCTTGCCGGGAGGCGGCGCGATGCGCATGCGTCAGCTCCTCCGTGCGAGCGTGCCCGCGAGCACGAGCTCGAGGCGGAGCATCGCCTCCGACAGCGCGAGCCCCATGGTGAATGCGGCGCAGCCAGGCTCGCCGATCGCGCCGCGCAGCACGGCGCAGTCGTCGTCGGTCATGCCGCTCGGATCGAGGAACCACTGCTCGGCGAACGCGAGCGCGGCACGCTCGCGCGTGCCGAAGAGCGGCGAGGTCGGCCAGCGCGCCAGCTCGGAGACGCGTGCGGGATCGAGGCCGGCGGCGATCGCGGCCGGCGCCGGCCGACGCGACGCAGGGTCGAGGCCGAGCAGCTGCGCGAGGCGCAGCCGGCACAGCTCGAGCAGCAGCGGGTCGGTGGCGGGATCGCGCCACAGCGCCACGTCGTAGGCGCGCAGCGTCTCTGCCGCGGGCGACAGCCCGAGCAGCTCGTCGAGCGCCCTCGAGCCCGGCTCGGGGGAACGCTGCGCTCCGGTCGGACGGTCGCGGTTCGAGCTCGTCGCCATGGCTCGCGCCGGAATACGTCGCTGGCAGGCGTCGAGGCAAGCGCCGAGCTCGCGCTTCCATGGCCGGGGCGCGAACGGGCGCGCCGCAGGATGGTGCGACCGCGCGAGCGCATGGCGAGGGCGGCAGACACGACCGCCCGGCCCGGCAAGATGTGCCGGTCGCCGCCGGGGACGCCCCGTCAAGTGCCGGAATGCTCCGGCACGGAGCGGGCGAGGACGCGTGGCACGCGCGTTGCGACCGTCCCGCGCATGGCTCGGCCCACTCTCGTCCGCGGCACGTCGCGCGGCCCT
>JAIEPK010000536.1 GCA_019749875.1 Candidatus Binatia bacterium | reverse complement strand
GCGATGACGCACGGCGCCGGCAAACGTCAAGCCGCGCGAGTGCCGAGCATCGCCTCGAGCGCGTCGTGCAGCGCCGCGAGCGGATCCGCGACGGCGCCGCGCGCTCGATACGCGACGTGCTGGTCGGGACGCACCAGCAGCACGCCGTCGGCCGGCATGCCGGCGACGTTCCGCCACCAGTCGTCGGCATCGGTCACGTCGTACCCGATGCGGATGCAGCGTGGACGGGGCGTGACCGCATTCGCGGCCGCGAGCCACGCGTCGGCCCCCGGGCCGACGAGCACGGTCGGGCGATCGAGACCGATCAGGTCGAGCGTCGAGCGCCGTGTGCCGTTGACCGTCACCCAGCCGTGCGGCAGGCGCGCGCCGGGACGGCTCGTCGGTCGGTACTCGCGAACCGGGTTCGCCGGCTTCGGCTCCTCGACGCCGTCGGGAACGAGCGCGCCTTCGCCGTAGACGTAGCCGAGCTGCAGACCGAGCATGTCGAAGTGCTCGGCTTGATCCGCGATCGCGGCCGCGACCGCTCGTCGCCGCTCGGGATCGGCGAGCACCGCGGCGAAGGCACGCTTCGAGTCGTCCAGGTCCGCACCGAGGCCGAGCGCCTGCGGCACCTCGAGCAGGCGCAGCGCGTTGTTCAGGCTCTGCTCGGCGTTGTAGCGTGCGACCGGCTGGCGCTCGGACGGATACGTGTCGAGCAACGAATCCGGCGCGCGACCGTCGAGCACCGCGGCGAGCTTCCAGGCGAGATTGTGCGCGTCCTGCACGCCGGTGTTGAGGCCGAGGCCGCCGGTGGGTGGGAAGCGGTGCGCCGCGTCGCCGACCAGCAGGACGCGTCCCTGACGGTAGCGCTCCGCCACCTGGCAGGTCATCACCCACGGCGAGACGGTCAGGATCTCGAGCGGAACGTCGTCGCGGACCATCGCCGCGCGTACGATGCGCTCGCAGCGCGTGCGGTCGTAGGTCTCCGCCGCCTCCTTGTCCGGGTCGAAGGCGTGCATGAACACCCACTCGCGCGCGAGGTCGTGCGCGACGAACACGCCGCTGCACGTGGGATCGTTGACCCAGAACAGGACGCCCGGACGCGGACCGATCAGCGGCCGCAGGTCGGCACGAAAATGGATCATGACGAAGCACTGCAGGCGCTCCGGCCCCTCCTGCGCGATGCCGAGCCACTTGCGGACCGGGCTTCCGGCACCGTCCGCGCCGAGCAGGTAGCGGCTGCGGATCTCTCGCGTGCGTCCGGCGACGTCGGTCACCAGCGACGTCACGCCGCTCGCGTCTTGCGACGCCCCGATCCAGCGCTCGCCCCAGTGCGGCTCGGCGCCGCCGGCCGCACGCAGCGCGTCGAGCAGGATCGGCTCGAAGCGATGCTGGGACAGGTTGCGCAGCGGCGTCGGCGTCCATGCCAGCACCGCGTCCTCCTGGCGCTCGTACGGCAAGCTGCCGAGGATCTCGCCGCCGAGCCGCGTCACCCAGTGCGTCTCGCCGGCGTCGGCGGGCGGCTGCGACGCGGCGGCGATCGCGTCCATGTCGACGCCCGCCTGCCGGCAGATCTCGAACGTCCGGGCATTGATCGCGTGCGCCGCGGGCGCCTGCGACGGCTCCGTCCGCCTCTCGACGACGCGCGACTCGACGCCGAGGCGCTTCAGCAGCAGGCTCAGCATCGTGCCCGTCGGCCCGGCACCGACGATCAGGACCGGAACGTCGAAGTTGTCCATGGTCTCACACCAGCCCCGGATACGCGCCGCCATCGAGCTGCAGGTTCTGGCCGGTGATGTAGCCCGCGCCCGCGCCGCACAGGAAGGCGCACGCTTCTCCCATCTCCTCCGGACGACCGAGACGGTGCGCCGGGATGTGCTGCTTCATCTCCTCGTACGCCTGCTCGACCGTGATGCCCTTCACCGCCGCGGTCAAGTGCGCGATCTGGACTTGACGATCGGTGTCGATGCGCTCGGGCAGCAGATTGTTGACCGTCACGTTCGCCCACGCGACCTGCTGCGACAGCGCCTTGCACGCCGAGGTGAGCCCGGCGCGCGCTCCGCACGACAGGCCCATCGGTGCCTGCGGCGCCTTCACCATCGCCGACGTGATGTTGACGATGCGCCCGAAGCGGCGCTCGACCATGCCGTCGACCACGGCGCGGATCATCGCCAGCGGCGCCAGCATGTTCGACTCGAGTGCACCGAGCCACGCCGCATGATCCCAGTCCTGGAAGCGCCCCGGCGGCGGACCGCCGTTGTTGTTGACCAGGATGTCGGGCTCGGGGCAGGCCGCGAGCAGCGCCGCACGCGTCGCCGGATCGCCGATGTCGCCGGCGACGGTCGCGACGCGCACGCCCGCGTCCGCCGCGATCTGCGCCGCGGTCGCGGCGAGCGTCTCGGGGTTGCGCGCGTTGATCACCAGCTCGACACCCTCGTGGGCGAGTGCGGTCGCGCAGGCGCGCCCGATGCCCTTGCTCGCCGCGCACACGATGGCCTTCCGGCCGCGGATCTTGAGGTCCATGATCGCTCCTCCGTCGTCCGCGGCCGCGTCAGAAGTCGAGGTCCGCGGGCGGCTGCGGGCCCCACTGGCTGCCGCCGGCCTCGAAGATCGGAAACGACTTCGGCGGCACGCTCGCGTCGAGCAGGTCGCCGTCGGTCCAGTGCTCGACGGTGAAGCCGAGCGGGTCCTTCCAGTAGTCGAAGATCTGGCTGCCCAGGATGTGCCGGCCGATGCCCCAGTAGTGGCGTGCGCCGGCCTGCGCGAGGCGGTCGTGGCCGAGCATCAGGTCGTCGAAGTCGGCGACCTCCCACGCGACGTGGCCGAGCTTCGCCTCGCCCATCTCGACCATCAGCAGCGTATGATGGTCGGCGGGGGTGCTGCCCTTGTCGCAGCGCGCGAAGCGGCCGATCGGCTTGTCGGGGCCCTCGAGGAACATGTCGTCGGACACCAGCATGCCGAGATGGCGCTGGTACCACTGCCAGAGCCGCGGCAGGTCGCCGGTCTTGATCGCGGCGTGCCCGCAGCGCTTCACCTGCGACGGACCCGCCGTCACGCGCTGCAGGGTGCCGAGGCGCACGCGCGCGGCGCCGGTGTTGAGGGGCGGATGCGTCTTCACCGGCAGCGGCGCGAGTGCGGCGATGCCGTGCACGATGTCGACGCGGCGTCCGTCGGGGTCGGTCAGCCGCACCGCCTCGCCGCCGCCGGGCTCGTCGAGCGGCTCGACCTTTCCGCCCACCGCGGCAGCCAGCGTGCGCAGGTCGGCGGCGCTGGCGGCGTGGAACGCGAAGCCGAGAAATCCCGGCTCGCCGCGGTGCGTGACGTGCACGTGGTGCTGCGGGTCCGTGCCGCGCATGTAGAGCGCGTCGTCGGTGCGGGCGGCGCGCTGCATGCCGAAGTCGACGAGGAACTTCTCCATCACGTCGAGGTCGGGCGCCGCGAAGCGCGGGAACGCGAGGTCGGTCACGCGGATGATCGGATCGCTCATGGTCGTGAACATACGCCCGGCCGCTTTGCCTTGCCGTGCCGGGCGGGCCATTGTCTTGGCCGCGCGAGCCAAGACCCCGAGCAGCACCCTCGCCGCGCAGAGCCCCGTCCCGATGCAGCCGCGCCCGCAAAGCACCCGCTCCACGCTCGGCACGTGGAGCGCCGCCCTGCTCCGCGCCGTCGAGGCGCGCGGTGCCGACGCGGACGCGATCGCACGTGAGCTCGGGCTCGACCGCGCATCGCTCGGGCCCGACCAGCGCGTGCCGCGCGACACGTTGAACCGGCTGTGGGCGCTCGCCGTCGCCGCGACGGGGGATCCCGCGCTCGGTCTCGACGCACCGCGCTACACCTCGCAGACGACGTTCCACGCACTCGGCTACGCCGTGCTCGCGAGCGCCACGCTGAAGGACGCGTTCGAGCGCATCGTGCGCTACCGCCGCCTGATCGGCGACGTGATGTCGCTGCACCTCACCGATCTCGGCGACCGCTACCGCCTCGAGATCGACGTGTCGGCGGATCCGGAGGTGCCCTACCACGCGGTCGACGCGATCGCGTCGCTGTGCGTGCGTCAAGCACGCGCGCTGCACCGCCCGCGGCCGTGCAACCCGCTCCTGGTCACGTTCGCGCGGCCGGAGCCGTTCGACGTGAAGCCCTACACCGAGGTGTTCCGCGCCCCGGTGCGCTTCGGCGCCGACGCGAACACGCTCGAGTTCGCGCGCGCCGACGTCGACGACCCGCTGCCCGCCGGCAACGCCGAGCTGGCGCGCGGCAACGACGAGGTGCTGGCGCGGTTTCTGGCGCGTCAAGAGCAGGCGCGCGTCGCGACGCGCGTGCAGCAGGCGCTGCTCGAGGCGCTGCCCGACGGCGCGCCGTCGAAGACCGCGATCGCGCGCAAGCTCGGCATGAGCGCGCGCAACCTGCAGCGCCACCTCGCCGACGAGGGCACGTCGTTCAAGGACGTGCTGAACGACGCCCGCGCCGACCTCGCGCGGACCTACGTCGCGGAGCAGCGCCTGAGCGTCACCGAGATCGCCTTCGTGCTCGGCTTCGCCGACACGAGCGCGTTCTCGCGCGCGTTCAAGCGCTGGACCGGAGCGTCGCCGCGCGACTGGGCGAAGCGCCGCCGGCACGCGGGCTGAGCGCGGCGGCCCGGAGGGGGGCGAGGCGGTACCACACGTCGACTCGAGCCCCTTGCTGGCACCTTGCGTTCACCCGAGTGGCACTTGAGCGCACCGAACGCGTCACCACCCTCGAGCGCCAGGCTACCGTCCCCTCCGACATCGAACGTAGCAAGGAGCCGATCGTGATCACGCAGCACGTACTCCCGAGCGCCTATCTGGTGGACGTCGAGAGCTACGAGGCGATGCAACGGCGCCTGACGACGACTTGGGATCCGGCGCATGCCCATGGTCGCGCCACTCCGAAACCGACCAGTCGCCCCTCAGTCACCGAACTCGTCCGGCGTCAGCGGATCTTCCTCGCCTTCGGCCCAGCGAAAACTCGATCTCGTCCGGCCCGCGTGTTCGCGACAGATCGCGTCCAGCAGTTCCGGGTAGGAGAGACACCGACCCGAGTTCAGAGCCCCGGGTTCGAAAACGGCTGGGCGCCCACGCTTCGGTGGGTCGATCTCGACGTCGAAGAACTGGAGTTCTGAACCGTCCGGCTCATAGAGGCCGATGAAGATTCGCTCGAAGCGATCACCGTCTTCGGCTGGCGTCCGCCTCCCCGCGTATGGCCTGAGGTGCCGGACCCATGATCCGAACGATGAAGGTCCGCTCGTTCCATCGTCGCAGCTGTCGAACGGAAGAATCAGGATGGCGACCATGACGGCGTATGGCTGTCGCTTGTGATAGCCCATCGCCTCGACGCGCAACTCCTCTTCGTTGCGCTTCATGTTGTGCGTGTAGCGCGCTGACGACCCCTTATCGCGCGTATGGACCGACTTGAGCGAGATCCCCAGAGCAAGTCCCAGCTCTGGCGTACTGAAGTTCACATCGAGTTGTTTGGGACCGCGACTGGCTCTGGCCCGTCGTTTCGTACTGGCCTCGATCCCGATCAATCGACCGCGCAGGTCATCGGCGATCGCGGTCGCCATAAGGTCGGCGAAGCGAATGGCATACTCGTTCTTGAGCCGCTGATCGTCGGATCTATCGGGTCGGGGCGCAGCCTGCTCCAAGACGATCTGGATGACCTCAAGCCCGGAGCGAACCTTGTGCGATGCATGCTTCGTCATCTCAGATCATCGATCGAGCGATGGCGCCGGCCGCCACGCCCCTCGGCAGGGACCGGCGTGCCCCATCCGTTCTGTACGGGATTTTGCCGATCGGCACGGACACCGCGCGCAGCAGGCGTCGCGTGGCCTTCGACCGTGGAACGATCTCACATTCCCAGATTGTGAGCACCCGGTATCCCAACGCTCGGAGTTGGGATTTCTTTCGCCGGTCCCGTTCCCGGTTCGCCGCGAACTTCTCGATCCAGAACTCGCGGTTACGCTTCGGGACGGTGGCTCTTCGACATCGATGGTGGCCGTGCCAGAAACAGCCGTGAACGAAGATTGCCCAGCGCCGCTTACGGTTTGCGATATCCGGCGAACCGGGCAAATCCTTGTTCATCGTCCGATAGCGAACGCCCACTGCGTGCAAGAGTCGTCGGATCTCCATCTCCGGGCGGGTCCCGTGACGTCGGATGCGCGCCAGCCGCGCTGAAGTATCTGGATCAGTCGTTGGTCGCGGAAGCCGCAGCCGCGCGGCTCTTCGCCCGCGATCCGTTTTGTTTGGCACCGTCGGCTTGTTCACGGTGTCGAGCCTGTTGCATGCGCCGCAGGTGCGCAGCAAGTCGCTCGTCGAACCATCGAGGCCGCCTCAAGTTGCTTCTCGACAATCGGGCGAGAAACCCTGCCGTCGCGCGCTCGGACAACGGTTGAGTTGACGCAACGAACTCGTGAAGCGGAATACGCTCGTAAGCGACCGGCCACGTACCGATCTCGCAACCAAACCGCCCGCCGCCACAATTCCAAGCTGCGCGCGGCCACGAACGATTCTTCGCGACCGGCTCTGCCCAGGAGTCCTCGAACGGGTGCCCGGGATCGGCTAGGCGTCCGCCGAGCCATTGGGCGACGGGTACGGACACCGCGTTACCGACGAGTCTCCATCGCAGCGACGGCCTGCCGCCCTCATGCGCGGGCGAGGTCCATCCCTCCTCGAACCCTTGGAGTCGTTCGGCATCCTCGATGGACGGAAGGACTACGTCACCAGACGGCAACACGATTGCCGGCGGCGACGGAATGCCTATCGTCGATCCCCCCTTCAATGTGGGAACGGCATCGACGGCCGTGCCAAGACCTCTCAACCCCTCGGTCCAGTAAAACCCATACGAGAGTGAGGGCGATGGGACCTGAGGGGGGGGTTGGTTCACTCGGTCAGCGAACAGGATCCCCCGCGGATCCTCATCGAGCGCAGCGACCAAGAAGACTCGCTCACGACGCTGGGGAAGACCGAACGCCATCGTGTCGACGACGCGGTAGGCCCAACGATACCCCAGCTCTTCGAGAGCTGAGATGATGACCTCCAGCGCGCGTCCCCGAGCCAGGTGAAGCATGAACGGGACGTTCTCAAAGAGAACGAGAGGGATCGGGCGCCGTGCCTGCCGACGGCTACGGAGTAGTCGAATGACCTCTCCCACCAATGATGATGATCGTCCCTCGATCCCCGCGGTCTTTCCCGCCTGGCTGAGATCCTGGCATGGGAACCCGGCAACGATCAGCTCGGTCGCCGCAGGAAGCCCGTGCAGTTTCCGCACATCGCGCCTTACCGGCACCCCTTCGAACTGCCTTTGGAGAACGCGGAAAGCACTTTCGTCGAGCTCGCACAGCAGTTCGGTTCGATGTCCTGCGAGTGACAGACCATGTTCGAGGCCGCCGATCCCGGCGAACAGCCCGACCACCCGTAGTGAGCGTCCTGCCGAACGACGGGAACGGCGCGTCGCCGAGTCGGCGGCGCCCCGGGATGTGAATTCGTGGAACGTCCTTTGATCAGACTCGCGGCCGCGCCCACTACTCACCACGCTCATCCCACTGCCCTCCCACTCGCCACCCGTTCCTAGAGGCGCACCTGACCCGAGGTCAATGCTCGCGCTGACATGGATCGCCCCTGAGCGATAGCCCTCGAGAGCGGCGTCCGCATCCCGAAGCACAACGACGACACCGCCGACTTGGGAGTCTCGCTGCGGCGTCGCGATAGACGCTGCCCATGAAGGCACCGGTCTTCGGCGCCGCGTCGGAACCGCACAACCTCCCCGCCGACGCGATCGACCTCAAGCGCGGCCTCGCGCAAACGCTGGGTCGAAGGCCCGGCGGCGGCGCGCCGGATAGCACGCGCGCGCGACCGGCCTCGACACGATCCTACGCGAGTGGCTCGGCGCCCGGTGCGTCGGGCACGACGTCGCGATCCAGCGGCCCCTCGGGGTCCGGTGCCTTCGGGTCCGGCGCCTCCGGATCGTACGGCAGCGCCTCCGGCGTCGGCGTCGGCCTCGGCTTGCGCGTCGCGCCCGGCGATCCGCCCGGACCCGGCGACGCGCCCGGCGGCGTCGGCGTCGGACGACCCGGCAGGTCGACGCCCTCGGGGATCGGCAGCTCGCGGACCGGAAGTCCCTCGAGCGCCTGCGCCATGAAGTCGGTCCAGATCGGTGCGGCGAGCTTGCCGCCGGTCTGCTTGCCGAGCGTGCGGTCGACATCGAAGCCGACCCACACGCCGGTCACGAGCTCCGGCGTGAAGCCGACGAACCAGGCGTCCTTCGAGTCGTTGGTGGTGCCGGTCTTGCCGGCCGCGGGGCGGCCCAGCTTCTTCGCCGCGGTCGCGGTCCCGCGCTCGACCACCGCGCGCATCATGTCGGTGACGATCCACGCGGTGCGCGGGCTCAGCACGTTCTCGTAGCGCGCACGAACGCCGGGGAACTCGACGGGATTGCCGTTGGGATCGGTGACCGCGGTCACGAACACGGGATCGAAGCGCTTGCCGAGCGTCGCGAACACGCCGTAGGCGCGCACCATGTCGAGCAGCGTCACCTCGCTGCTGCCGAGGGCCAGCGAGAGGTTGCGCGGGAAGTCGGTGGGAAAGCCGAACGCGCGCAGGTGGTCGCGCAGCGGATCGATGCCGACGTCGAGGATCAGCCGGACCGACACGGTGTTCAGCGAGTTGGTCAGCGCGACCTTCAGCGGCACCGAGCCCATGTAGCGGTTGCCGAAGTTCTTCGGCGTCCACGAGCCGCCGCGTCCGTCGGGCAGCGAGATCGGCGCGTCGAGCACGACGGTGTCCTGCGTGTAGCCGTGGTCGACGGCCGTCGCGTAGACGAACGGCTTGAACGACGAGCCGGGCTGGCGTCGCGCCAGCACCGCGCGGTTGAACACGCTGCGCTGGTAGTCGAGGCCGCCGACCAGCGCCTTGACCTGCGCGGTCTCGGGATCGATCGCGACCAGCGCGCCCTCGACGTGCTCGGACGCGTCCGGCGTGTCGTCGTCGGCGTTCTTGCGCTTGCCGCGCGGTCCGCCGAGGCGCTTCTGCAGCGGTGCCAGCGCCTTCTGCAGCGCCTCCTCCGCTGCGCGCTGCATGCGCAGGTCGACCGCCGTCGTGACCTGCAGGCCCAGCGCCGCGTACTCGTCACCGAACTCGTCTTCGAGCAACCGGCGCACCTGATCGACGTACCAGGCAGCCGCCGGATCGGTGACCGACTCGGGCGGCGGAGCCAGCACGATCGGCGTCGCCAGCGCCTCGTCGTACTGCTGCTGCGTGATGAAGCCGGCGATGCGCATGCGCTCGAGGACGTAGTGCTGGCGCGCGATCGCTTCTTCCGGATGGCGTCGCGGGTCGTAGCGGCTCGGCGCTTGCGGCAGGCCCGCGAGCAGTGCCGCCTGCGGCAAGGTCAGCTCCGACGGCGGCACGCCGAAGAAGCCGTGCGATGCGGCGGCGAGCCCGTACGTCCCGCTGCCGAAGTAGATGTGGTTCAGGTACAGGTAGAAGATCTGGTCCTTGGTGAGCTTCGCCTCGATCTCGAGCGCGAGGATCATCTCCTTCGCCTTGCGCTCGAAGCTGCGCTCGGGCGACAGCAGCAATTGCTTGACGACCTGCTGCGTGATGGTGCTCGCACCTTGCACGATCTCGCCGTGGCGCAGGTTCATGTAGACCGCGCGCGCGATGCCCTGCAGGTCGATGCCGCGGTGCTGGTAGAAGTCGGCGTCCTCGGCGGCGAGGAACGCACGACGCACCTCGACCGGCACCTGCTCGATCGGCAGGAGATAGCGGCGCTCGACGTAGAACTCGCCGATCAGCGTCCCGTCGGCGGCGTAGACGCGGGTCGCGGTCGGCGGCCGGTAGTCGAGCAGCTCCGACGCGTCCGGCAGGTCCTGCGTGAGCTCGCGCCACACCGCGAACGACGCCGCGACGGCGAGCCCGACGACGATGATGGCCGTGAGGAAGACGACGCGGAACAGGAAGCGGAACGTGCGGCGGATCACGGCAGGCCCCCGATGCCG
>JAIEPK010000056.1 GCA_019749875.1 Candidatus Binatia bacterium | reverse complement strand
GTCCGTCGCCGAGCCCGAGTCCGTCGCCGAGCCCGAGTCCGTCGCCGAGCCCGAGTCCGTCGCCGAGCCCGAGTCCGTCGCCGAGCCCGAGTCCGACGCCGAGCCCGAGTCCGTCACCGACTCCGAGTCCATCGCCGAGCCCGAGTCCGTCGCCGAGCCCGAGTCCGTCGCCGAGCCCGAGCCCGTCGCCGAGCCCGAGTCCGACGCCGAGCCCGTCGCCGACACCCACGCCGAAGCCGACCGCGACCCCGCGGCCGACCGCAACGCCGAGGATCTGCACGTACACACAGGGCGGCTGGGGCTCGCCGTGCAAGAGCAGCAGCACCTGTGAAGCCGAAGGCGGCGACGGCTGCGGCAACAACCCGGGCTGCCTGCGGGACAGGTACTTCGCCGAGGACTTCCCGTCCGGCCTGTTCATCGGTGGCACCAAGGCGAGCGCGCTGTGGACGAAGTCGTCCGCGATCGAGACCTTCCTGCCCGCAGGCGGCAAGCCCGCGGCGCTCAACGGCCAGCTCACCAATCCGGCCAGCACCGCGGCAGGTGTCCTCGCGGGACAGCAGGTGGCGGCGAAGCTGAACGTCGGCATCCTGGGCGCACCGACCAGCTACGTCTACGTCGATTGCGTCAATCGCAAGCTGATCGGCACCTCGGTCGGTCAGGTGATGGCGATGGCGGATCAGGCGATGTCGTCCGGAACGCCGCCGCCGGGCCTGACGTTCTCCGACCTCAACGACGCGATCGCCGTGTTCAACGAGAACTACGACGAGTGTCACAACGAAGGCTGCCTCGCGCCGAGCCTGCGCGAGGGACCTGCGCCGACGCCCGAGAAGAGCCCGGTCGGCGGCATCCGTCCGACACCGCTGCCGCATCGTTGAGGGGACGGCGCGCGCGACAGCCTACGTCGCGCGCGCCGAGTTCTCTGTCGGCGGCAAGAAGCGCTCTTGCGCTCAGGCCGCGATGCGGCACGCTCGTGGAGGCCCATCTCGCGCGAGCCCCTTCGGGTCGCGGCACCCGAGAGCCGAAGGGGGATCCGATGAAGGCAGCGACGATCACCGCGAGCGCTCTCCTGCTCGCGTCCAGCGGGACGTTCAGCATCGCACGCGGCGACACCGCGACGGCCAGCTGCGAGGTTCGCGAGGACGGCAAGGTCAAGAAGGAAGCGTCGGGCCCGTGCGAGTTCTCCCAGCGCCAGGGCTACGTCGACATCAAGCTCAAGAACGGCTTCACCTACTCGTTCAGCCCCGACGGCGACAAGCCCGGCCAGTACAAAGACCAGAAGGGGCACAAGGTCGAGCGCGTCATGAACGGCGGGAACCAGGTCTACAAGTGGGACGAGAAGAAGATCGTCGTCAGCTTCGGCGCTGGCTCCGCGAGCGCGGGCGGCAGCAGCGCCAACAGCGCAGGCGGCGAGGTCGGCGATCCGACGCCCGGGCTGCAGGACCTCGTGAATGGCAAGCTGCGCGGCGGCGAGATCGAGGACGAGCTGTCGAAGCGCGGCTGGACGCAGGGCAAGACCGACGTCCAGGGCGACGACGTCTACAGCCACTTCTACAAGGGCAATCAGTGCATCGTCGTGCGGTTCGACAAGAGCCGCCACGCGGCGTCGATCGTCAACGGGGTGATGGCCGACTGCAAGCAGTGAGCGTCGTCGGGTGACGCTCGGGGATGCTCGGCGTCGGGCGCGTCGTCGCGTTCTGACCGTCCGTGCGTCGCGTGCTACGCAAACCTCGTGACGTCGACCAAGCCCGCCCCGACGCTCTTCGATCCCGCGGTCGCGAACGACCCCTACCCGTTCTACGCGTACCTGCGCCGCGAGGCGCCGGTCGCACCGCTGGGCCTCATGGACCTGTGGGGCATCGCGCGGCACGAGGACGTGCTGCGCGTCTTGCGCGACCCCGAGACCTTCTCGTCGGTGGTCGGCCAGCGCGTGCCCGGCATGGAAGAGCTGCCGAGCATGCTCTTCAACGACCCGCCGATCCACACACGGCTGCGCGGCCTGATCGCCAAGGCGTTCACGCCGCGCGTCGTCGAGCTGCAGCGGGAGTCGATTGCCGCACGCGCACGCGAGCTGATCGACGCGATGCTCGCGAAGCCCGATCCCGACATCGTGCTCGACCTCGCCTATCCGCTGCCGGTGATGGTGATCGCGCACATGCTCGGCGTCGCCGACGGCGATCACGCGACGTTCAAGCGCTGGTCCGACGCGATCATCGAGAACGTCGCGCCGATCCTGCTCACCGGCGACGACAGCGCGCTCTCGGGTGTCAATCAGGAGTTCGACGCCTACTTCTCGAAGCGGCTCGCGAAGCTGCGTCGCGAGCCGGAGGAGAACCTGCTGAGCGAGCTGGTGCACGTCGAGACCGACGAGGGCAAGCTCACCGAGCTCGAGCTGCTGATGTTCTGCCGTTTGCTGCTGGTCGCCGGCAACGAGACCACGACCGGGCTCATCGTCAACGCCACACGCGCGTTCTCCGAGCATCCCGACGTGCTCGCGCGCGTCCGCGCCGATCTGTCGCTGCTGCCCGCAGCGCTCGAGGAGGCGCTGCGCTACTACGCGCCCTTCCCGGCGACCTTCCGTCGCACCACGCGCGACGTCGAGATCGGCGGCGCGACCATCCCGAAGGACACGCGTGTGCTGGTCTTCCTCGCCTCGGCGAACCGTGACGAGCGCGCATTCGAGAAGCCCGACGAGTTCCGCCTCGACCGCGGCACCAACCGCCACGTCGCCTTCGGCATGGGCATCCACTACTGCGTCGGTGCGCCGCTCGCGCGCCTCGAGGCCGAGGTCGCGCTGCGCGATCTCCTGCCGCGCATCTCCGCGGTTTCGATCTCGCCGGATCAGGACGCCGCGCTGCTGCGCCCCGGCGGTCCAAAGTCGCTGCGCGTAGGCTTCTCGATGGCTCGAGCGTCCGCCTAGCGGCAGTACTTCGCAATCGCGGATCGACCGCTGTGTGTCGGGCGACGGGCGTCCGGCACGGCTCGGGCGCGTGGACGGGATCATTTTTAAGATTTGACAGGTTCGGGATCCTGTGGCGGAGTGTGCCCATGCTGCGCGCCCTCCCTGTCGTCGTGTTCGTCACCGTGCTCGGGTTCTCGAACGGCGTCGATGCGCAAACGTCAGTGACGCCCGACGGGCACTTCGCAATGGTTCAGAAGCAAGTGGGCAGTGAGCGATGGACCATCGTGCGTGATCAGAGCGACATGAGCATCACGGGAAACGTGCTCGACGATCGCGGACGCAGCTCCTTCGTGTGGTGCAGCTGGCTGGGTGAGGAGAGCTACGACTGTAGTGGAAACTCCTACTGTTTCGCTGGAGGCGAAGAGGACTGTCCCTGGACGTTCATCGCAACCGTAGAGCTTCCCGAGTCGTTCTTCGGATTGCCGATCGGTGGCGGCATCGGGACGGGCGATCCAGCGCCTTCCAGTCCGACTCCGACGCCCCACGCGTGTCGTCCCGACGAGCCCTCCCCCAGCTCCACGGACTCGGTGCAGACGAAGTAGGAGGACGGAGGAGGCAATCGTCCCGCGCTGCGCAGCGCCCTCGCGTCACAAACCTGGGTCGACCAGCACCTTGATCGCGTCGCTCTGCGTGTCGAAGCGATCGAACACCGCCTGGATCTCGCCGAGCGGCGTGGTCGCGTCGACCAGCGGCCCGACGTCGATCCGACCGGTCGCGATCATGTCGAGCGCCGCATCGAACTCGTGCGGCGTGTAGGCGATCGACGGCAGCAGCGAGATGCCGCGGGTCACCCAGCGTCCCGGCTTGATCTCGGCGGGCGCGTGATACGACGCGACCATCACCACGCGTCCGCCGACGCGCGCCAGGCGCGCGGCGCGCTCGATCGACTCGGGCCGGCCGCTCGCCTCGATGACGACGTCCGGGCCGCCGTTGGTCAGGTCGCGGATGCGCTCGTCGGCTTGGTCCTCGCTGTTGAACGCGCCGAGGCCGAGCTGGTGCGCGCAGTCGACGCGCGACTCGCGCACGTCCATGCCGAACGTCAAGCCGCCGTGCGAGCGCGCGATCATGCCGGCGAAGAGTCCGAGCGGTCCGAGCCCCATGATGCCGACGCGCGTGCCGGGATGGACGTCGCCGAGGTTCACCGCGTGCAGCGCCACCGCGAGCGGCTCGACCACGGCACCCCGCTTCGCGTCGACGCTGCTCGGCAGGCGGCGCAGCGACGTGACCGGAGCCGCGGCGAACTGCGCGAGCCCGCCGGGATCACCGCCGCAGCCCATCGTGTTGGTCAGTCCGAAGCGGCAGAGGTTCTGCTTGCCGGTGAGGCAGAGCTCGCAGCGTCCGCAGAATGGCACCGGCAGCACCGTCGCGCGGTCGCCCGGCACCCAGTCGGAGACGCCGCGTCCCACCTCGATGACGGTGCCGGCGAACTCGTGCCCGAGGATCGCTCCGTCGGGCAGCAGCCGGTTGCGGTAGATGCTGTGATCGGTGCCGCAGATGCCGCACGCCGCGACCTCGAGCACCACCGATCCGGGATGAGCGACCGGATCGGGCACGTTCTCGATCGACAGGTGGTTCTCGCGCAGGACGACGGCTCGCATGGCTCGGCAGATTCGTCCATACTTCGCCGCGCGCGGCAACTCGCAACGTCCGGCACCGCGCCCTCGCCCACATGAACATGCCCAACGGAGTCGCCGACCCGGCGATCGAAGCACCGTGGAAGCGTTATCCCTACGTGATCCCGGGCAGCGATGCCGCGTGGTTCACGTTCCCGGCGGCGGAGGGTGATCAGGGCACCGGCGCCAACACATACTTCATCGAGTGCCCGCTGCGCGGCCTGCGCACCGGCCGCAATCTGGCGTTGATGGCGATCTTCTCGACCATGCGCGTGCCGCTCGTTGCGGCGACGTTGCATGCCGACTTCTACATCTTCGCGCTGTTCGATCTCGACTCGGGCGAGTACGGCACGATCACGGACTTCGATCTGCCGCGCCCGCTGCGCGTGCGGCGCTCGCACAAGATGAAGGTCGCGCGCGGTCTGCTCGATGTGACCTACGAGACTGCGGATGGCCGCGCGCGCTGGACCACGCGTCGCGACGCCGCCGGCGCGCCGGTGCCGTTCAGCTACGCGCTCGACCTGCGCGGCCGCGACGGGACCGGCCGGGTGATGGCGGCGACGCTCGACGTCGAGGTCGCGAAACCGCCCGCACCGATCGGCGGCGACGAGCTCGGCGGCGTCAAGACCTGCTGCATGCAGCTCGGCACGTTCTCGTACTTCCAGACCGGGCTCGCGCTGCGCGGTCGCGTGCGCTGGGGCGACTTCGAGGACGACGTGCGCGGCGACATGGGTCTCATCGACCGCCAGTACGCACGTGAGCACTTCGGCGCCTACACGGACCTCGGCAACACGCGCCACCGCCACGAGTGGCGCGTGCTGCACCTCGACAATGGCTGGGACATGAGCGTCTGGCAGCAGTTCGACGCCGAACGTGGCGATCGTCTGGTCCCGTTCAGCGGCGTGACGGCGCAGGGGCCCGACGGCACCGTCCGCGCGACCACCGACTTCCACGTCGAGCGGCTCTCGTTCGTGCGCGACCCACGCGCGGTCGTGCCGTCGCGGCCGCTCGCACCGGGCACGGCGTTTCTCACCGACCGTTTCCACTTGACGGTGCGCGACTGGGGACTGTCGGTCACCGCCGAGCCGCTGGTGGCGGCGCCCGCGCACCTGATGCCGATCGAGTACTGGAACGGCCCCGTTCGCGTGATCGGCCAGATGGGTGGACGTCCGGTGTCCGGCTTCGGCTTCCATGAGCGCTCGAAGCTGTGGTTCCGCCCGCACGAGCTGGTGTTCGTGCTGCGCGAGACGCTGCGCCATCTGCCCGCGACCGGACACCACGGCCCGAGTCCGCAGGCGATCGCAAACCGCGTCTGGCAGTGCGACGTGCTGCTCGCGCGCGGCGACGTCGCGGGCGCGCGTCGCTACCTCGCGGAGCAGGTCGCCCCCGCTCTCGACTCGCTGGCGTCGGGGCACCGCGACAGCGCGGTGGAGATCTACGACGCCCTGCTGACGGTGCTGTAGACGCCGATCACAGCGCGGCGTCGACCGTGTCGCCCTGGCCGGCGAGCGCGTCGAGCGTGGGCAGGAGCGTCTCCGGCTCGCCCGCGAGGTACGCCGCGAAGAATGCCGCGGACACCTCTTCGGTCGGCGTGAGCAGCGGCGAGGGTTCGCCGTAGTTCTCGATCAGATTGACGTGGTTCGCGCCGACCAGCTGTACGTAGAAGCGCGGCGGATCGATGCCGTCGTGGAACGCCCGCACCCCGGCCGAGGGGACGACGTTGTCCGCGTCGCCCGTCAAGGACAACGTCGGCGGACCGCCCGGCGCGACCTCCTCGCCGAACATCCCCGGCAAGACGAAGTCCGCCGCTGCGACCAGGACCACCGCGTCGATGCGCGGGTCGCTGCAGCAGTCGAAGCGCGTCGCCGCGATCGCCGTGGCGCCGCCGAGCGAGTGGCCCATCACGCCGACCCGGCTCGTATCGACGCGCCCATGCAGCACGTCCGCCGCGTCGCCCGACGCGGCCGCCAGCCCGTCGATGACGAACGACACGTCGCCGGGCTGCGCGAGCAGATCGGCGAGGCCGCTCAGATGTCCGCCGGGTGCGGCCTCGTTGGTGAGCGGGAAGGTCGGTGCCGCGACGACGTAGCCGAGACGCGCCAAGGAGCGCGCGTACGCGTCGAAGCGCATGGTGCTGCCGCCGAAGCCGTGCGCGAGGACGATCAGCGCACATCCCGCGCGCTCGCAGACCGCGTTGCGCGGCGCCTCCGGCGCGTACCAGACCCGCGTCCGGATCGTCCGCTCGGGCGCGCCCTCGAATCCTTGCTTGGCCGGTGTCGCGCGCGCGGTGTCGACCAGGGTGCGCTCCTCGACCACGACCGACTCCGGGCCGATCGGAGCCGTCGTCGAGCCGCCGCCGTCGCTGCATCCCAGCAGCGCCGTCGCGAGCAGGACCGCGTGGACGAGGCGCGCGCCGCGCACGCGAGCCGCCTACTTCTTCTTCTTGGTGGCCGCCGCGGCCTTGATCGCTTCGTGCTTGCGCGCCTTGAGAGCGCGCTCCCGGCGGCGACGCCGCCTATCGATTTCCTTCCGACGTTCCGAAGACATGGGCGGGGTGTCTAGGACACGCGTCGGCGCCGGGCAACCCTCGCTCGTCGTTTTGCGCGCGGCAGTTTCCGCGTCGCTCGTCCCCGGGCGGAGCCACGCCCGAGCCGTCAGATTTCTGACGGTCGGCCAGGATCCTGCCATGGCAAACTCTCGGCAGGGCCTCTCCTTCCGGGAGAAAACACGTGAAATCTCTGCGCTTCTCCATGGCGTTCCACATGGCGCGCGATGGAACGGTTCTCGCTCAACGCACCCCGCACAGGTTGCTTCCGGAGGAGGAGCGATGAGCGCGACGGGGACGGCGAGGCAGCGAGTGGGGGTGGCGGTGAGCGGACGGGCGGTGGCGGCGCGTCTGGCTCCGACGAAGACGGCGACCAGCGCGGCGACCGCCCGGAGCGCAAAGTTGCGCGCTCCGGCGGTCCCGTCGCCGAGCCCGGTGGCGCCGCGAGCGAAGACGCTGCGCGCGCCGGCACCGGCGCGATCGGGGCGGACGAAGACGCAACGCGGTGTGGCGCAGGAGCTGCCGGTCGCTGGGCTCCGACCGCTCGACGAGGAAGAGGTGCGGACGTATCTGCCGCTGGTGCGGCAAGTCGTGCAGCGCATGCTGCCGCGCAAGCCCGCCGAGGTTGCTGCCGAGGACCTCATCAGCTGGGGCACCGTCGGGCTTCTCGACGCGATGCGGAAGTACGACTGCAAGCGCGAGGCGGCGTTCCCGACGTACGCGCAGTACCGCATCCGGGGCTCGATCCTCGACTACCTGCGTCGCTGCGACTGGCTGCCGCGCAGCGCGCGCCAGAAGTCGCACGACATCGAGGACGCGACCATCCGTCTCGAGCACCGACTCGGCCGGACGCCGGGCGCGGACGAGATCGCGGCCGAGATGTCGATGACCCTCGACCAGTACGCGCGCACCATGGCGACGGTCGGCACCGCGCCGATGATCCCGGCGGGCGACGTCGCCTTCGGCCGCAACGAGGAGGGCTTCGCGTCGGAGGACGTCGTCCCCGACGGCGGCGACGCCGGCCCGATGCGCAAGGTGCTCCGGAAGGAGCGCGTCGAGATCCTCGCCAAGGCGATCGAGCAGCTGCCCGACAAGGAGCGCATCGTCGTGTCCTTCTACTACTTCGAGGGCCTGACGATGCGTGAGATGGCCGACTCCCTGCACCTGACCGAGGGGCGCATCTCGCAGCTGCACAGCCAGGCGATGGCACGGATGAAGGCGCTCCTGTCCGACGACGAGTTCGACCTGACCGTCGACTGAAGGCTCGATTTTCCTGTCGCGGCGGTGGCTTGCGCGACAGGGGAGGGTTGCCCGGGCGGGCCGCTAAGGTTGTGTACAATTTCGTCCGCTGAACCTGCCGATGAAGACGTCGCGCAGGAAATCGACGGGCGGAGGGAAGGCACGGCGAGCGAGCGCGCGGGCCGATCGCCCGACTGCGGTGGATCTCGTTCGACCGGCGACCTTTCCGGATCCGCCGCGCGAAAGGGAGCGCTCTCGGCCGTACCGGCCGGAGCTCGTCGCGCGGCTCGAGCAGGCGGTCCGCGAGGGCCGCTACGCGCCCGATCCCGAGGCGATCGCGGCCGCGATGATCGACCGGATGGACGCGCTGCTCGGCTGAGCGCCCGCGGACGCGCGGCAACCCGACGCGTGCACCGACCGTCGTCTTGCACCGTCCGGGAGGTGACGGTAGCCCGGAGCATGCCTTCGCGACCGGAGCGCTTCGTCGCCGCCTGCGTGCAGATGCGCAGCGCCGACGACAAGGAGCGCAACCTCGAGGTCGCGACGGCGCACGTCGAGACGGCGGTCGCGGCCGGTGCGACGCTGGTGGTGCTCCCCGAAACGTTCTCGTGGCGCGGTCCCGCGACGCACGACCACGCCAGCTCCGAGCCCGTCGGCGGACCGACCATCGAGCGTCTCGCGGCGCTCGCGCGGCGTCATCGACTGACGCTGGTCGCCGGGTCGATCCTCGAGCACCCGGGGGACGCCGCGGCGCCGTACAACACCAGCGTCGTCCTCGGCCCCGACGGTGACCGGCTCGCCGTCTACCGCAAGATGCATCTCTTCGACGTCTCGATCCCAGGCAAGGTCGAGGTCCGGGAGTCGGCGCGGCGCGGACGCGGTGCGGAGGTCGTGACCGCCGACACGCCGGTCGGCCGGCTCGGCCTGTCGGTCTGCTACGATCTGCGCTTTCCCGAGCTCTACCGGGCGCTCGCGCGCGCCGGCGCCGAGATCTTGTGCGTACCGTCGGCGTTCACGTTCCCGACCGGCGCCGCGCACTGGGAGGTGCTGCTGCGCGCCCGCGCCATCGAGAATCAGTGCTGGGTGGTCGCGGCGAACCAGCACGGCGCGAGCGGCCTCGGACACCAGGACTACGGACACAGCATGATCGTCGATCCGTGGGGCACGGTGGTCGCGCGTGCCTCGGACGGCGAGCGCGTGATCACCGCCGAGATCGACCTCGGGCTGTTGGAAAAAGTTCGCCGCGAGATGCCGTGCCTCGATCACGCGCGTCTCGTCTGAGCGCGAGCGCACGGAGCGCGCGGTGGCCCGGACGCATCACAAGCAGCTCACCCCGCTCGGCGAGGCGCGGGCGCTGCTGCTCGACGCGGCGCCCCGCCTCGCGAGCGTGGAGCGCGTCTCGGTCGCCGATGCGCTCGGTCGCGTGACCGCGACCGCCTGCCACGCGCGCTTCTCGGTGCCGCACTACCACGGTGCGGCGATGGACGGCATTGCGGTGCGCGCCCGCGACACGATGTCCGCCGGCGACGCGAGTCCGGTCGAGCTCGAGCACGGCACGCCGGCGACGTCCGAGCGCCCGTTCAGCTGGGTGGACACTGGCAACGCGCTGCCGTCGT
>JAIEPK010000522.1 GCA_019749875.1 Candidatus Binatia bacterium | reverse complement strand
GCGCCCGGGCTCGGCGAACACCGGCGGGCTCTGCGGCGCCCGCGCCCGCGGCATCTCCGCGAGCACCGGGCGCGGTAGCTTGATCTTGACGAACGCGATCCGGTCGCCGTCCGCGGTGCGGTGCGGCCCGCGCACCATGGCGAGTCGGGGCCGCGCGTGCGCACGCAACGCCATGGCTGCCGCGAGCCCGTTGCGCAGCGACGTCGCGTCCGGTTCGACGGTCGTCGCGGGCCACGGCTCCTCGAGGAGCAGGTCGCCTGCCGACAGCAGCACCGGCGCCGCCCCCGCCGCCATCGCGGCCGGAGCATCGTCGGTCGTCGGCGGCGCCGCGCGCAACAGAGCGCTGACGCCGACGGGCGGATCGCTGGCGGGAAGCGGCGGGCTCGCGGTGCGCAGCAGACGGCCGGAGACGATCGAGACCGCGCTGCGCAGGCCGCCCTGCGGATCGGGCGTGTCGGACGCCACCTGCCGCGCGTTCTGCTCGAAGGCCTGCCACAGCACGTTGGCCGCGGACAGCCAGAACGGTGTCGTCGCGAGATTCGGCGGTCCGTCGACCGACTTGACGAAGGCCTGCTCGACCAAGACCGCGGCGGCCAGCTGCAGCTCCTGATCGAGCTTGCGCTGCGACCAGGCCGAGGCAGCGTACACGGCTGCCTGCAGCGCCGCCTCGTCGCGCGCACGCGGCGTCGCGGCCAGCTCGACGGCACGCCGCACGTCGCGCGCGACGGTGGTGTCCACCCAGGCGAGCTCGCGCGTGGTGCCGGCCACACCGCTCTGCGTGACCGCGCCCGGTGCGAGCGGATCGTCGGTGGGATCTCCGAGGCGAACGACGAACGGCAGCCGGACCAGCGAGAAGGCGTCGCGGGCCGCGGCGTCGTCCTTTCGGCCGTCGAGGAAGCCGACGAAGCCGCCCACCGCCAGCAGCCTGCCGCGGTGCGCGACGTCGCCCTTGGCGGCGGTGCGGAACTCGCGGCCGAGCAAGCCGTGCAGCACGCCACCCATTCGACCGAGTCCGGGCAGCACCATGTCGGGGTTGCGCTTCCGCTGCACGCCGTCGAGGTCGTCTCTGTAGCGCGCGGCGAAGGCGAGCGGGTCGCGCTCCACGTGATCCTCTTCGAACAGGATGGCCGGCGAGCCGATCGACAGGCTCTCGACCGACCACCAGGAGAGCCGTCGGTCGCCGACCGACAGCTCGTGGTGCGCGCTGGCGAGGACGGTCCATGCGAACGCCATCGCCCAGCGGTCGAGGTCGGGTGCGTAGAGGAAGAAGCCGAAGGGCAAGCGGTGGCGTCGCAGGACGTAGGTTGCCGTGTGCGTCAACGCCTCCGTTCCGAACCCGCGGACGCGGCGACGACCATCGCGATCGGCGGTGCCGGGCTCGGGCACGTCGGCGTCCGGCGGCTCGACGCGCACGTGCGGCCAGCGGATGGCGCTCGTGCGTGCGATCTGGCCGGTGAGCGTGATCTCGCCGTTCCACTTGTCCGGGTCGGCGCTTTCGGGACGACCGGCTTCGAGCACGACGTGCATCTCGCGCAGCGCCATGCCGTTGCTCTCGCCCTCGAACGTGACGACCATCTCGACGCGGCCGCACACGGCGCGCAGCGGCTGGTCCGACGGCATCCCCTGTTGCGGCCCGCGGAGCGTGACGGCCAGCATCGCGCGTGCCGTCCCGTCCTGCTCCGGCCAGCCCACGCAGGGCGCGCCGCGGACCGCTCCCTCGAGCACCAGCGCGAGCGCACCGTCGTCTTCCGGCGAGGGTGACGCGTCGACGGTCGCGGGTGGCACCAGTTTCAGGCCGAGGACGTGCAGGCCGTCGTGGTCGCGGCGCGCGGCGTCGGCGCTCTGCGTCTGCTGCCAGCGCACGGCGGCGATCTGCACCTGCGCGGGCTTGAAGACCTGCATCGGCTGGATCTCGAGCAGCGTGTCGATGTCGATCCGGGGAGCTGCGGGCGACGCCGCGTCGCCCGGTGGCGGCACCGCCACGCGAACGCGCTGCACGCGCAGCTGGCCGCGGCCGGAGTCCGGCCGCCCGGTGGAGGCGGGCGCGTCCCAGGTCGCCTCGACCCCGCCCGCCGGTGAGACGGTCACCGCGACCGTCTTCGCAAAGCGCATCGGGATGCCGTGCACGTCGAGCTCGAGCACGGCGTCGCCGAGCGTGAGGCCTCCGCCGGCGAAGCCGGGCACGCCGGACAGCCGCGCGCTGCGCGCGGGACGGGACCCGTGCGCCGGCTGCTCGAGGGGAAAGACCGCTGCTTGCCCGCCGAACGGCGTCACCGAGCGAATGCTCAAGGGGCCGCCGGGCGCGGCCGGGGCGAGCTCGAGCAAGACCAGATTTTCACTGCGGTGAAGGCGCGACCCCTCGGCGCCGAGCAACAGCCGCGCAAGCAGCACCACCCGCGTGGTCTCCCCCGAGGCGGGCTCGAGTCGAAGCCGGCTCAGGTGCAGCGGCTCGAGCGTGAAGCCAAAAAACGGCAGGCGGTCGGACGCTCGCCCGTCGCCGCCGGTCGCGTACAGTCGCCACTCGTAGCCGTCGAACGGCAGCCTGTCGGACATCCAGGCGTCGAACGCGGTGTCGGTCTCGGCGGGCTTCCCGAGGCGATCCGTGAGCACGAACGTACCGCTCGCGTCGAGCGGTACGTCCTTGAACCAGAGCTCGAGCGCGGTGCCCGCGATCGGCAGCGGACGCAGCGTGGTGGCGAGCTGGTACGGGGTGCCGCGATGACGCAGCGGACGCAGCACCGCGAGTCCGACCGGCGCCGGTGGTGCCTGGACGCCGAGCCGCGCGTTGTCCAGCTGAAAGCCGTCCGCGACCCACGTCGACGGGCTCCAGCCGAGCAGCGCCACCTGCTCGGCGGCGACGCCACGCGGATCGACCTGCGGCGCTCCGTCCCCATCGGCCGGCGGCAGGCCGTCCAGGCGCTCGATCCGGTCGCCCGCCACCGCGAACGTGCCGGACACGCCGAGCAGCGCTTCGTCGCCGGACGCCGGACCGGCGAGCGTTCCGAAGTCGATGGCACCGTAGGGCAGCGCCGCGGAGCTCGTCTGCACCCGGAACGACGACGTCGCCGCCAGTGCCGCACCTTCGATCAGGGTCTCGATCGACGTCGACTGCGGCGCTCCGACGTCGCCGAAGGGCACCGCATAGCTGTGCACGACGCGGGCCAGCTGATGGCGCCGCTGCTGCTCTGCCCAGAACGCCGCGAGCGACGTCGGGTCGAGCGCGGTCGGCGGCGGGACCGTGCGATCGTCGGCTGCACCAGCGGTCGGCGTCACCGCCGCCGCGGGCGACGGGCCGTCCGGCGGCGGCGGTACGGTCGCGGTGGCGAACGCCTCGTCAAGCACGGGTAGGTCGAAGCGGTAGGCGTAGCGCATCGACGACCAGCCGCCGTCGCCCGCCGGCACGAGCTCGGCGCCGGGAACGCCGAAGGCGGCGAACGCGACGCCGTTCTCGGTGTGCGGCCGGGCGGGCGTCGTCGGGCTCGGCCAGGTGCTCGACAACGTCATGGACGGCGCCTTGCCCTGGCCGACCGGGCTTTCGAGGCGCGCGAACGGCGCCGCCGCGCGCCAGGCGATCGGCACCACCACCGTGCCCTTCGGCGTCACCACCGGCTCGACGACGAACGGTGCCAGGTCGCGACTCTCCAGGGGACGCACGGCGGCGGCCGCGCTGCGTGTCATCGGCATCTCCGCGGCGAGCGGGAGGATCGGATGGCGCAGCCATGCGATCGCGCGCGGGGACGGCGGGGCGGTCGTGGGCGCGGACGACGTCGCCGGCTCCGTCGCACTCCCGGCCGACGGCGATGCGAGCGCTGCCGAGGCAGTGGTGCTCGCGTTGTCGAGCCAGGTGAGCACGAGCTCGAGGTCGTCGCGCGTCGCCGACGCCCGCTCGAGGTCGAGGTGGAGCCGGCGCAGCGCGAACTGCGCCGGTCCGACGCGTCCCGCCGCGGCGGTGGTGAGCGGAACGTCGAGGAAGCTGCCCGGACCGGCGCCGACGCGCGGCAGCGCCTCGAGGCCGTCCGGTCGATCGCTGCTCAGCCACAGCAGGCCGCGGCACGACAGCTCGGGCTCGTCGAGGCAGATCGCGGCGGTGCGCATCTTCGCCGCCGGCCCGGGCTCGAGCACCACCACGCCGGCGGCCCCGGCCGCTCCCTCCACCGCGACCGACCACGCCGCGTCCAGCGAGCGCATGGCATCGGGCGGGCGCTCGTCGTGACCGCTGATGCTCGGCAGCTGCACGGTCTGCGCGATGCGCACGAAGCCGTCGAGCGCCGACGCCGATCTCCGTCCGACGGCGCCCAGCATCGCGCCGTCGTCGTCCGGGTTCTGCTGCAGGACGTTGGGCAACGGGATCTGCAGCCAGCCACGCGCCAGCGGCACGAAGCCGTAGAGCAGCGGTCGCGCCGGGTCGACGTCGTCGCGCGGCAGCACCGCTGGGGCGCCGGCTGCGCGCGCGGCGACGTCGTCGCTGCCGGCTCCCGGCAGACGCGGCTCCGGCAGGCCGTACACCTCGCGCAGTCGCGCCGCGAGACGGCGCGAGTCGTGCGACAGCGGGATCGCGTCGGCGCCGCGACCGGCAAAGACGTGCAGGTCGGCGTCGACGTCGCTCTTGCCGAGTCGCCGCGCCTCGTAGCTCGCGGCCCAGCGTGGCTCCGCCACGCGCCGCCCTTCGACGACCAGCGCGACGGTGTTCGCCGGCACGACGCCTTGCGCACCGACGAAGTCGAGCGCGGCGGGCGACAGGTCGAACTCCTGCAAGGTCGCGGTCGGACGCTCCTTCGCTGGCAGGCTGACGAGGTGCACGTGCTCGGACCTGATCTCGGCGATGCCGTCGGGGGGCGCCGTGCCGGTGCCGGCGAGGATCAGCCGTACGTCCTCGCGCGGCACCTCGACCTGCGACGGCAGCGCCGCGAGCCCCGTCCCGGCGACGGAAAGACGCCAGCGAAACGCCGGCGGGCGGCCGCTCCGGCGCGCGCTCAGCTGCATGCCGGGCAACGCGGCGCCGCCGCTCTCGTCGGGCGTGACCGCCTGCCATGCGGCCATCCAGAGCGCGACGTGTTGCGCCGGGAGCTGCTCGGGCAGCAAGCGGAGCTCGAGCGCCGCCGGCTTGGTCGACCGGGCGGCGACGGGGCAGAGCAGGAAGCGTCCCGGCAGCAAGGCGCTGAAGCCGGGAAACGGCACCGCGGCATCGAGCTCGATGCCGCGCGGCGTGAGGTCGAGCCGAACGTCGGCGGTCGGCGGACCGTCGATCAGGCGATCCAGCCACGGCAGCGTCGCGCGCTTCGTGCGCAGCGCGATCGCCCCCGACAAAAGGCGCACCGGGGGCAGCAGGATGTCGCTGCCGGCCGCGCGCTGGGCAGGCCAGGCAGGATCGCCCGGGCGCGCCGGCGCCACCGGCTCGACCACCACGTGCACGAAGCCCGGGTGCTCTCCGTCGAGCGTCACCAGCGACCCGTCCGTCGCCGAGGCGACCGCGAGCTTCGGCTGCAGGCGGACCGACAGCGTCTCGTCGGCAGAGGCGTAGTGTGCGTTGCGCGAGCCCGCGATGACGTGGACGCTCATTGCCCGCGGGACGCGCAGCATGCTGGAGCCGCTGCTCGGCGCCGGCGAGATCGAGATCGCCGTCGGGTCCTCGTCGATCAGCCGCGTGCGGATCGGATGGACGTTGTCCTCGGTCGAGCTGCCGGCGTCGGGGTCCCGCTGGGTGCGGAAGTGCGGCGCTCCGACCGTCAGCTCCCACATCGGAGGATCGACCGCGGGATCGTTGCCGAAGCACGGCCCATGGATGCAGACGTTGCGCAGCTTGGTCGGCTGGTCGCTCATCCCGCTGCCCCTTCCCCCTCGTTGGTGTCGCCGGTGCCGTTGCTTGCGCCGCCGTCGCGGTGCTCGTCGTCGTCCGCCCAGGCCGGCAGCTCCACCGGCCAGTCGACGGCGGCGTTCCCCGGCCGCAGGACGCGCAGCGTGAAGCCTTGCGCCGCACCGAGCAACGCGCGCTTCGCCAGACGCTTTACCAGCGCGGCGAACCCGACCTTGGCGCTCGCAGGGAACGCCTTCAGGAGATCGGCGATCTCGTCGTCGGTCGGCAAGTCGACCAGCGCGATGCGGTAGGAAGCGGCGTCGTCCGGCGCGCGCGTGAACGACGACGGTGCGCTCAGGTCGCGGAGCGGCTCGGGGGGCTCGGTCGCGTCCGGCCAGGAGACCACGAAGCGGGCCGGCAATCCGGCGTGGGTGCGTGGGTCGGCGCCGCCCGCGGCAGCGTCGAGGCGTCGCAGCAGCGCCTGCAGCGGAACGCGCAGGTCGTCGATCGCCCGGGCCTGGTGCGACGGCAGGACCGGCAACCTGGCCACGAGCTTCGCCAGACGCGCATCGAGGTCGCTCTCGAGTGTGCGCAGCTTGGTGCGCACTGCATCGTCATCGTCGCCCGGATCGAGCGCGACACCAATGGTCAGCTCGTGCGCCGCGCTCAACACCGCGTAGCGCGCAGCCATCTGGTTGAACGCGAGGCGCTGCTCCGGCGATCCGGCCGCGGCGGCCGGGAGCGCCGCACTTTCGAGAGCGGCCGCGCTCGCGCGTGGTCGGCGGATCAGCTGAGCCTCCATCCGGAACAACCGCGCGCGTCCCGCGATCGAACGCATGGTCACCCGGGGACGGCCGGGATCGCCTGGCTGCAGCGCGGGCAGCGGCGGTCGCTCCGCGAAGCGTGTGCCGCGCGCGCGGACCACGACGGGTCGTGCCGGGGCGGCAGGCTGGTCGCCGGCGCTGGGGTGGACCTCGTCGGCGATCAGCCGCACCTCGGCATCCTCCTCCTCGAGTGCGGTGCCGTCGCTGAGGCGTGTCGTACGCAGCAGCACGTACGCCACCGCCGGATCGGGCAGCCAGCCGACGTTCCTCTCCGGGTTCGGCGTTGCGTCGAGAGCCTCGTCGTCGGCGGGCGGCGCGGTGCCGCCCACCGGTCCGCCGTCGGGCAACCACGTGGCGCGCGTCGCGGTGTCCAGCAGGTCCGCATAGCGCAGCAGGGGGAAGCCGACGCGCAGGAACGACGTCGCCGCCGCGTCGTCGTGGCCCACGCTGGTCGTGCAGCGCAGAAGGTCCTTCTGCTCGTCGGTCATCTCCGGCTCGAGCAACTCGTCGCCGTCAAGCATCAGGGGCGCGGTGCGCTTCGGCAGGCGGCTCGGGAAGTCCTCGTGCGTCACGGTGGCGATCGGCGACACGACGATGCCGGCGCGGGCGGTCGCCAGCGCGGTCACGCGGTAGAAGTAGGGCAGGCTGCGGAAGCGGTAGACGTCGGCGCCCTTCCACAGCGAGGGATACTCTCGTGCCAGTGCGCCGAGCGCACGCGGCCCGAGCGCGCGGCGGTCGTCCGGCAGCGCCGGCAGCTGCACCGCCTGCGCGGGGTGGGTCTCGACCTCGAGCGCGCCGGTCAGCTCACGCAGGCGTCTCGGCCACGCGGCGTCGGCGTACTCGCGCACGAAGCCGAGCGCGATGCCCTCCCAGCCGAGCCGGGCGAACAGCGGACGGTTGGCAAAGGCCAGGCTCTCGTCGGGATGACGCGCCACGACCAGCTCCCACGCGTCGTCGACGTCGTCGGCCCCGGCCGCCGGCGCGGGGCGATCGGCCGCACGGCGACGCACGGAGCCGAGAACCACCGGCGTCTCGAGCCGCTCCGTGCGCGGCGACACGGCGACGGCGTACCCGATCTCGTACCGCAATCGTTGCTTGACGAGGCTCCCCTGGCTCGGGTCGAGCAGCAGGTCCGGCGTCAGCAGCGCCTCGCTCTCCTCGCGCGGCAGCGCCCCGGCACCCACCATGATCTCCTGGTAGCGGCCGACCGGCTTGACGGCGAAGGCGCGCGCGTGTCCCCAGCGATCGGCGTGCAGGAACGACGCCATCAGCGTACCGTCCGCCGCGGCCGCGAGCCGCCACGGCATCTGGTGCTCGGGCGCCGCGAGCGCCAGGCTCGGCGCGGCCGGCGGCAGGTCGCGCTCGGCGCGACCGTGGTCGAGGAAGCGCTGCGACCACGGCAGGTAGAGCGCCAGCGTCTCCTCCGACGCTGCCGCAGCGGCCGCCGCGGCGGTGTCCGATCCCGTGCCCGTCAGCGTCGGAAAGGCGAGGCCGGGATGGGCACGGCGGAGCAGCTGCGCGAAGGTCGCGAACGCGCGCGCGGCGGCGGACGGACCGGTGAACGGCTGCAGCCACTCGGTTGCCGACTTCAGCGGGAAGCGCTCGAAAACCTCCGCCCCGGAGAACTCGCCCGGCATCGTGTCGGGCTCGATCGCCCAGAAGACGGTGTTGTCGCCGCCATCCGGATGGATGACGTCGGTGAGCTCGCGCAGGTCGACGCCCGTCGGCGGAACGACGGGCGTGCCGTCGGCATGCGCGACGCGCACCAGCTCGATGGTGCTGCCGAGCTCGGGCGGCGCGAGGTGCGCCGGCCAGCGCACGACCACGGTGAGCTCGCGGTCGGCGCGACGGTCGCTCGGGCCGCGGTGAGGCGTCCGCCGGCCGGCGAGAGGCACGACACGCTCCCCGCTCTCCGCGTCGACCGTCAGCACGCGACCGTCGGCGAGGTAAAGCACGTCGTACTTGACGGCCGCGGTGGACGGCTGGAAGCGCAACGCGAGACCGGTGGGCGCCGGCTTCGCCGGGTCGCCGCGCCAACGCATCGCCAGGCCGAGGTAGCTCCATCCGTCGGCCGGCGTCGGGCGCAGCGACAGTTGGAGCAGCGCGAGGCCGTCGTCGTCGAGGCGGAGCGTCGGCTCCTCGGGCGACGCTGCCGGCAGAGCGTCGAAAGAGCCCGCGCTGCGATCGCTCCCCGGTCTGAGCAGGACCTCGGCGAACGGCGCGCCGAGCCGCTCCAGCAGCGGCGAGCCGCCCTGCGCGTCGTGCACGCCGGCGTAGCGCTCGAGCACCTCGCGGCTCGCCGCCGCGAGCCGGTCGTGCAGCGATGCCGGTGCCTCGAAGTCGTCGCCGTCGCCGTCGTACGACCGCAGCACGGCCGCGAGCCCGAGCGACTGCAGCACACCCCAGCCGTAGGGATCCTTTTCGTGCGGCCGGGTGCGCAGGAAGGTCGCCAGGTCCGCGTCCTCGACCGGCGCCGACGGCTGTACCTGCACGGTGTAGCGGCGGTAGACCGAAAGTGCGTTGCCGCTGCGCCGCACATCGAGCGCCATCGCCGCGACGGTCTCCTCGAGCACCGCGTGCAGCGGGCTGCGGAACGATACCGGCGCCACCGCCTCCTGGAGCAGGTGAATGCCGTCGCCGTCGCGCCGCTCGGCGCGCAGCACCAGCGAGAAGTCGTCGAGCACCTCGACGGAGGCCGCGTAGGCCTCGTCGACCGCACCGTCCTGCGCAACGCCCGTGACCGGTCCGGCGGGCTGCGGTGCGGTGGCCGCGACGTCCGGACCGGCGCTCGCCGCGCTCGGCTCCCAGGCGAGGCAGAGGAGCAGGCGGCGCAAGTCGGAGGCCGAGAAGCCGCCCGCCAGGGACACCCGTAGGCGCGCCGCCGCCGGGTTCGTCGGATCCTCGACCGATTGCTGGAAGCCGGCGCCCAGCGCCTGGTCGCCGACACGGAAGGCGCACAGGTGCGGGACGACCGTGCGCGATGCACCGAGCAGGCCCGGGCGCGGCTGCCACGCGATCCGCACCGTGACGTCGGTCGGCCGGCCCTGCGCGAGCAGGGTCGCGATCAGGCTCTCCTCGGGATCGATCAGCAGACGGCGGCGTGCGACCGGACGCGGCCACGCGATGGTCGCCTCGCGCGGCGACCACCACGGCGCGCGCGTCGGCCGCGCATCGCCGCGTGCCTTTGCCTCCGAATCGGTCTCGAGGGACGAAACGCGCCAGGTCTCGCTCGGGTAGTGCGCGCGCCACGACTGCAGGTCTTCGGTGTCGTGGGGCACCAGCATCGCGGCCGACGGGCGCTCGAGCTGGACGCGCGCCACGCGGCGCGCGCGGTGCCACGCGGCGGCGT
>JAIEPK010000398.1 GCA_019749875.1 Candidatus Binatia bacterium | reverse complement strand
TCGCCATCGAGGCGCGCGCGCTGGAAGCGCTCGCGGCGCGCATCGGCGACGAGTTCTCGCGCGCGGTCGACGTGCTCGCCGCCTGCGCGGGCAAGGTCGTGGTGAGCGGCCTCGGCAAGTCGGGCCTGATCTGCCGGAAGATCGCCTCGACGCTCGCATCGACCGGCACCCCGGCGCTGTTCCTGCACGCGGCCGAAGGGCTGCACGGCGACATCGGCATGCTGACCCGCGGCGACGTGCTGCTCGCGGTGTCGAACAGCGGCGCGACCGAGGTCCTGGCGCTGCTCGCCCCGGCCCGCCGCCTCGGCTTGCCGGTGGTGGCGATGACCGGCGACGGGAATTCGCAGCTCGCGCGCGCGGCCGACGTGGTGCTCGACGTGAGCGTCGCCGAGGAGGCGTGCCCGCTCGGCCTCGCGCCGACCGCCAGCACGACGGCGACCCTCGCGCTCGGTGACGCGCTCGCGATCGCGCTGCTCGAGCGGCGCGGCTTCAGCGCCGCGGACTTCGGGACGTTGCACCCGGGCGGGGCGCTCGGGCGCCGGCTGCGCCGGGTGGACGAGCTGATGCACGTGGCCGGCGAGATGCCGGTGGTCGCGGCCGCGGCGTCGATGGCAGACGTGCTGCGCGAGATGTCGAGCAAGCGACTCGGCCTGACGGCCGTGGTCGCCGAGGACGGCACGCTCGCCGGCATCATCACCGATGGCGACCTGCGGCGTGCGGTCCAGACGCACGGCGACGTGCTGCACTTCTCCGCACGCGACGTCATGACGCTCACGCCGAAGACCGTGCCGGCGGGGGCCCTCGCCGAGAGCGCGCTCGCACTGATGGAGCAGCACGCGATCACGGCGCTGTTCATCGTCGATGCCGACGGCCGTCCCACCGGCGTTCTGCACCTGCACGACCTGCTGCGCGCGGCCGTGGTTTGACGTCCGGGGAATTCTTCCGTTGCCGCCTCCGCGTGCGTCCCGATTTGACCGAGACGTCCCGCGAGATATTTCGCAACTCGATGATTTTACTAAGAATTCGACCCTTTACTCGCCCAGTGGCGCATGGTATCGAATTTGCGTGTCGCGGAGGGGCGCTTGCAACGGACGCAGATCCGAAAGCTGCTGATCGTCGCCGTCATGCTGGCTCTCGCCGGACTGGGCTTTGTGCTTGGCCGAACGATGATCAACCAGCAGGCAGCCGTTGTAGCGCCGGAGTCGGACGGCCTCGCCCCCGAGGTCTCGCAGCGCATCAAGGAGTTCCGGCGGGTGAAGCTGAAGGACGGGCACAAGGAGTGGGAGCTGGTGGCGGAGGAGGCGGAGCTGGTGTCCGACCAGGGCGAGATCGAGATCAGCGGCCCGAAGCTCGCCTTCTACGGTGGTGACGGGCGCGACGTCGAGGTGAAGGGCGCCGCCGGCCGCATCTTCCTCGAGAACGGCGACGTGCAGCGCATCGAGCTCAGCGGCGGCATCGACGTGACCGTCGGCGACTACTTCGTCCAGACCGACACCGCCATCTACTTCCAGAACATCAACTCGATCGCCGCGCCGGGCGAGGTCCGGCTGAAGAGCTCGGAGATGGCTCTCACCGGTCAGCGGATGGTGCTCGACCTCACCACGCGGAAGGTGCTGTTCCGCAAGGGCGTCAGCACGACCTTCGAGAGCGCCCCCAAGCCGACCCCCGTTCGCGAGGCCTCGTCGACGGGTCCGCAGGTGCCATGAGGTCACGGCTCGGCAGCGGGAGCGCTCCGATGGTGCGCCGTTCGGCCGTCGCGGTGCTGGTGGCGGCCGCCCTCGGGATGGCGGCGACGAGCGCCGTCGCGCAAGGCGCGAGCCGAGGTGGCGCAGCCGCGAAGGCCGCCGCGGGCGGCGACGGCAAGGACGCGGCATCGCGCGGCGAAGGCAGCCCGCTCGGCCAGCTGTCGCTGAACTCGAGCAACGAGCCGATTCACGTCAAGTCCGACGAGCTGGAGTTCGATTACCAGGCCAACAAGGTCGTGTATCGCGGGACGGTGAACGTCGTTCAGGGCGACGTCACGATCGACTGCAAGGAGCTGGTGGTCAATCTCGCGCGCGCCCAAGGCAAGGACGACCTGCAGCTGCAGGAGGTCGTGGCGATCGGTGACGTGGTGATCACGCAGGGACAGCGCAAGGCGACCGGCGGGCGCGCCGTCTTCGACCAGGTGAAGCGTCAGGTCACGCTGCTCGAGAATCCGATGCTGCGCGACGGACCCAACGAGGTCGCGGGCGAGCGTATCGTCGTGTTCCTCGACGAGAACCGGAGCGTGGTCGAGTCGAGCCCGAAGAAGCGCGTGTCGGCGATCCTCTACCCGGGCAAGAACGGCGAGAAGGTCGACGTCGCGCAGCAAGCGAAGACATCGCCGGCGGCCGGGCAGTCGACGAAGAGCGCACCGGCGCAGGACGCGCAGCCGAAGTCGCCGGCGACGCAGGAGGCGCGGCCGTGAACGTGCTCGCCGGTACGTCGTCGGGCAGCGGCCTCGCCCGCGCCCGCAGCGGCCCGGTGCTGCGCGCGACCGATCTCGAGAAGTCGTACGGCCGGCGCCAGATCCTGAAGTCGGTGTCGGTGGAGGTCCACCCCGGCGAGGTGGTGGGTCTGCTCGGACCGAACGGTGCCGGCAAGACGACCACGTTCTACTGCGTGGTCGGGCTCGCACGTCCGGACGCCGGAGCGGTGCGGCTCGGCGATCTCGACCTCACGCAGGAGCCCATGTTCCGGCGCGCGCGCCAGGGCATCAGCTACCTGCCGCAGGAGCCGTCGGTGTTCCGCGGACTCACGGTTGCGGACAACATCAAGGCGATCCTGGAAACTCTGCCCATCACCACCGAGGCGCGCCGCGCGCGTCTCGAGGAGCTGCTCGAGGAGCTGTCCATCGCGCACCTGGCGAGCTCGAATGCGAGCGCGCTCTCGGGCGGCGAGCGGCGGAGGCTCGAGATCACCCGAGCTCTGGTCACGCAGCCGTCGTTCATCCTGCTCGACGAGCCGTTCGCGGGCATTGATCCGATCGCGGTGATCGATATTCAGAACATCATCGTGCAGCTCAAGGAGCGAGGCATCGGCGTCCTGCTGACCGATCACAACGTGCGCGAGACGCTCGGGATTTGCGATCGCGCGTACATCCTCAACGAAGGTACGATCCTCGAAGAGGGCGACCCCGAGACCATTGCCGCGAGCCCGAAGGCGCGCGAGATCTACCTGGGCGAGCGCTTCCGGCTCTAAGGCGCGACGAGCAGTACGAACATGGCATACGAGCAGAAGATCGGACTGTCCCGCAGGCTCACCCAGAGCCTGGTCATCACCCCGCAGCTCAAGCACGCGATCAAGATCCTGCAGCTCTCCCGCGCCGACCTCGAAACGCTGGTGCAGGAAGAGGTCGAGCAGAATCCGACGCTCGAGGAGCTCTCGGACGGACAGGAGGATCGCGAGGTCGAGGCCCAGGACGCGACGCCCGACGAGCGCATGCCCGAGCTGGTCGACGGCGCGAGCGGCGAGGAGATCCTGCCGGCGAGGGACGAAACGCCGACCGAGCTCGCACCCGAGCAGTCGAACCTCGGCGACATCAACTGGGACGAGTACCTGTCCGACTACGCCAACAACTTCACGCAGGGCTCGCTGTCGGGCGGCAGCGGCGGCGACTACGACGAGGAGAAGCGGCCGAGCATCGAGAACACGCTGACGCGCGCATCGTCGCTCGCCGACCACCTGACGTGGCAGCTGCGCATGGGCGACTTCTCGCAGCAGGAGCAGACGCTCGGCGACGTGCTGATCGGCAACCTGGACGAGAACGGCTACCTCGAGGTCACGCTCGAGGACGCGGCCTTCGAGGCCGGCGTCGACATGGAGTTCGCGAACGCGACGCTGCGCAAGTTCCAGGAGTTCGATCCGCCGGGCGTGTTCGCGCGCGATCTGCGCGAGTGCCTGCTGATCCAGCTGCGCCAGCTGAAGGAGCAGGACTCGCTCGCGGCGCAGATCGTCGCGGAGCACCTGTCGCTGGTCGAGGCGAAGCGCTTCGACAAGCTCGCAAAAGAACTGAAGGTCCGGCTCGAGCAGGTCGCCGAGGCCGTCAAGCTCATCTCGTCGCTCGAGCCCAAGCCCGGGCGCAACTACTCGACCAGCGAGACGCGCTACGTCACGCCGGACGTGTTCGTGCACAAGATGGACGGCGAGTACCAGGTGTCGCTGAACGACGACGGTCTGCCGCGCCTGCGCGTGTCGAACAGCTACCGTCGCCTGCTCGCCGATGCCGAGGGGGCCGCCGACGCGAAGAGCTACATCCGCGAGAAGCTGTCCGCGGCGCAGTGGCTGATCCGCTCGATCCACCAGAGGCAGAGCACGCTCTACAAGGTCACCAACTCGATCGTGCGCTTCCAGAGCGAGTTTCTCGACCACGGCGTGAAGGCCCTGCGCCCCCTGGTGCTGAAGGACGTCGCCAACGACATCGGCATGCACGAGTCGACGGTGAGCCGGGCGACCGCCAACAAGTACGTGCACACGCCGCAGGGCACGCTCGAGCTCAAGTACTTCTTCACCTCGAGCATCCGCTCGACCGACGGCGAGGGCGTGTCCGCCGAGTCGGTCAAAGAGAAGATCAAGGGCATCATCGAGTCGGAGGATCCGCGCCGGCCGTACAGCGATCAGCACATCGCGCAGGCGCTCGCGTCCGAGCACATCGAGATTGCGCGTCGTACGGTGGCGAAGTACCGCGAGATCATGGGGATCTTGCCGTCCTCGAGACGGAGGCAGATGGCGTGAAGAAGCAAGACGTACCGATCACCGTCACGTTCCGGCACATGGCCGCGACCGATGCCCTGCAGGCGTACGCCGAGAAGAAGCTCCAGGCGGTCGCGAAGCTGCTGCCGGGCGCCGTCGACGCGCACGTCATCCTCACCGCGAACGGCACCAAGCACCGGCAGTCGGCCGAGATCGTCCTGCACGGGACGCACGCGGTGCTGAAGGCGCTCGAGGAGAACGCCGACCTCTACGCCGCGATCGACCTCGCGGTCGCGAAGATCGACGCACAGGTGCGCAAGGCCAGGGGCCGGGTGATCGAGGAGCCGCGCCGCGGCTCGACCACCGCACGCCGCACGACGCCGCCCACGGCATCGGCATGACCATCACCGACATCCTGAGCGCCGACCGGGTGATTCCGGAGCTGACGGCGACCACCAAGGATGGCGTCCTCGAGGAGCTGGCGAGCCTCCTGGTCGCACAGATCCCGCAGGCGACCCCGGACCGGCTGGTTGCCGTCCTGCGCGAGCGGGAGCGTCTCAACAGCACGGCGATCGGTGACGGCATCGCGATCCCGCACGGGCGCCTGTCGGGGACCAAGAGCGTCGTCGCCGGGTTCGCGCGCAGCCATGCCGGCGTCGACTTCGACTCGGTCGATCGCCAGCCGACGCGCCTCTTCTTCGTGCTGATCGCGCCCGACGACGCCGCCGCGATGCACCTGAAGGCGCTCGCGCGCATCTCGCGTCTCCTCAAGGACAAGGCGTTCCGCGAGCAGCTCCTCGCGCTGAAGACGCGCGAGGAGCTCTACGATGCGATCGTCGCGGAAGACGCGAAGTTCTGAGACGTCGTTGACGTCGTGAGCATCCAGGTTCGCGAGCTGGCGGCGCTGCGGGGCTCCCTGAAGCTTCGGCTCGTGACCGGAGCGGGGGGGCTCGCTCGAGCGATCGAGGCGCCGCGGGTGCAGAAGCCCGCGCTGGCGCTGGCGGGCTATCTCGACCAGCTGCATCCGGGGCGGGTGCAGGTGCTGGGCAACGCGGAGCTCGGCTACCTCGCGAAGATGGGCGAGGAGGAGGCGCAGCGCGCCGTGACGGCGGTGTGCAAGGAAGCGGCGGTCGCGTGCTTCGTCGTCACCAACGGCAACGTCCCGCCGGACGTTCTGCGCCGGGCGTGTGCGCGCTTCCGCGTGCCGCTCTTCACCACCGAGCAGCGCACGGCGACGGCGATCCGTGGCATCGCGCGCTGGCTCGAGGAGCGCTTCGCTCCCGAGACGTTGGTGCACGGCGTGCTCGTCGACGTGCTCGGCATGGGTGTGCTGCTGCTCGGCAAGAGCGGCGTCGGCAAGAGCGAGGCGGCGCTGGCGCTGCTCAATCGCGGGCAGCGGCTGGTGGCGGACGACGTGGTGCGGATCCGCGAGGCGCCCCCCGGCACCGTCAAGGGCCGCTGTGCCGAGGGCTTGCGCGACCATCTCGAGATCCGCGGCATGGGCGTGCTCAACGTCGCAGACCTGTTCGGCACGCTCGCGACCCTCGACGAGGCGCCGGTCGACCTCGTCATCGAGCTCGTCGAGCAGCACGAGGACGTCAAGCTCGAGCGCCTCGGCCTCGAGGACAAGACCGCGACCCTGCTCGGCGTCGAGATCCCCTACCTGCAGATCCAGCTGCGCGGCGGGCGCGACGTCGCGACCATCATCGAGGTCGCGACGCGCAACCAGATCCTGAAGCGGCGCGGGATCCACGGGGCGCGCCGCTTCGTCGCGAACCTCGACCGCAACCTGCGCCGTGCCGGTCAGCGAGGCGCGCCGTGAGCGACCGCAGCTCGCGTGCGCTGAACGTCGCAGTGATCACCGGACTCTCGGGCTCCGGCAAGACGACCGCGCTGCACGTGCTCGAAGACCTCGGCTACTACTGCATCGACAACTTGCCGGCGGCGCTGATCCCGCGCTTCGTCGAGCTGTGCGAGGGCAGCGACGAGATCTCGCGCGTCGCGTTCGGCGTCGATTCACGGTCGCGCGAGTTCCTCGATCAGGTGCCGCGCGCGCTCGACGAGGTCCGTGCGCGCGGGCACGTCGTCGACATGCTGTACCTCGAGGCCGGGGACGGCACGCTGGTGCGCCGCTTCAGCGAGACGCGCCGGCCGCATCCGGTGGCGGACGGCAGCGACGTCGCCGGAGCGATCGTGCGCGAGCGCCGGCTGCTCGAGAACCTGCGCGAGCACGCGACGCGCATCATCGACACCAGCGCCTTCACCTCGCAGCAGCTGCGCGGCGAGCTGCGTGGCATCTTTGCGCGCGACGCGAGCGTCGGTGCGGCGGCGCTGCAGGTGGCCGTGGTCTCGTTCGGCTACAAGTACGGCCTGCCGGCGGATGCGGACCTCGTCTTCGACGTGCGCTTCCTGCCGAATCCCTTCTACGTCGAGGACCTGCGGCCGCTCACCGGGCGCGACGAGCCGGTTGCCGACTACGTGCTGCGCCATCCCGCGACGCAGGAGTTTCTCGACCTGCTCGGCCGGTTCCTCGGCTTCGCGCTGCCCTGGTACGAGCGCGAGGGCAAGAGTTACTTGACGGTGGCCCTGGGCTGCACCGGCGGCCGCCACCGATCGGTGGTACTGGTGGAGCGCCTCGGGAGGATGCTACAGGAGCGGGGTGTCGGCCATTCGATCCGTCATCGCGACATCGATCGCTAGGAGGGGCGGCGGCTCTTGAGAGGCTGTCCGACCGGGCCACTCGAGGGCGGGGAGTGAGGCAAGCCATGGGAGCAGCCAGCAGGGGCGCCCCCGTCGGGGTGGTGGTGGTGGGGCACGGTCGCATCGCCGCGGAGATGGTCGACACGCTGCAGAGCGTGGTGGGAGACGTCGATGCCGTCGAGGGCGTCGCCTGCACTCCTACCGAGGGCGCCGACGCGATCCGCGGCCGCGTGAGCGAGGCGATCGAGCGCGTCGAACGCGGGCACGGCGTGATCGTTTTGACCGACATGCTCGGCGACACCGCCTCCAACGTGAGCCTGCACCTGGCGAGCCGCCGCCCGCATCTCGAGGTGGTCGCCGGGGTCAACATGCCGATGCTCGTCAAGCTCACGACGTCGCGCTACGGCACCACCGCGCACGAGCTGGCCGACTTCATCCGTCGTTATGGCCAGGATCACATTTTCTGGCCGACCGGCACCACGCCCTGATCGGTCGAAGGGATCTCTCGTGCGGCGAACGTTCTCGATCGTGAACAAGCTCGGCCTCCATGCCCGCGCCGCGGCGCAGCTGGTCAAGCTCGCCGAGCAGTTCACCTCCGAGGTCAAGATCGGCAAGGACGACCAGGTGGTGAACGGCAAGAGCATCATGGGGCTGATGATGCTGGCCGCGAGCCGCGGGTCGTCGATCGACGTCGAGGCGACCGGCGACGACGCGGCGGCGATGCTCGACGCGATCGGCGAGCTGATCGCCAACCGCTTCAACGAAGCCGAGTAGCCGCCCCCGGCACCGCTGCGCTTCCTCCGTCCGGTGAGCCAGAAGGGCTTGCCAAGCCCCCCGTCCACGGGACAGTGAGAAGCTGTCGCCGCACGTCGCGGGGATACAGGGGAGGGATCGATGAGAAGCGCAGCCAGGAATGCGTGTCGTGTCGGCGTCTGCCTGCTGGCCGCGGTAGGCCTGTTCGTGATCGCACCACGCGGCGCGAGCGCCTCGGGGTTCTTCCTGCTCGAGCAGAGCGCGCGTCTGCAGGGTACGTCGTACGCGGGGACCGCCGCGCTCGCCGCCGATGCGAGCACGGTCTACTACAACCCGGCCGGCATGAGCCGCATCAAGGACTGGAGCTTCATGCAGTCCGGCTACCTGGTCTCGATCCACTCCGAGCTCGAGAACGCGACCGCGACCAACTTCGGCCAGCCGGTGACGGGACCGAACGGCAAGAACTCCGCCTCGGCCGGCACCAACGGCCCCGTGGGCGCCACGCTGATCGCCAAGCGCCTCACCGACCAGGTCGTCGTCGGCTTTGGCTTGACGGTGCCGTTCGGGCTGTCGTTCGAGTACGACAACGATTCGATCGCCCGCTTCGTCGCGACCAAGTCGCGTCTCGCGACCTACAACATCAACCCGAGCATCTCGTGGGAGCCGGTCGACGGCTTCTCGCTCGGCGCCGGCTTCGACGCGATGCTCGCCGACGTCGCGCTCAACCAGCAGGTGCAGGTTCCGGGCTTCAACGAGCTCGGCGTGCGGCTGCAGGCCGACGACTGGAGCTACGGCTGGAACGTCGGGTTTCTGTACGAGTTCCGCGACGAGCGCGACACGCGCATCGGCTTCGCCTACCGCTCGAAGCTCACCTTTGGCTTGACGGGCGACGCCAAGGTCACGCCGAGCCCGCTGTTCGCGCACAAGCAGAACGTCGAGGCGACGGCGAGCTTCCCCGACATGATCACCGTCAGCGGCGTGACCATGATCGCGCCGCGCTGGCAGCTCCTCGGAGACCTGCAGTTCGTCCACTGGGGCGTGCTGCAGAACGTCGACGTCAAGTTCAGCCAGAAGCCCGGCGAGAGCGGTCCGCTGCTGCCCGAGCAGAACCTGCCGTTCGCCTTCCGCAACACGTTCCGTGGCGCGCTCGGCAGCGAGTACTTCCTCGACGACGAGTGGACGGTGCGCGGCGGCATCGCCTTCGACCAGTCGCCGGTCACCAACATCAACCGCACCGCGCGCCTGCCCGACTCGAACCGCGTCCTGTTGTCGATCGGCGTCGGCTACAAGCTCATGGAGCAGATGTCGATCGACCTCGGCTACTCGCACATCTTCCTGCCGTACGGAGCGAACATCGACCAGACGGTCACGGCGTCCACGCTCAAGGGGTCGTACTCGAGCAGCGTCGACCTCTTCGGCCTGCAGCTCACGTTCACCTTCGACAAGGGCCTCCCGTACGTAGGCATCTGACCGGGCGACGGGCCGGCGCTTGCCCGGCAGCGGCCCACCCGCGAAGGCGAAGCCGAGTGGCCGAGCCGTCAGGCGAGCGGGGGAGTGGAATCGCTCTCGGCTCCGCCGAGGGCGAGGCGAGGGGGCAGCGCCCCCTCGCTGGAGATGGCCGTATCGGGTAGCCGGGGCTGACGCCCCAGCTCCCACACCACCGGACGTGCCGTTCGGCATCCGGCGGTTCACGTCAG
>JAIEPK010000461.1 GCA_019749875.1 Candidatus Binatia bacterium | reverse complement strand
CGGACGGCGAGCAGCGCGCGGACCAGCACGACCGATGCGATCAGCTCGATGAAGCGTGCCCCGCGCACGGTCGCGAGCTCGAGACCGCGACGCACGCGAGCGAGCCCGTCGTCGTGCGCGCCGAGCATCACCTCGGTCTCGCCGAGGTACGCGAGCGTGACCGCCTCCCAGTGCCGGAAGCTGCCGCGCACCCGGATGAGCTCGAGCACGCGCGCGAAGCTGCCGCGCGCCTCGTCCCAACGCCCGACCAGTCGATGCGCGAGCGCGAGCGTCCCGTAGGCCGAGGTCTGCGAGAACGCGCTGCCCGTGCGCTCGGCGATCCGCACGGCCTCTTCCGCGTGTGCGAGCGCGCCGCGATCGTCGCCATGCCAGCGCGCCAGATACGAGCGCATCTCGTGCGTCCAGCCGAGGGTTTCGACCTCGCCGAGCGCGCGCGCCCGCTCCAGCGCCTCGTCGAGATCCCTCTGCGCGCCATCGAGCTCGCCGGTCTCGGTGCGCAGCTGGCCGCGCATCGCGAGCAGCCAGGTGCGCGTGTCGAAGCCCGTCTGCTCGTTCCCGGCACCGGGATGCGCGGCGACGGTCGCGAGCGCCGTCTCGAGCTCCGTGCGCGCCGCGCGCAGCCGGCCGGACATGATCTGCGTCTGCACCAGCGCCGCCCGGGTCGCGATCTGTGCCCCCAGATCGGCGGTCTCGCGCGCGAGCCGTGCCGCCTCGGTCACCAGCTCGAGCGCAGCCCGCGAATCGCCGGCGAGACCGCGCAGCGCTCCGTAGGTCACCAGCACGCCGGACGTGGCGCTCGCATCCGACGCCCGTGACGCGAGCGCGAGCCCCGAATCGAACATGCGCCGCGCGCTGTCGTCGTCGAGCCCGCAGCGCCAGCCGAGGTTGAGCAGCTGGATGTGCGACCAGATGCCGATCTCGAGCGTCTCCGACCCGTCGGGCAGTGTGGCGACGAGGTCGCGCGCCTTGCTCCACAGCCGCACCGACTCCGCGACGTCGGTGCGCATCGCGCGTTCCGCGGCGATGCGCGACCAGCGCGCCGCCGCGAGACGGTCGCCGGCGTGCTCGTGGTGGTGCGCGATCAGTGCCGCGACGTCTCGGGTGCGATCCGCCCAGATCTCCTCGAGGACGCGTGCGACCGCGGCGTGCACGCGCTCGCGATGCACCGCGAGCTGCGTGCGGTACGCGACCTCGTGCGTGAGAGGATGCGCGAACGCATGGCTCGTCCCCGCGCGCCCGCTGCCGGTACCAGGCTGGACGAACTCGGCGTGCAGCAGGATCTCCAGCACCCGGTCGGTCGTCGCGTCATCGCTGCCGGCGACACGCCGCAACACGTCGCGATCGAACGCGCGACCGATCACCGCAGCGGTGTGCAGGAACGTCTTCGCGTCCTCGGGAAGCGCGTCGATGCGTGCGGCCAGCACGGCCTGCACGGTCGCGGGCAGGACGAGCTCGGCGCCCGCCCCGGCCACACGGTACGCACCGCGCTCCCCGACCAGACGGCCGTCGTCCACCAGCGCGCGCACGACCTCCTCGAGGAAGAACGGGTTGCCCGCCGTGCGCTCGGCGAGGCGCTGCGCCAGGTCGCCGAGCGATGGATCGTCGCCGACGAGCGTGCGCAGCAGCTCGGCGCTCGCCGCCGGGTCGAGCGCCTCGAGCGCGACGTGCTCGGCTGCCACCGTGGTGAGCCACGTCGCGTCGTAGTCCGGCCGAAAGTCGAGCAGCAGCAGCACGCGCGTGCCGGGGACGTCACGAGCCAGTCCGCGCAGGAACGCCTCGCTCGCGCCGTCGAGCCAGTGCAGATCCTCCACCAGGATCAGCTGCGGGGCATGCAACGCTGCGGCGCGCACGAGCGCCCCTGCGACCGCCACCAGCCGGTGTCGGCGCGCATCGGGATCGGTGCGCGCCGGGCGCGCGTCATCCTCGCCGATGCCCAGGAAGTCGAGCACGAGCGGCAGCGCATCCTCGAAGTCGCGGTCGAGCTGCGCGAGCGCAGCCGCGACCTTGCGCCGAGCGTGCTCGGTACCGTCGGCCGGGTCGATGCCGACCAGGCTCTGCAGCAGCTCGCGCGCGGGCTGGAACGGCACGCTGCGTCCGTACGGCAGCGCGTGCGCTTCGTGCACGACCACGCCCTGCGCGCGAGCACGCTGCGCGAGCTCGAACGAGATCCGGCTCTTTCCGACCCCTGCCTCGCCGGAAAGTGCGACCACGCTGCCGACGCCCGCGATCGCGCGCCCGAGGGCCGCGTCGAGGCGCGCCGCCTCGGCCGTGCGACCGACCAGACGCGACAGGCCGCGCACGCGTGCCTCCTCGAGTCGGGTGCGCAGCTCTCCCCGTCCGAGGAGCTCGTGCACGCGCACCGGCTCGCGCACGCCGCGCACCTGGTGCGGGCCGAGGTCGCGCAGCGCGAAGCGGCCGCCGATCAGCGCGGCCGTCGCGTCCGTCAAGTAGATGCGCCCCGGCTCCGCGAGCTGCTCCATGCGTGCTGCCAGGCCGACGGTGTGCCCCTGCGCCGTGTACTCCATGCGCAGGTCGTCGCCGATCCGGCCGACCACGACCTCGCCCGAGTGGAGGCCGGTGCGCACGGCGAACCCGAAGCCGCGCTCTCGGACGATCGCGTCCGATGCGCTCGCCAGCTCGGTGGTGAGGTCCAGCGCCGCCCGACACGCGCGCTCGGCGTGATCCTCGAGCGCCAGCGGTGCCCCGAAGAGCGCCATGATGCCGTCGCCCGCGTACTGATTGACGGTGCCTTCCCAGCGGTGCACGACACCGCTCACGATCACGAAGAACCGGTCCATGACCGCGTGCCACTCCTCCGGGTCGACCTCGGACGCGATCGCCATCGAGCCCTTCATGTCGACGAACAGCACGGTCACCTGCTTGCGCTCGCCCTCGAGCGCGGCGCGCTGGCCGAGGATGCGCTCGGCGAGATGACGCGGCGTGTGCGCGCCCGGCGACAGCCGCTCGCTCGACGCGCGTACACCCGGCGACGGCGGCGCCGACCCGGGCCTACCCGACGACGGGGCCACGCCCGAGAGCGCCGCAGCGGACGTCGTCGCATCACCCAGCGCGGTGCCGCAGGCCGAGCAGAAGCGCGCTCCGATCTCACCGCGATGTCCGCACGCGCGGCACGCGGGGCGCAGGTCGGCAGCACACCAGGCGCAGAGCTCGAGCGCGCTCGCGCTCTGCGCTCGACCGCAACGTGGACAGACGACGGCGGACACGGCACTCGCTCCGGGCAGAGCGCCGACCCTAGCAAGGGTGCGTGGAGCAGGACAGCGCGCCGTGCCGCCACGATGGGCGAGCACGGCGCGCCGTCGGGTTCAGGATCGCTTCGCGGCGACCAGGTCGGTGATCACGTCAGTCGGTGGCCTTGTCGATCTTCTCACCGAGCTTCTCGGCCGGGCCGTCCGGCGTGACGGCGTCCTTCAGCTTCTCGCCGGCGTTGTCGACGGCTTCGCCGGCCTTCTCCGCGGGCCCCTTCTTCTCGGGACACGCCGTGAGCGTCGCGGCCATCGCCAACGCGGCGAGGACCAGCGTCGCGACGCCGCGCTTCCGGGCACGCGGCGACTGCGGGTGCGCGCTGGTGTGGGAGGATTCGGCAGTGCGCGGGACCATGGGTTCTCCTTTCGCCGACTGCCCGGTTCCGGCCGGCGGCCGGTCGCCGCGGGTTGCGGCTCGTCCATGCGTGGGAGTGGCCTCATTCAGGAGGCCGAGACCCGCCCCGGGTGTCAATGGGGGGTCACCGCGCCGCTGCGCGCGATGGACATTGACGGAGATCCAACGCCGGAGTCTAAGCGCGTCGCGGAGGAACCCCTCGATGGCGGAAGGCAAGACCGAGCCGCGCAGCGGCGAGAGCGCGATACCGAAGCGGGACCTCGCGAGCTTCGCCGACGCGTTCCGCGCCGCGCATGCCGGCGACGCGCTGGGCCCGGTCGCCGGCACGATCCTGCTCGAGGACGAGCGCGTGCGCGTGTGGTCGATGACGCTCGCACCGGGCGAGGCCTCGCCTCTGCACCGCCACGAGCTCGACTATCTCATCGTGCTCGTGGCCGGTGACCGCATCGCCGCGGTGCCCGGGCCCGATTCCACGCGCGCGCCGCGCGAGTCCGCGGTCACTCCGGGGCGCACCGTATTTCTACGCGCGGGTGAGACGGAGTGGGCGGTGAATACGGGCGCCACCGAGTACCGCGAGATCCTGATCGAGCTGAAGACGCCCAGCGCCGGCTGAGCCGTGCGCCGCGCGGTGACACCGCGCTCCTTGCACTTCGTTCAAGCTCTGCAAGGCGGGTCGCGCAGCATTCTACAGAAGGCACGCCCGCATTTGCCGCCGATGGGGCCGCGCCCCCGCGTGCTCTGCGTTTTGCGCGTGCAAGACGCGCGCGACGAGCTGGCATGCGTCGTGAGTACGGCGGGGCCGAGCGGCGTACGCGAGGAGGCGAACGCCGCCCACGGATGCCCGCGGTCCGCGCAATCCGGGAAGGAGGAGATCGGCGACGGCGATGCCGGGGCGACGAGGAACGGCGCGTCCCGACGCGGCGGGTGTCGAGGACACCCCGAGGTCGAAGGCTCACACGGCAGAGGAGAATCAACATGCGACAGTGGAAGACCGGGGTGGCGATCGGCGTGCTTGCGGCCGGCTTGGTGCTCACCCCCCGCACCTCGCAAGCGCAGACGACGTACGACCACCTGACGTGCGTGAACATCAACCGCGACGACCGCCTGGCGAAGCCGCCGCCGCCGCTGACGCTCGATCCCGAGCAGGCGGACTTCCTGGCGAGCAACGGCTGCAAGATCTCCGGGAGCAACAAGATCGCCCGCGCGCGGCAGGTCTGCTACGCGACGGCGAAGAGCCCCGGCGGCCCGCCGGCTGGTGAGGATCTCTCCGGCCAGTCCTTCCTGTGCTATCGCGTCAAGTGCGCGAAGAACGGCGGCGGGAAGACTCCGGTCGAGTTGACCGACCAATTCGGCGGCGGCAGCGTCACCGTCAATCAACAGGGGGTCACCAAGACGCTCTGCGTGCCCGCCTTCCCGCCCGGCACGCCGACACCCACCGCGATCGCGACGCCGACTCCCACGCCGGTGGTCACGGCGACGCCGGTGGTGACGCCCACTCCACCGTACGGCTCGGCGAGCCGCGCGTTCGTGAGGTTCGTCGCGAACCTGCTGCAGTAGTCTCCTTCAGCGCCCGCTCGACGCCCATTCCGAGCGGTCGAGATGCGGGGCGGACGGGTCACCCGTTCGCCCCGCCTCTTCCATTTCAACGAACGCGAGCGAGGGGAGGGAATGCGTCCCTCGCCGCTTCAGTAGCCGCGCGCGACGTCGACCACGCCGTGCAGCGGCAGGCCGGTACGAAACCGGCGCAGGTTGTCGACGAAGGCGTCCACGAACGTCTCCAGCGCGCCGGGCATGCTCCACGACACGTGCGGGCTGAGCCGTACACGCGGATGCGCATAGAGCCAGTGCCCTTCGGGCAGCGGCTCCGGCTCCGCGGTGTCGAGCGACGCGCACGCGACGCGTCCCTCGTCGAGCGCGGCGCGCAGCGCGTCCTGGTCGACCAGCGTCCCGCGCGCGACGTTCACCAGGTGCACTCCGTGCTTGACGTGCGCCAGCGCCCTCGCGTCGAGCACGTGGCGCGTCTCCGGCGTCGACGGCAGCGCGAGCACCAGATGATCGGCGCGGACCAGCACGTCGTCGATCGAGCCCACCATCTCGACTCCCGCGACCGGCGACGGCGTCTCCGTGCGGCGCCGCGCGATCACGTCCATGCCGAACGGCAGCGCACGCTCCGCGACTGCGCTGCCGATCCCACCGAGGCCGAGCAGACCGAGCGTGCGCCCCGATAGCCCGCCGAGCTGCATGCGGCGCCATCCCGCCGGTTCGTGGATCCAGGCCTCCGGAAGGCGCTTCTCGAACGCGAGCATGGTCGCGAGCACCCATTCCGCGATCGGCACCGCGCTCGCCCCGCGTGAGCAGCTCAGCACCCGGTCGCCGACGACTGCGAACGGGAAGCGGTCGACGCCGGTGCCGATGGTGTGGATCCAGCGCACGCCGCGCGCCACCGCCTCGGCGATGTTCGGCGCACCCCACGTGTAGGTGACCAGAACGTCGCCCCGGAGGTCGGCCGGCAGCGTGCCCTGGTCCGCGATCGGGATCAGCTCGATGTCGGGGATCTGCTCCGTCACCCGGGCGAGGCGATCCGCCGGCAGATGGGACAGCACGCGCAGCCGTTCGCTCATCGCAGCTCGCTCGTCACTCGATCGCTCCGCACCGCCGAGATATCGCGCCGGGCCTCCGTCGGCGCAAACCGCGCCCGGCCTCGGCCTCGACTTCGTGGACGTCTCTCAACGTTCCCGCTTGCACGACCGATGCTGTTCGTGGCTCGAAGCGACGACGGAGGCGACCATGGGGGCGGACGAGGTGCAGGAGTCGGCGGACGTGCTGATCGTCGGAGCGGGGCCGGTCGGGCTGACCGCAGCGCTCGCATTGACGCGCAACGGCGTTTCGTGCCGCATCGTCGACCGCAACGCGGCGCGCACCGACAAGTCCAAGGCGCTGGTGCTGTGGAGCCGCACGCTCGAGCTGCTCGACGGTCTCGGCGGCGTCGAGCGCTTCCTCGATGCCGGCATGCGCGCGCACGGCGCGAGCCTGTACGGCCATGGCAAGCGCCTGGTGCACGCGAGCCTCGACGACGTCGACAGCCCCTACCCGTTCGCGCTGATGATCCCGCAGAGCGACACCGAGCGTCTGCTCGAGGAGTGGGTCGAGTCGCTCGGCGTGCGCATCGAGCGGCAGGTCGACCTGCGCACCGTCGCGCCCGACGCGGGCGGCGTCGGTGCCACGCTGGTCCATCCCGACGGCAGCGAGGAGACCGTGCGCACGCCGTGGCTGATCGCCTGCGATGGCGCACACAGCACGGTCCGCCACCAGCTCGGCCTCGACTTCACCGGCAAGGCCGAGCCCGACGACTGGATCCTCGCCGACGTGTTCGTCGCCGGCCCGATCGCGACCGACGAGATCTCGCTCTACTGGCACGAGCACGGCGTGCTCGCGATGTTCCCGATGATCGGCGAGCGCTTCCGCATGATCGCCGACGTCGGGCCGCATCCCGAGCTCGCGCAGCCCGAGACGCCGACGCTGGCGCAAGCACAAGCTTTGCTCGACGAGCGCGGCCCGGGCGGGCTCGTGCTGAAGGATCCGGTGTGGCTGTCGGGCTTCCGCATCAACGAGCGCAAGCTCGCGCACTACCGTCACGGCCGCGTGCTGTTCGCGGGTGACGCGGCGCACGTGCACAGCCCCGCCGGCGGTCAGGGCATGAACACCGGCGTGCAGGACGTGTGCAATCTCGGCTGGAAGCTGGCGCTCGTTCACGCTGGCCGCGCCCGCGATGCGCTGCTCGACACGTTCGACGTCGAGCGCAGCGAGATCGGTGAGCGCGTGCTGCGCAACGCGGCGGCGATGACGCGCGTCGCCACCCTGCGCAGCCCGCTCGCGCAGAGCCTGCGCAATCATCTGGTGCCGCTGATCGCGTCGCTCGAGTTCGTGCAGGCACGCTTCAAGGCGACGCTCACCGAGCTCGCGGTCGATTATCCGACCAGCGCGCTCAACGGCGAGCACCACGGCGCCGGCGCACACGCGTGGCTGCTCGGCGGCGGCGTGTTGCCGGGCGCGCGCGCCGTCGATGCACCGCTCGTCGATCCCGCGACCGGCGCGCCGACCACGCTGTTCGCAACGCTCGATGGAACGACGCACACCCTGCTGCTGCTCACCGGTCCCGAGCCCGACGCCGGACGCGTCGGGCACCTCGTCGGCATCGCGAGCGCGCTCCACCACCGCTTCGGGGAGCTCGCGAATCCGCTGCTCGTCCTGCCCGACGCAGTGCCCGGTGCGGTGGTCCCGGCGACCATGCGCGTGCGCCACGATCCCGAGCTCGCGGCGCACCGGCGCTACGCCGCGACCGCAGAGACGCTCTACCTGATCCGCCCGGACGGCTACGTCTCGTTCCGGGCGCTGCCGGCGGACGTCGAGCATCTGCTCGCGCACCTCGACGTGCACTTCGTGCCGGCGGACACCGCGCGCTGAGCGACGGCGGCCCCTTGCGCCGGACGGCCCGGCGCGCTCTGGTGCGGCGATGCAGCCAGCCCCCGCGTCGGGTCCGGAGCTGCCGGCGGCCGTCGGCGCGACGTACGCGCGCGCGGAGCGGCACGGCTTCATGCTGTCGTGCGAGCCCGCGGTCGGCCGCCTGCTCGCGACGCTCGCCGCGAGCGTGCCCGCCGGCGGACGCATCCTCGAGATGGGCACCGGGATCGGCGTCGGGACGTCCTGGATCGTGCACGGCGTCGGTGCGCGCGACGACGTGCAGGTCGTGACGGTCGACCTCGACGAGCAAGCCTCGGCGATCGCGCGCGAGGCGTCGTGGCCCGCATGGGTCACGCTGCGGGTGGGCGACGTCCTCGCGGTACTCGACGAGCTCGGCCGCTTCGACCTGATCTTCGCCGACGCGCAGGGCGGCAAGTGGACCGGCCTCGACCGGACCATCGCAGCACTGCGGCCGGGCGGGCTGCTGCTGGTCGACGACATGACGCCGCCGCGCTGGATGGACGACGCGCACGAGCGCCACACCGCGCGCGTCCGCGCGACGCTGCTGTCGCACCCGGACCTGGTCTCCAGCGAGCTCGCCTGCGGCTCCGGAATGATCCTGTGTGCACGGCGGCGCGCGCCGCGGTGAGATCCACGCGCGCGTGGCACTCGTACTCGTACGGAGCCATGCGAGCGCTCCTCACCCTGTCCCTGCTCCTGCTGCTCGCGTCCGGCGCACGAGCGCACGACTTCTGGATCGAGCCGTCGACGTTCACGCCGGCGCCCGGTGAGCCGGTCACCTTGCGTCTGCTGGTCGGCGAGCGCCTCGCCGGCGAGCCGCTGCCGCGCAGCGACGCGATGATCACCAGCTTCGTGATCGTGGGGCCCGAGGGAACGCTGCCGGTGCGCGGTCGCGACGGCCTCGACCCGGCGGGCATCGTCACGCCGGCGAAGCCGGGCCTGCACGTGATCGGCTATCGCTCGCGTGCGAGCAGCGTCGAGCTCGAGCCGGGCAAGTTCGCGTCGTACCTCGAGACCGAGGGCCTGCAGCGCATCGCGAGCCTGCGCGCCGCGCGCGGCGAGACCGAAGCACCCGCCAAGGAGCGCTTCTCGCGCTGCGCGAAGGCACTGCTGGCGACAGGGACGGGCGCGGCGTCGGGTGCCGACGCGCCGCTCGGCTTGACGCTCGAGCTGGTGGCCGAAAAGAGCCCCGCGGCGCTCGCACCGGGTGACGCGCTGCCACTGCATCTCACCTACGACGGGCAACCGATCGAGGGTGTGCTGGTGAGCGCGCTGAGCCGCACCGATCCATCGGCGAACGTCGCGGCACGCACCGACGCCGCCGGCCGCGTCGCGCTGAGGCTCGCGGCCGCCGGCCCGTGGCTCGTGAAGGCCGTCCACATGATCGCCCTCCCACCCGGCGACGACGCCCAGTGGGAGAGCTTCTGGGCGTCGACGACCTTCGCGCTCCGCCCGCGGTAGACGGAGCGCTGCACCTCACGAGCGCGCGCCCGACCGAAGCGAGCTCGACGACCTCGAGCACGTTCGCGACGAGACCGTCCGCCCGGCACCGCCCCCTCTGCGGAAGGCGAAGCCGAGCGGCCGACCGAAGGGAGCGCGGGGAGTGGGCCCCGTGAGGTGGCACAGCGCGCATCCCATGACGCCCGGCACCGGCCCCTCTGCGAAGGCGAAGCCGAGCGGCC
>JAIEPK010000050.1 GCA_019749875.1 Candidatus Binatia bacterium | reverse complement strand
CAAGGCGCGCACCGGAGCGGCGGCGAAGACCAAGGCGCGCATCCCGGTGCCGAAGCGAGCCAAGCTCGGCAGCACGCCCGCGCCGCACAAGAAGCGCGTCGTCGCGAAGAAGAAGCCGGCGCCGCCGCGCGCGCGCAAGCCGCGTCGCTGAGCGCGCGCAGCGCGGCTCGCGCGGCGGCCGGCCACTCGACGGTGACATTCCGTTCGACGCCCGCTGCGTTCGCCGGCGGCGTCCGTTAAGAGCCCGGCATGCGCGACGACGAACTCGAGCAGGAGCTGGCGGAGCTGGAAGCGATGGAGGACATGCTGTCGTCCGGTCTCCTCGACCGGAACGAGAGCGTGCTGGTGGTGATCGACGTGCAGGAGCGCTACCTGCCGCACCTCTACGAGGGCGCACGGGTGGTCGAGGCGTCGCGGCGCCTGATCGAGGGCGCGAAGCTGGTCGGCGTACCGGTGCTGGTCACCGAGCAGTACCCCGAGGGGCTCGGCCCGACGACCGCCACGCTGCGCGACATCCTGCCCGCGGGAGCGAAGCCCATCGCGAAGCGCACCATGTCGTGCGTCGGCGAGGCCAAGTTCGTCGCGGCGCTGCGCAAGACCGAGCGCACGCAGGTGGTGATCGCCGGCATCGAGGCGCAGGCCTGCGTCAATCAAACCGTGCACGAGCTGATCGCCGCCGACTTCGAGACCCACATCGTGGTCGACGCGCTGTCGTCGCGCTTCCGGCGCGACTACGACGTCGCGGTCGAGCGCCAGATCCGTGCCGGCGCGGTGCCGACCACCGTCGAGGCGGTGCTGCTCGAGTGGGTGCGCACGGCCGACGCGCCGGAGTTCCAGGCGATCCGCCAGCTCATCCGCGATCCGCTGCCGGCCTGAGTCGGACGCGGAACGTGCGCGACGCTCGGCCGCGTCGCGTGCGCCCGGTCCGCGTGCCCTACGGCGTCTGAGCGCGCGCGCGCCGCACGTGCGCGCGCACGGCCGTGATCCACGCCTCGCGTCCGGACTTCTGCGGGCTGTGTCCCGCGCCGGGGATGCGCACCAGCTCGGCTCCCGCGATGCCGTGCGCGAGCTCCTCGGACGTCGGTACGAAGGGCGTGTCGTGCTCGCCGACCAGCACCGTGGTCGCACAGCGGATCTCGCCGAGGCGCGCGACCAGCGGCGGATGATCGGACAGCAGCGGGACCAGCGCGAGGAACGCCGCCGGGTCCATCGCCGCGAGCTTCGCGCAGCCGCGCGCGCGAAAGCGCTCCTCCCCCTCGATGCGCGCGATGTCGAGGTCCTCACCCGCGAGCGCCATCGACGACAGGCCGTCGATCAGACGCTGCATGCCGTGGCGCTCGACCGCCGCGCGCATGCGTTCGAGCGGCGCCGACAGCAGCGGAACGGATCGTGCGCTCGTGTCCATCAGGATGAGCGACGCGACGCGCTCGGGATGTGCGAGCGCGAAGCGCAGCGCGACCATGCCGCCGAGCGAGTGGCCGAGGAGATCGGCGCGATCGATCCCGGCCGCATCGAAGAGACCGCGCAGGTCCGCGACGAGCTGCGCGAAGCCGTAGCCGGTGCCGGGATTCGACGAGCCGCCGTGGCCGCGCTGGTCGACCAGCACGAGGCGTCCGAGGTCGGTGAGGTCATCGACGACGTCGGCGAAGTCGTCGCGGCTGCCGGTGAAGCCGTGCACCAGGACCAGCGGCCGCGGACCCGCGCCGTGCTCTTGCCACTCGATCGTCACCCCGGGCAGGGCCGTGCGACGGACGGTCGCGGAGGTCGCGGAAGCCATGGCGTGCTCCTATCGCGTTTCGCTGCGCGCGTCAGGCTGGCCCGCGCCGTGCGCCGTCGGCTATGAAGGGCGGACGGCCGGAGCCGCCCGCGTGCTCCGCTCCGCAAACCACGAGCGACCGATCCGTTCGACACATCCGGAGATCCCCATGCAGAGCCGCTGGTCCGACGACGACGCGCGCGCCTTTCGCGAGCGCCTGGCCTCTTCCGGCGAGGACCTCGCCCTGCGCGTCTACACCTCGCGCCTGATCGGCCAGGATCCGGACCTGGTGATGCACGGTGGCGGCAACACCTCCGTCAAGACGCGCATCTGCACGGTCCTCGGCGACGAGGTCGACGCGATCTGCGTGAAGGGCAGCGGCTGGGACCTCGACTCGATCGAGCCCGCGGGTCTGCCGGCGATGCGCCTCGAGCCGCTGCGCGCGCTGCGCCGTCTCGACGGGCTGTCCGACGAGGAGATGGTCAACCAGCAGCGCACGAACCTCTTCGACTCGACCGCGCCGAACCCGTCGGTCGAGACGCTGCTGCACGCGTTCCTGCCGCACAGGTTCATCGACCACACGCACGCCGACGCGATCCTGGCGCTGACCAACCAGCCCGACGGCGAGAGGATCATCCGCGAGGCGCTCGGCGACAAGGTCGCGATCGTGCCGTACGTCATGCCCGGCTTCGCGCTCGCGAAGCTCGCCGCGGAGGTCTACGAGCGCGACCCGAAGGTCGAGGCGATGGTGCTGCTGAAGCACGGCTTCTTCACCTTCGCCGACGACGCGCGCACCAGCTACGAGCGCACCATCGCCTACGTCGACCGCGCCGAGAGGTACCTCGCGCAGCGTGCGCAGGGCGGCGTCGCGGCGGCCGTCGCGAAGATCACGCCGGCCGACGTCGAGCAGGCGAGGGCGCGCGCCGCGGCGATCGCGCCGATCCTGCGCGGCCGGCTCGCGACCGAGAGCGGCAACGCCGACATCCCGTGGAAGCGCATGATCCTCGAGCACCGCGTGAACGCGGAGATCCTGGCGCTGCTCGCCGATCCCGCCTGCGGCAAGCTCGCCATGCGCGGCCCGCTCACGCCCGACCACGTGATCCGCACCAAGGCGCACGCGCTCTTCCTGCCCGAGCTCGCGCTCGACGACGCGGAGAAGCTCGCGCTGCAGGTCGACGGCGAGGTCCGCGACTACCGCGGCCGCTACGACGCCTACTTCGCGGCCCAGGTCGCGGCGAAGAACGTCAAGCGCACCAAGCTCGACGCCGACCCGCGGGTGCTGCTGATCCCGGGCGTCGGCCTGTTCGGCGCCGGCAAGAGCCGCAAGGACGCGGCGATCGCGGCCGACATCGCCGAGCACACGCTGCGCGTGAAGGCGCAGGGCGAGGCGCTGGGCCGCTACGAGCCGCTGCCCGAGCACGACCTCTTCGACATGGAGTACTGGAGCCTCGAGCAGGCGAAGCTGGGGAAGGACGCCGAGAAGCCGCTGGCGCGTCAAGTCGCGCTGGTCACGGGAGCGGCGGGCGCGATCGGCGTCGGCATCTGCCTCGAGCTGGTGAAGGCCGGTGCGCACGTGGTGCTGACGGACGTCGACGCGGCCGGGCTCGAGCGCGCGCGCGAGCGCGTCGCGAAGGCCGGCGGGTCGAGCTGCTGCACGGCCGTGCGCATGGACGTGACGAGCGAGGACTCGGTGCGCGCCGCGTTCGCGCACGCGTGCCGCACGTTCGGCGGCGTCGACATCGTGGTGCCGAACGCCGGCATCGCGCACGTCTCCGCGCTCGCCGCGACGCAGCAGAAGGACTGGCAGCGGGTCATCGACGTGAACCTCGGCGGCTACTTCCTGACCATGCGCGAGGGCGCGCGCGTGCTGAAGCAGCAGGGGCTGGGCGGCAACATCGTGATCAACGCGTCGAAGAACGTGTTCGGTCCGGGCGCCGACTTCGGCGCCTACAGCGCGTCCAAGGCCGCCGGACACCAGCTCGGAAAGGTGGCGGCGATCGAGCTCGCGCCGTTCGGCATCCGCGTCAACATGATCAACGCCGACGCCGTGTTCGCCGAGGGCGAGACGCAGTCGGGGCTGTGGCAGGAGATCGGCGCCGACCGCGCGAAGTCGAAGGGCATCGCGCCCGAGGCGCTCGAGGAGCACTACCGCGAGCGCAACCTGCTGCGGGCGAAGATCAGCGGCGCGCACGTCGGACGAGCCGTCGTGTTCTTCGCGGCGAACGTCACGCCGACCACGGGTGCGACGCTGCCGGTCGACGGCGGCGTCGCGGCCGCGTTTCCGCGCTGAGCCGCGATCGCGCCGTCCCGGCGTGCGACGCCTGCATCGCGGACGCGGTCCAGGCGACGGAGCGGCGCAGCACGTGTCGCTGCGCGAGACGGCGCGCTGCGCTCGTGGTCGCGCTGCGCTCGTGGTCGCGCGCCGCGCGCGCTACAGGCGACGCATGAGTGAGCAGCGCTACCGGCGTCCCGGGCTCGTCGATCGGCTGTTCAACGGTCTGGTCGCCGGGCTCGCGCGTCTCGGGGTGAGCCTGTGGGGCTCGTGCGAGCTGACGGTACGCGGGCGCAAGAGCGGCGTGCCGCGATCCGTCCCCGTGAACGTCGTCGAGCACGACGGCGCGCGCTACCTGGTCGCGCCGCGCGGCGAGACCGAGTGGGTGCGGAACCTGCGCGCGGCCGGTGTGGGCGAGCTGCGCCTCGGCTCGCGCGTCGAGGCGTTCCGCGCACGCGAGGTGGCGGACGCGGACAAGCCGCCGGTCCTGCGCGCCTACCTCGCACGCTGGTGGTTCGAGGTCAGCCGCTTCTTCGACCTGCCGAATGCCGATCCGGGCGATGCCGAGCTGCTGCGCGTCGCGCCGCGGCACCCGGTGTTCCTCCTGGAGCGGGTCTAGCGGACGCACCGGACCCGGCTTCGAACGCCGGATGCGGCGACGCCGCGGCCCTTCGCGGAGACCCCGGCGGGGCAAAGTGGATTGCACTCGGCGCCGCGCCGGGGCACCATCCGCTGCGGCATTCTCCCACCCGAGCCTCGCAGGCGCGCCGATCTTGCCGTTTTGCACGATCGGCCGCCGTAGAACCTGCGTCTGCACCTGGGCTTGGGCGGCATGCCGCTTGCGGAAGGGGCGGCCCGCGCAGCGCCTCCTCCGGTGTCCTACTCCTGACTGCACGTGACCGCTGCCAGAACCACCGTCGAGGAGTCCCTACCGTTGAGACACGCTACGCCCCGAACCGGACGCCTGATCGCGCTCGTCGCGCTGCCCGTTCTGCTGGCGTGCGCGACGAGTGCGACGGCCCAGACGCCGAACCCGACGCCGACGCCGAACCCGACGTACCAGTGCGCGGGACGGATCGCGGGGGGGCTGCGCAACTTCACGACGAACTATCTGCAGGCACTTGCGGACTGTCAGGCGCCGAAGCCGAACGGTGCTCCGTGCACCGTCAACTCGATCCAGGGTGTGCTCAACAACGCCATCAAGGACCTCGAGGCGGAGGTCGATGCCTGCAAGGTCGACGGGCTCATCAATCTGTGTCCGGCCGAGGGGGACACCGCTGCGGAGGTGAAGACGGCGCTCACCGGGCCGAGCGGGTCGTCGTTCCGTGGCCAGATCACAAAGCTCGTCGAGGATCTGTTCGTGACGTCGACCGCCGGGTGCACGCGCCCCAGCGGCAACGTCTCGAGCAACGCGGCCAAGTGCGCCAGCAAGATCGCCGATGCCGTCGGCTCTGCCGGAAACGTCGAGAACCTCGAGCAGTGCTTCTTCAGCTGTGAGCGCGCGCGCATCCTCAATCCGAAGCAGGACCTCTGCGTCGACGACGTCATCGGCGAGCCGATCAAGGACGACGTGATCGCATGTCAGGCCGACGAGCTGAGCAACTTCGCCGCGATCTCCGATCGCTGCTCGACCGCGACGCTCGCCGAGATCGGCTGCCCGCTGGGCACGGATTCGCCGTCCGAGCTCCTTGCTCGCCTCGAGGAGCGGCTCGCGACGCTCGCGCAGCAGATCAACCTCGACGTCTTCCACTCCGACTGCCGCGGCACCGTCCCTGGCGAGCCGACGAGCCCCGTCCCCGCCGACGTCACGCTCCTGCCGAGCAACCGCAAGACCAAGGTCACCTGCGGCCAGACGATCGACAACGCGTTCCTCGGCAGCGACCGCACGATCAACTTCGACAGCGACCTCGACTGCGGTCCGTCGAAGACTCCGACCGACGGGCTGGTGGTCGCCGTGTCGGGCGTCAAGCTCAACGGACGCGTCGGCAAGGTCTGGAGCATCCGCGGCCCGCAGCGCAGCAGCCTTCGGACCGGTGCCGGCATCAAGCTCGCACCCGGCGTCGCGCGCACCGAGATCCGCAACTTCAAGGCGATCGAGAACTTCGCCGTCGGCATCCTCGACGCCGACGACGGCAGCAACAAGAAGCTGGTCATCAGCAAGACCACCGTGCGCCGCAACGTCGCGGCGGGCCTGCGCCTGCGCTCGGCGCGCGCCCTCGTCGACACGGTCACGGCGGACAAGAACGGCATCGGCTTCGACCTGTCCGGCGACGGCATCAAGGTGAAGGGCGTGTCGGCCGCGAAGGGCTCGGTGTACCCGCCGAAGACCGGCATCCAGCTCGGCGGCGTCGACAAGAACGCGAACGGCAGCGTCGTGCAGCTGACGGCGCCGGGGCTGACGGTCGAGCTGAACGGCGGCGTCGGCATCCACGTCGTCTCGGGGGCGCACCTGATCGGCGAGGCGAAGATCCAGAGCAACGTCGGCAACGGCATCGAGATCGACCCGCTCGCGAACGGCTCGCAGGTCAAGCTCAACACGCTCAAGTTCAATGCCGCCGGCATCGTGGTGAACGGCGACCAGTGCCTGGTCGACGGCAACACGCTCGAGGAGAACCTCGGCGACGGCATCGTGGTCGGCGGTGCCAGCAACACGATCAGCAACAACGACTCGGGCGCCAAGACCGACCGCGGCAACGGCGGCGCGGGCTACCACGTCGAGGCCACCGCCATCGGCACGATCCTCGACACCAACAGCGCCGAGGCGAACCTCGGCTCGGGCTACGTGATCGAGGGCACGCCGACGGAGCTGTCGAGCAACACGGCGGAGGCCAACTTCGGACACGGGTTCCAGCTGCTCGCGACCGGCGTCACCGCGCAGGACAACGCCGCCGAGGGCAACAACCAGTCCGATCCGAAGAACGACCCGTTCCACGAGTGGGTGTTCGTCGCGGGACAGGTCGACGGCGACGGCAACAAGGCCGGCGGCGACACGATCGGTCTGCCGTCGACCGCCGGCTTCTGCGACACCGACAACGACTGCCCGGTTCCGAAGTAGCCGTCCGCTCCATCCCCCCGGCGGTACGTGCTTCGCGCGGCCGCGTCGCGATCGACTCTTGACGCGGCCTTGCGCCGCCCGTCCGCGGAGCGTTACCTCGCCCCCGACATGCTGCCCGCCGTTCCTGCCCTCGATTCGTCGTCCGCGTCGCGCGCCGGTCGCGCGCTGCTGCACACGCGCGGCCTGGTCGCGCTCGTCGCTCTGACCGTCGCGCTCGGCGGCTGCGCCGCGCTCTTCGTGCGCGGCGACGACGTGTCGGACGACGAGCGCCAGCAGATCGCCGCCGAGACCGCGCCGTACCTCGCCAAGGGCACCGGCTCGATCTCCGGCGTCGTGCGCCTCGACACCGACTACGGCGCGTTCGTCGCGAGCCGCAACACGCAGGTCGCGCTCACGCCGGCGACCACGATCGCGCGCGAGCGCTTCGAGGAGTACGTCGTCGAGGACAATGAGCTGCCGGCGCGCCGCAAGGCCGAGATGGTCCTGTTCACGCAGACCAACGCCGCGGGCCGCTTCCACTTCGAGAACCTGCCGCCAGGTGACTACCTGCTCGCGAGCCCCGTGCGCTGGTCAGCGACCGGCAAGGGCGAGGACGCGCACGATGCGGTCGCGTACGCGCGCGTGCACCTGACCGACGGCGAGCACGCGGACGTCGTGGTGACGCGTCCGGCCGAGGACTGACGTCCGCACCGGCTCCGCGGGCCACGGAGGATGGAACCCGCAGGGTGTTCCATCCGACGAGACGGCGCGACGCGAGCGGCGCGATCAGCGCGCGACGGGCGGGTCGCCGCTCACGCGCCGCACCGCGACGTCGCGAACCTTGCGGCGCACGCCGTGGCGCGACTCGATGGTCACGTACGGGCCCTCGATCTCGACCACGGTGAACGGCCCCGGCTCGGCCATGATGACCACCAGGTCGCCGATGCCGATGTCGTCGTCCGCCATCCGAGCGGCGGGTCCCTGCGCCGATCCGTTGGTCGCTGCCACGCGGCGCTTCTAGGACACCGGGCGCCGCGACGCAAAGCCTTGCGACATCCGACCGGGACGTGAACGCGCGCGCCCGCCGTGCTTCACCGGCATCGTGAGCCGGGGGGGAGAGTGCGCATGAGCCGGGGTGGCGCAGAGGTGCGGCGCACCGGTCGCGGCCGCGACGGGCTGCCGCCGCTGCTGTTCGAGCGCGACCTGCCGCACGCGCCCGCCAAGGTCTGGCGCGCGCTGACCAAGTCGTGGCTGGTCGAGCAGTGGCTGATGTCGAACGACCTGGTGCCGGAGGTCGGCCACCGCTTCGCGTTCCGGGCGCAGGGCATGATCACGCGCTGTGCGGTGCTGGCGCTCGACGAGCCGCGTCTGCTCACCTACCGCTGGGGCGACGGCACCGCGGCCGGCGGCCTGCTGCGCAGCACGGTCACCTGGACGCTCGCCGCGAGCGGCGGCGGCACCGCGCTGCGCCTCGAGCATGCGGGCTTCCGTTCGCGCGACGCGAGCGCCTACGAGGCGATGCGCGCCGGCTGGCCGCGCGTCCTCGATCGCCTCGCCGAGGTCGTCGCCGAAGGTCGTTGACGCGCCCGCTCGCAGGCGCGCTTCATGGCGCGCGCCGACCGCGGAACAGGAACACTCCGACCGCGCCGATCACCATGCCGATCACGAAGGTGCTGCCGACGACGCTCATGGCGCATCTGGCGCCGATCGGGGTACGACGTCAAGGACGTCTCGGGGAATCACCGAGCGCTTTCGCCGCACTGCCCGAGGCGAGCGCGTGACGCACGGCGGCACGCACCGCGTTGCGACCGGAGCGCGATTTCGGGCAGATGAGCGCATGACGAAGCAATGCTCCGCCTTCGACGAGCTGCCGCGCGCCGAGCTGCTGCGCGTGGCGCTCGAGACGATGCACGTCGGGCATCTGCTCGACCGCGCGCTGATGCCGCAGCTCTTCTTCGCCACCGAGAGCTTCGACGCGGTCGACCAGGTCGCGATCGACGAGTGGATGGGCGCGAGCCCCGTCTACACCGGGCGCATGCGCCGCTTGATGAAGATCGAGGGCGACACCGTGCCGGCGATCGTCAAGGCGCTGCAGCTCGATTGCGGCTTCCCGCACCAGTACATGGACGTCGGCTGGACGATGATCGACGACGCGCAGTGCGAGTTCTTCCTGCGGCACTGCGGCGCGCTGCTCGACGTCGAGCCGTACGGCGAGGAGCGCGTGCGCGGCATGTGCCACACCATCGAGGACCCGACCTTCGATGCGACCGCGTACGCGACCAACCCGCGCGCGCGCATCCGTCCGCTGCACCGTCCGCCGCGCGTCCCGGCCGATCGCCTGCCGCACTGCCACTGGACGATTCGCATCGACCCGGCGAACGAGCCCGTCGGTCCGGCGAAGAACACCCGCGCCGTCGCGGCGCTGCCGCTCGCGCGCATCGTCAACGACCGCGCGCCGGAGCGCGGCGACGAAGGATGGACGGACTACGCCCGTGATGTCGAGCCAAGCTTCAAGCTCGGCCTGCTGTCGAGCGCGACGCTCGCCGCGGTCGCGCGCGAGTTCCAGATCCAGGAGCACCTGCTGTCGGCATCGGCGGAGATGGCCCTGGTCGAACGCGTCGGGCGCGACAAGGCGCGCGCCGTGCTGCTGCAGCAGTGGGGCGCCCTCGGCTGGCGCGCGAGCGAGCGGCTCGCGGCGATGCTCGGCATCGCGGGCG
>JAIEPK010000566.1 GCA_019749875.1 Candidatus Binatia bacterium | reverse complement strand
CGGTGCGCGACGCCGACAGCGGCATCGCCGGGCTCGGACACGTGGTCACGTTGCCGGCGCACGCCAGCGCGGGACGATCGGACGCGCGCGCGCTCGCGGCCGACCTGGTCTGGCTCAGCGAGAAGCGAGTGCCGGTCTATCTGCCGCTGCCGATCCCCGGCGTGCGCGCGCCGGCGATCCCGTGGCTCAGCACGGCGCCGCCGCGCTGCCGCCTTCCGGTCGCCGACGAAGTCGGGGCCGCGATCGACAAGGCACGCGCGGCGCGCCAGCCGACGCCGCCGGGCGACGACGTCGTCGGGCAGGCGTTCCTGCCGGGGGACGCTTCGGTGCTGAGCGTCGGCGAGCGCGCCGGCATCTTGACCGCGCGCCGCACGCTGCTGCTGGCACCGCTCGAGCAGAGCGCGCCGGAGACCGGGGCGTCGCACGCCGGCTCGGCGTTCGACCCGGTCGTGCCGCGCTTCGGCGCAGCGGCCCAGGTCGGCCCCTCGGTGGCGCGTCAGATCCGTACGCCGCGCCCCGGCCGCTTGCCGGACAACGTCGGCGACGCGAAGCACGATCGCCTGACCAGCGCGTCGGCGCTCCTGACGCAGGACTCGGCGACCTTCGTCGTCGGGCCGGCGGACACCGTGCGTGGGCCGGCGAGCGGTGGCACCCCTGCGTGGACCGTGCTCGTCGTCGGCGCGCCGTGCAGCGACGGCATCGTCACCGACGACTGGGACGGCTCCGTCCGCCTGCGCTTCGAGATCGACGTCAGCAAGGCGCCGCCCCTCGACCCGACCTCCCCGTCGCCGGCACGACTGCTCGGCGCCCTGCTCTTTCCGAACGACGGCGCTTCCGGGCCGCTCGGCGCTTCGGCCGAGCTGCTGGTCGGCCAGCAGCACTTTCCTTTTCGCTCGCTGCGCGTCGTTTCCGGCGGGGCGTGGCCGGCCGACACGGGGCTCGCGGTGCGCCGCGCGACCGTCGACGTGGTTCTCGACCTGCGCGAGGCCACCGAGGCGTCGGCGCGGGGGGCGCGCCGCGAGGACCTCGCAACCATCCTGCGAAGCGGTGCCGCGACGCCGCCGGTCGAAGTCCGCCTCACGGTGCAGCCGTCGAGCGAACGCGTGAACGCGGCGCCGGACGCGGAGGTCGGCGCTCCCTTGGAGCCGGGGAGGTCGTTCGCCCTGGCCCGCCGCGATGCCGCCGAGGCCGCCCTGCCGAGCGGTGCGTCGCGTCCGCCGGTGACGCTGCGCATTCCGCTCGCCGTCGTCACCGCGACGCGCGGGACGTTGCCTCTGGTGCCGACCACCTTGCTGTTCTGCGATGCCGCCTACGAGGAAGGTCTCGCGTCGCCGCCGGCCGCCGACGACCGCGTGGTCGCGATGCTCGATGCGAGCGTACCCACGTCGCCGCAGCTGCCGCCCTACCACCCCGGGGTGCGCGGTGCGGTGCGCGGTGTGCTGGCGGTCGATCGGCGCAGCGTGAGCGTGCACGGCACGCTGGCGCTGATGGCCGACCTGCGCTTCGAGAAGCCGCTCACGGCACCGCGGCTGACCGCCGGCGTCGACGGCGATCTGAAGAGCGCCGATCTCCACCGGGACATCGTCGATCTGGCGATCGCCGTGGTACGCAGGTCGGGCGAGCGCCGTCGTCTCTGGCTGACGTCGTCGGCTCCGCCGCCGCCATCGCCGTCGCCGTTGCCGACGACTCCGCTACGCCTGGCGCGGGTCTATGAGCTGTCGCTGGCGAAGCTTCGCGAGGCGCAGGGCGACGGGCAGCAGGTCGTGGACGCCGGCCCGGCGCGCCTCGAGGCGGGCGACGTCCTCGAGATCATCCTCACCGGGCGGCCCCACGCCGACGCGCCGAGCGTGCGTCTCGTCGACGACGGAGGCGGCGGGGAGACCGTCCCGCTCAAATTTCCCCAAACCTTCAGTCGTACCGTGCGCGTCGTCCTCACCAACGAGCCCGTGGTCGAGCCGCCGCCCGCGCTCTACGCGGCGTTGACCTTGGCGCCGAACGAGGACGGCCAGAGCGCGCTGTCGCTGCCGCTGTACGCGCAGTCGCCGCTGCCGGCCCGCGTCGATTGGCAGAACCTGAAGGAGGACCTCCGTGCCGGGCTCGTGCACCGCAGCGCGACCTTCACCTGGTCGTTGCTGCGTACACGCGACGAGCTCGGTCCGGAGGCGACTCCGGCGACCGACGCGGCAGGAGCGGGCCCCACCGAGCCTGCCGCCGGCCAGGCCAGCGTCGCGGCGGATCCCGCAGGTGGGACGGAAGCAGAGCCTGCCGGGACGATCGCGCCGCCCCGGGTGCGCGTTGCGATCGTCAAGTATGATCGCAACGGCCAGACGCATCTGCCGGAGCACGCCGGCAAGATGGTGCCGCCGCGGCGGGTGTAGCCCGCACGGCGGACGACGAAGGAGGACACATGGCGATCGTGGACGATCTCAAGGCCAAGATCAGCGAAGGCCGGATCATCTTCGATCCGACGCAGCCGCCGAACAAGCTGCGCGACGAGCTGCTCGGCGCGAGCTCCGGCACCAAGGTCACCGAGACGCTGCAGAAGCTGGTTCTCGCGGTCTGCGAGCTGGCCAAGATCCGCATCTCGTCGATCGTGCGCAACGAGGGCCTGCACGGCCAGGGACGCGCGTTCGACGTCGGCAACGAGGACGTGGCGAAGACGATCCTGCCCATCCTCGCCACCGACGCCAAGGTTGCCGCGCTCGACATCGACGAGATCATCTTCGACGCCACGGTGGCCGGCGAGAGCAGCCGCAACAAGTGGAACTACGATCAGGGCAGCAAGCACGACTTCGACGCCACGACCCTCGACAAACATCGCGACCACGTCCACTTCGGCGTCAAGGCGCTCGAGCTGCGTTCACGGGGAGCCGCACCGAAACGACCGCGTGGACGCCGGCCGGGAACCACGCCTGCGGACGGCCTCGTTGCGGACGGCGCAAAGGCTCCTCGCAAGCCCGGGGGCGCTGCGGCGAAGTCGCTCGCCGCCGGCGGCCGCGTCGAATCGAGGAGCACCGCGAAGCCGCGCCCAAGCGACGAAGAGCCGCGCGCCAAGAAGAAGGCACCGGCGAAGAAGAAGTGAGGCGAGCATGAGCGGCGAAGGGCCGGCGGAAGGCGGTGCCGGGCATCGCTTCGCCCCGCCGATCGGCGGCGCTCGGCGTGCGAGGCTTCGCCCGGCAGAACCCGGGAACGGCGCCCGATCGTGTGCGTGTCCGCCGACGTACGGCCACTAGCGGCGAACGGCGAGCGTCAGGCGAAGAGCACGCAATGCACCTGCCAGCAACGATCCGCGAACAGCAAAGGCTTCCAAGCTGCCCTTCGTAGAGTCGCTTCCGGGTAACGAGCCTCGGCTGTTGCGACGATGAAGTTGCTGAGGTGGCCGCACCCGGGCTGCCAGCAGGCCGGATGGATCCGTCTCGCAGGACGGCAAGCTCGGGAGGGACCATGCTGCGCACGGCAACGCGATCTGATGACCAAGGACCGACGTTGCAGCGGTTGCTGCTCGCGCTCGGCGTGCGCGCCGCGGCAGCGCTCCTCGTGCTCGGCTCGGGGCTCGCCCCCGCGCCGGCTTCGGCGGGCATCGCGACCCGTGTCGCTGCAGCCGACGCGCACACCTGCGCCGTGACGACGGCCGGCGGCGTGAAGTGCTGGGGCGCAAATGGCAACGGCCAGCTGGGTGACGGCACGACCATCACGCGACCGACGGCGGTCGACGTGACCGGACTCACCAGCGGCGTGGCAACCGTCGCGGTCGGGCTCGCACACACCTGCGCGCTCACGACGGGGGGCGGCGTCAAGTGTTGGGGCTTCAACCTGTATGGCCTGCTCGGCGACGGAACGACGACGGACCGTCTCGAGCCGGTCGACGTGGTTGGGCTCGGGAGCGGGGTCGTGGCCATCGCGGCCGGCCAGTTTCACACTTGCGCGCTGACCATCGGCGGTGGCGTCAAGTGCTGGGGCTACAACGACCAGGGTGCGGTCGGCAACGGCACCTTGACGACCACCGTGCCGACGCCGGTCGACGTGACGGGTCTCGGCAGCGGCGTCGCGGCGATCGCCGCCGGCCAGTACCACACCTGTGCGGTCACGACGTCGGGCGGTGCGAGGTGCTGGGGCTTCAACGAGCTCGGCGGCCTCGGCGACGGGACCACGATGCAGCGTCTCGAGCCAGTCGACGTGGTCGGACTCGATAGCGGCGTCGCCGCGATCTCGGGCGGCTACTACCACACGTGCGCGTTGACGACGGCGGGTGGTGTGAAGTGCTGGGGATACAATGAGCAAGGAGCCCTGGGGGACGGCACGACCACGCAGCGGACGTCTCCGGTCGACGTGACGGGACTCGCGAGCGGCATCGCATCGATCGCCGCCGGCGGCTTCCATTCCTGCGCGTTGACCAGCACCGGTCGTGTCGAGTGCTGGGGCAACAACGCCGAGGGCGAGCTCGGCGACGGCTCGACCACACAGCGGACGACGCCGGTGAACGTCAGCGACCTGCAGAGCGGCGTCACGGCGATCTCGGCCGGAACCGCTCACGGGTGCGCGCTCATGGCGGACGGCGGCGTGAGATGCTGGGGCGGCAACGCGAGCGGCCAGCTCGGCAACGGCTTGACGTCGTACCGGCTGGCCCCGGTGGCGGCATCCGTTCTGACGGACGGCGTGACCGCGATGGCGGGCGGCCTCGGGCACCAGTGCGTGCTGACCACCGCTGGTGGCGTGAAGTGCTGGGGTGCGAACTTCAGCGGTCAGCTCGGCGATGGCTCCACCCTGCCGCGTCGCACGCCGGCAGACGTGGTGGGGCTCGCGAGCGGCGTGGCAGAGATCTCCGCGAAGGGTGGTCAGACGTGCGCACTGACGACCACAGGCGGCGTCAAGTGCTGGGGGGACAACAGCAACGGTCAGCTCGGCGACGGTACGATGACGACGCGCACCACGCCGGTCGACGTCGTCGGCCTCGGTAGCGGTGTTGCTGCGATCGCCACGGGGAACTGGTTCACGTGCGCGCTGACCACCGCCGGCGGCGTCAAGTGCTGGGGCCACAACGCCTTCGGCGAGCTCGGTGACGGCACGACGACCAGGCGCCTCACGCCGGTCGACGTGAGCGGGCTCGCGAGCGGCGTCACGGCGATTGCCGCAGGTGCCATCACCACCTGCGCGCTGACGGCGGCGGGCGGCGTCAAGTGCTGGGGCTACAACGGAACCGGCGATGTCGGCGACGGCACCACGACGCACCGCTCGACGCCGGTCGACGTGTCGGGATTGACGAGCGGCGTCCAGTCGATCGCGCTCGGACTGCACCAGGCGTGCGCGGTGACGACCGCCGGCGCCGCGCGGTGCTGGGGCGAGAACATCGCCGCGCAGCTCGGCGACGGCACCACCACGCGGCGTTCGACGCCGGTCGGCGTGACGGGCCTCGGCAGCGGCGTCACGGCGATCGGCGGCGGCAACGCGCACACCTGCGCCTTGACGTCGGCAGGTGGCGTCAAGTGCTGGGGCGACAGCACGTTCGGTGAGGTCGGTGACGGCACGCAGGCGACGCACACGACGCCGGTGGACGTGGCAGGTCTCGGCAGCGGTGTCGCGGCGATCAGTCCGGCCTGGTGGCATACCTGTGCGTTGCTGGACACCGGTGGAGTCGCGTGCTGGGGCCTGAACGGCGACGGCCAGCTCGGCAACGGCGAGCGCGGCTACGAGACGGATCCGGTCGTCACCGTCGGCTTCGGTCCAGCTTGCGGAAACGGAATCGTGGAGCCGACCGAGCAGTGCGACGACGGCAACACGAGCGGCGGTGACTGCTGCTCGTCCACCTGTCACCTCGAGTCGGGCGCGACCGTGTGCCGGCCTGCAACCGGCCCGTGCGACACGGCAGAGACCTGCACCGGATCGAGCACGGCCTGTCCGGCGGACGCCTTCGCGATTGCCGGCACCGTATGTGCCGACGACGGCAACGTCTGCACCGACGACGCGTGCGACGGCGCCGGCGCGTGCGCGCACGCGCCGAACGCCGCGCCCTGCGACGACGGCGCGTTCTGCACCGGATTCGACACCTGTGCCGGCGGCAGCTGCGCGGTGCACTCCGGGGATCCGTGCGTCGGCGGCGCGGAGTGCGCGGCCACGTGCAACGAGCTGCTCGACACGTGCAACGCGGTCGCAGGGACGGCGTGCTCGTCGGACGGCAACGCTTGCACGCTCGACGTGTGCGACGGTGCCGGCGCGTGCGGCCACCCGGCCGGCCACGCCGGTACGATCTGCCGCGCCGTCGCGGGCGATTGCGACGTGGCGGAGTCGTGCGACGGCACGAGCCCATTCTGTCCGAGCGATGTCTTCCGGTCGTCGTCGCAGCCGTGCCGCCCCGCGAGCGGTGTGTGCGACGTCGCCGAAAGCTGTACCGGCGCGAGCGCGACCTGCCCGGTAGACGTCTTCGTCACGAACGGCACGGCCTGCACCGACGACGGTGAGCCGTGCACGAACGACGCCTGCGACGGCGCCGGCCAGTGCGTGCACGACGTGCTGCCCGACAGCGATGGGGACACCACGTGCGACGCACAGGACGCCTGCACGAACGTCGCCGGTGGGCGGAGCTTCGTCGTCAAGCCCAAGTCGAAGCTGGTCCTCGGCAAGATCCACAGCGACACCATGCCGGGGAACGACACCGTCGCGCTGAAGGCGACGTTCGCGCTGCCCGCGGGCACGGCGTTCGCCGATCTGGACCCGAGGATGCGCGGCGCGCGCGTGACGGTCCGGGGCGCTCTCGGTGCGTCCGTTCTCGACGCATGGCTCCCGGGCGGAACCTACGCCGGTAAGGGCACGCGCGGCTGGCGCAGCAACGGCAACCGGAGCGTGTGGCTGTACCTCGACAAGACGGCGACGCCGCTCGGCGGCATCACCTTGATCCGGGCCATCGACCGCGGCGCAGGCTTGCCAGGTGGCCTCGTCGCCGTGACCGTCGACGGCAAGCGGGCGACGTATCCGATCGCGACGTCGGACGTGCCGCTTCAAGCGACGGTGACGCTCGGCAACCAGAGCGACGCGATCGCGGGCTGGTGTGGCGAGAGCGCCTACGCAGCGAGCGACTGTGTCTTCAACGGCCGCGCCAACGCGCTGACGTGCACGCGCTAGATCGGGCCACGCTGGAGCTGAGGATCGACGGAATCGAGGGCGGGCGCGAGCTCGTCGAGAGTGCGCAGCCCGATGTCCTGCGCGAGCTGCTGCAGACGCTCGTGACGCAGCTGATGAGCGCGGAGGCCGACGTGCTGTGCGGCGCTGGTTTCGGCGAGCGGTCGGCCGAGCGCGTGAACTCGCGCAACGGCTACCGGACGAGGGCCTGGGACACGCGGATGGGCACGATGGCGCTGGCGATCCCGAAGCTGCGCGCGAGGACCTACCTCTCGAGCTGGCTGCTGGAGCCGCGACGTCGAGCAGAGCGAGCCTTGGTCGCCGTCATGGCGGAGAGCTACGTGCTCGGCGTCTCGACGTGGAAGGTCGAGGACCTGGTGCAGACGCTGGACATCGAGCGGCTGTCCAAGTCGCAGCTGTCGGAGCTTGCGAAGAGCCTGGATGCGACGGTGGCGCGCTTCCGCGAGCGTGCGCTCGATGGCGGCCCATACCCGTACGTGTGGCTCGACGCGACGATGGTGCGCTGTCGGGACGACGGCCGGATCGTGAACGTCGCCGTGCTGATCGCGGTGGGCGTGAACGCCGAGGGCAAGCGCGAGATCCTCGGCGTGGACGTGGTGACGACGGAAGCGCGCGCTGGCTGGCTCGCGTTTCTGCGCGGCCTCGTGGCGCGTGGGCTGCGCAACCCGATGCGGAGCTGACCCGCGCGCAGCATGCGCGTGTCGTCGAGCAGCTCGAAGCGCGCTGGCCTGCCGCTGCTGAGCTCCTGCGCGACGCGCGGGCGGATCTGCTCGCCTTCGCGAGCTTCCCGAAGGAGCACGGGCGACAGGTCTGCTCGAACAACCCGCAAGAGCGGCTCGACCGCGAGCTGAAGCGGCGGACCGACGTGGTCGGGATCTTCCCGAACCGCGACGCGATCATCCGCGTCGTGGGCGCGGTGCTGGCCGAGCAGCATGACGAGTGGGCCGTCGTCCGGCGCTACCTCTCGGTCGACACGCTGCTGCGGCCGACGCGCGAGATCGGCACGGAGCCGGAGCCAACGACCACGCCGTCGTCGAAGAGGAGAGCCGTCGCATCGACATCGACCCGGGTGACGCGAGCCGTCTCGTACACCGCCGTCTCGTACACCGTCTCGTACACCGCTTGACCGGACACGACGCGTTCCGAATAAAATCGATGTTCGACAACGAGGGACTGATGGCGGGACGCGCAAGGGCACTAGAGACCACCGAGGCAACCGGGCTGGCGCCGCATCAACGAGAGTTCCTGCTCGAGGAGTACAAGCAGCTTCGCGCAGAGCTCGGAGTGCTCTCCGCGCGTCGCGAGTCCCTGCTCCGGTATGCCGTGATCATCGCAGCCGGCGTGTTCGCCTGGCTCATCTCGCAAGGCCTCGGCCGCGACAGCACGACCTGGTGCCTGAACTTTCCACGCCGTCTCTACGTCCTTTCATGGTACATCCCGTTCGCGTTCTCGCTGCTCTGTGGCGTCGCGTCGGTGATCACATCGCTTCAAGCAGGGGCGATGCGTCGCTATCTCGCGGACGTCGAGCAGGTGCTCGCGGTAGGTGCCGGTCAGGGCCAGTTCGGCTGGGAACGGCAGCCGAACCGAGGACCACGACTGCTGGCCACCATCGGTGGTGTCCTCGCCTGGCTGATTCTCATGGGTGCTACCTGCTACAAGGCGTACGAGGTCGAGGTCTTCACAGCGGACAAGGAGATCTGCCCGAACCACATGCCCCCGAGCTCGACCGCACCCGAATCGAGTCGGTAGGCATTCCGTCGAGCCGCTCGTCAGCGGACCTTTTCCGGCTCAACCGGCTTTTCCGCAGGGGCACGATCCGCAGAACGCGCCGCCGGGCGATCGCATCGAGGCCGGCGAGAGACCGAGCGAAGCCACAGGGGCTCACTGCGTCGCGAGCCCCTGCTCCGCTCGCCGACGCTTCTTCTCGTCGAGGATCTTCTCGGCCTCGGCCTCCGCACGCTCGAGGCGTCGATGGACGGATCCTCGTCGCGACGGACGAACGGGGCGAGCTTCACGACCTTGTCGACCATGATGCCGGTCACCACCGCGAGGTCCCGCGGCTTGATGCTGCCGTCCTTGGTGCCCGCCTCGAGGAGGTTCACCAGCGTCTTCGCGCCGGCCTCCGCTCCGCGAAGAAAGAGCGCCTGGATCTCCGCATGGCTCATCCTGCGGCTCTCAGCTGCCTCCGCGTCGTCGATGCTCTCAGCGGCCTCCGGAAGCGCGAAAAGACAGCGCCCTCCGCCGCGGGATGTCCTGCTCTCTCCGATCTATGCATGCCTCGTCGATCTACGACCAATATCGCGAGCCGGCCAGCGCAGCACGGGTCCGACCGGAAGCGTCGGTACCGGCACGGGGGCCCAAGCAATTCGCGAGGAGCACCCCGGCGGCAATTCGCCTGCTCGGTCCCCCGCCCCCGGGCGCGCACCTCACGAGCGCACTGCGCTGCGATCGACCGACCAGAGCCGCGCTGAACAGACGCCGAGAAGTGACCTCGGCGAAGCTGGTTGTTGTCACGCGTTGTTGTCAAACGCGATCGAGCGACGGTTAGTGTCCGCTGACGTGGTGTACGGCCAGTAGCGGCGACTGGAAGAAAGAAGGCCATCGCGACACCCTTCCC
>JAIEPK010000639.1 GCA_019749875.1 Candidatus Binatia bacterium | reverse complement strand
CCGGCGCGCACTACGACGGCAGCGCCAGCGTGCGCGCGCCCGCACCGGCGACGGCCGGCGGCTGGAGCGCCTGAGGGAGCGGCGATGGCGATCTCCGACATCTTGAACGCCGGTCGCTCGAGCCTGATCGCGCAGCAGCGCGCGCTGAAGGTCAACGGCAACAACATCGCGAACGTCAACACGCCCGGCTACACGCGCCAGCGCCCGATCCTCGAGGCGGTGCCGACCAGTGCGGGCGGCGGCGTGCGCGTCGCGGACGTCGAGCAGATCGTCGACCGCTTCGTCGAGACGCGCCTGCTCGGCCAGTCGTCGACCGCCGCCGGAGCGTCGGCGCGGCGCGACCTGCTTGAGGGCGTGCAGAGCCTCTTCCCGGTCGGCGACGCGTCGGTGAGCGGCGCGCTGCAGGACTTCTTCGCCGCCGCCAACGAGCTCAGCGCGCACCCCGAGGACCTCGCGGTGCGCAACGACCTGCTCGATCGCGCGGAGACGCTCGCGGGCAAGCTGCGCAGCTCGGCCGAAGGGCTCGGCGCGGTGCAGCGTGAGGCCGACGATCGCGTCACCGCCGACGTCGCCGACGCGAACGGCATCCTGTCCCGCATCGCCGACCTGAACCGCAGCATCCGTGTCGAGGAGGTTGCCACCGGCAGCAGCGCCAACGAGCTGCGCGACCAGCGCCGGAGCGCGCTCGGCGACCTCGCGAAGCTGGTCGGGATCCGTACGGTGGAGAACGACGACGGCAGCGTCGACGTGTACGCACGCTCGGGCGTCGCGCTGGTGAGCGGCAGCAATGCCGCCCGTCTCGAGGCACGGCTCGGCACGACGCTCGGTCTCGACGGTGCCGTGCTGCACGACGTCGGCGTGGTGGCGCCGGACGCCTCCCTGATCCCGCTCGGCAGCGACCCGGGCGGCTCGATCGGCGCACGCCTCGGCGTGCGCGACGACGAGTTGGTGGCGCAGGCCGGATCGCTCGACGCGATTGCCGTCACGCTGCGTGACGCGGTGAACGGCGTGCAGACCGACCCGGCGGGACGGGACCTCGACGGTCTCGTCGGCAGCGCGCTCTTTGCCGGCACCGGTGCCGCGGACCTCACCGTGGCGCTCACCGATCCGCGCGGGATCGCGGCGGCGCAGAGCACGACGGGCGGCGACAACGCGAACGCGCTCGCACTCGCGAATCTGCAGACCACGACGTTTGCCGGCCTCTCCGGCCAGACGTTGAGCGGTGCGATGGGCGCGCTGCAGTCGGACGTCGGTGCCTCCGTTCGCAACGCGACCGACGCTGCGACCATCGAGGACGGGCTGCTGGCGAACGTTCAAGCGCAGCGCGACTCGGTCTCCGGTGTGAGCCTCGAGGAGGAGTTCACCGACCTGATCCGCTTCCAGCGTGCGTTCCAGGCGGCGGCACAGCTGATCTCGGTCGGCGACGGCATGCTCCAGGAGCTGCTCGGCATGGTGCGCTGAGCATGAGCCGCGTCGCACGGGGGGAACGCCCATGATCGGCCGCGTCGCACGGGGGGAACGCCCATGATCGGCCGCGTCGCACGGGGGGAACGCCCATGATCGGCCGCGTCACGCAGACGATGACCAGCGACCAGCTGCTCGGCAACGTGCAGCGGCTGCAGCGACGGCTGCTGGTCGCGCAGGACACCCTGTCGAGCGGCAAGAAGCTGCGCCAGGCGAGCGACGACCCGGCCGGCGCCGCGCTGGTGAACGGTCTGCGCGCGCAGAGCGCCGACCTGAACAGCCTGTCGCGCACCATCGGCTTCGGCCGCTCGGTGCTCACCGCACAGGACGACGCGCTCGGCCAGGCACAGGACATCCTGGTGCGCGCGAAGGAGATCGCGTCGCAGCAGGCCGGTGGGCTCGCGACGGCCACCACGCGCCAGCAGGCGGCCGAGGAGGTCGAGGCACTCGAGCGACAGCTCTTGACGCTCGGCAACACGGCGATCGACGGCCGGCACGTCTTCGGCGGGCTCGCGAGCGGCACCGCGCCGTTCAGCGACTTCGACGACCCGGGCTTCGACCCGCTGAACCCGTACACCGGTCCGAGCGGCTCGTTCTCGATCCGCACCGCACCGGGCACGACCGTGCGTCTCACGACCCCCGGCGATCAGGTGCTCGGCTCGTCCATCGCGGCGCTCGACGGGCTGCGCCAGACGCTCGTCGCCGGCAACTCCTCGACCGCCAGCATCGATCCGCTGGAAGCGGCCGCGGACGGCGTTCGTGCCGAGCGTGCCTCGGTCGGCGGACGCGCGCGCCAGCTCGGGGATCGCGCCAGCGAGATCACGTCCAGCGTGTCGAAGATCACCGCGCGCCTCGGCGACATCGAGAGCGCCGACTACGCGACCGTGATCACCGAGCTCACGCAGCTGCAGACGGCGCTGCAGGCGACGCTGAGCGCCGGGCAGACCCTGCAGACCAGCATCCTCGACTACCTGAACCTCTGATGCCGCCGCCGCACGGAATGTCGAGCGTGGAGCCGCGATGCTGGTCTTGACGCGCAAGATCGGCGAGCTGGTGCGCATCGGCGACGACATCACCGTGCGCGTGCTCGCGGTCCGCAACCGCCAGGTGAGCCTCGGCTTCGTCGCGCCGGGGGCGGTCAAGATCTACCGCGAGGAGGTCCTCAAGCTGATCGAGAGCGAGAACCGGCGCGCGCAGCTCGGCAGCCCGGATCATCTAAGCGCGCTCGCGGCGCTGTGGGAGGAGCAGGGTCGTGGCAGACACCGCTGAGGTCGTCGCGGAGCTACGGGCGGCCGAGCCGCCGCCCGTACCCACCGTCACCGTCACCGTCGCCTCGCAGCGCTTCGGCGTCTTCGAGGTGCCCGAGCACAGCATCTTCGAGCTCGATCCCGGCCTGGTCGGCTTCCCGAACGAGCGACGCTTCGTGGTGCTCGACTCTCGTCCGGGCTCGCCCTTCAAGTGGATGCTTTGCGTCGACGAGCCAGAGCTCGCGTTCGCGGTGGTCGATCCGACGCACTTCGTGCCGGGGTATCAGGCGCCGCTCGACAAGGCGGCGAAGCTGCTCGGCTGTGCCGCGGACGACGTCGCGCTGTTCGTGCTGGTCACGATCCCGGCCCGCCCGACGGAGATCTACGCGAATCTGCTGGCGCCGGTCGTGGTCGACCTCGGACGCCGCACCGGCCGGCAGATGGTGCTCGAGGATCCGACGCTCGACCCCGCCCACCGCATCCCGCTGATCTGACGCCGCCGGCCCCGGCCGGAGCGGCCCGCGAGCCGCGCGCGGCAGAATCGATCCGGGGCGGAAACGCTTGCCGGGTGCGCCCCGAGCACGAGCCGTCACGGGACGGATTTCGTCGTCCCGGCCGACGCACGCGAGCGGCACGAGGGATGCAAAGCCTCGCGCGCATGAAGCGTGCAACCCTTCCGGCCCTGCCGCGCGGTGCGTCCCGGCCGCTGCTGGTCCTGCTGCTGCTCTCGCTCGCCGTCGGCTTTCTCGCCGCGCGCGGGCTGCTGGAGCCGGTCTCCGGCCTGATCACCGTCGGCGGCGCCTTCGCCGTCGCGTGGATCACGTTTCCCAGCGGCCGCCTCGGTGCTGCCTGGCGGCAGGTCAAGGCGCTGCTGCACGACGCACCGGAGGACGACGCGCGGGCGCTCGAGGCGACCATCGCGTCGCTCAAGCGCCTTGCGCGCGTGCATCGGGTCGAGGGCGGACCGGCGCTCGAGCGCGCGTCGCACGACGTCGCGGATCCGTTCCTGCGGATGGCGATGGAGCGCACGCTGGAATTCGCCGACGCCGACGAGCTGCGCGATGCGCTGCTCGGCGAGGCGCGGCGCGCGGCCGCCGACGGCGAAGACGCACGCGCGGTCCTGACCACGCTCGGCAAGCTGTTCCCCGCCTTCGGCCTGATCGGTACGCTCATCGGCCTCGCGCTGCTGCTGCCGCAGGTGGGCGAGGGCAACCTCGCCGCGGCGGGCCCGAGCCTCGGGATCTCGATCTTGACGACGCTCTACGGCGCGATCCTGTCGAACGTCGTGGTGCTGCCGGTGGCGACCAAGCTCACGGCGTCGCTCGAGCGGCGCTGGCTCGTCCTGCAGATGATCGCGCTCGGCGCCGAGCTGATCCATCGACGCGAGTATCCGACCCGGGTCGAGCGCGCGCTGCGCTCGTTCGCGGGTCTCGCTCCTCTCCCCGTGCGCGGGGAGATCACCCTGCTGACCGACCGTGCTGCCTGAGCGCCGACCGGCGCCGGCGGTTTCCGGCGACGACGACAACTGGGGCTGGCTGATCACCTTCAGCGACCTGGTGCTGCAGCTGTTCGGCTTCGCCGTGCTGGCGGCGCTCGGTGGTGCGGCGGTGCATGCGGCCCGAACGCCCTCTCCGGCGGTCGTGCTCGCGCCGCCCGTGGCCGCGGTGGTCGCGGCGCCGGACGAAGTCTCGCGCCGCGTGCTCGACGCGCCGGCCGTCCCCGAGGTGCATCCGGTCGCCGCCGCCGCCGATGCGCCGGCGGTGGATCCGGCGACCGTGGACGAGGACGCGTTGCCGGCGCATGCGCGTGACGACGACCGCTTGCCCGCGCGCGCACGCGACGAGAACGGAGCGCCAGCCGTGGCAGGTGCGTCCGCCGTGCAGAGCGTGGCGACGAGCACGGTGCCGGCACCCGCCGACGCGGAGCTGCAGGCGATCGGCCGCTATCTGGAGCAGCTCGCGGCGCGCGAGCGCACGCTCGCGGCCAGGGTCGCGACCCGGCACGGCGAGGTCGTGGTCGAGATCGGTGCGATGAACGGCTTTCGCCCGGGCAGCGCCGAGCCGCTGCCGGCGATGCGCCCGCTGCTCGCGGAGGTGCGCTCGTTGATCGTCGCCTCGCCGCAGCTGCACGTCGAGATCGCGGGGCACACCGACGACGTCCCGATCCGCAACGCGCAGTTTCCCTCGAACCTCGAGCTGTCGCTGGCGCGCGCGTCGCACATTGCCCGGGAGCTCACCGGCGGGGACCCCGCGCTGCGCGCACGCGTGTCGGCCGCAGGTTACGGCGAGCAGCGTCCGGTGGCCTCGAACGCGGATGCGGACGGGCGTGCGCGCAACCGCCGCGTCGAGATCCACCTCACGCGCGGCAGCTGATCGGGTGCGCCGGGCGCCCGCGGCGTCGGCGGGCGTGCGTCGCGATCAGGCGGCGCGCTCGGCCGGCGTCGCCGCCGACGCGGCGAGTACTTGACGCTGCTCGGCGACGTCGAGGGCTGCCACGCGATACGCCTCCGCGAGGGTCGGGAAGTTGAAGATGTTCTCGATGAAGGCGTCGATCCCGAAGCCCGCGAGCAGCGCCATCTGCGCGACGTGGATCAGCTCGGTCGCGCCCTCGCCGACGATGTGCGCGCCGAGCAGGCGCTGACCGCTGCCGTCGGCGACCAGCTTCAGCAGGCCGTCGGTGATGCCGCCGATCTGCCCGCGGGCGACCTCGTCGAAGCGTGCGCGTCCGACGATGATGCTGCCGTGACGCTTCTTCGCCTCGTCCTGGTCGAGCCCGACGGTGGCGATCTCCGGGATGGTGTAGATGCCGATCGGCGACAGCTCGGGAGGGTGGCCCGGCGGCAGGCCGAGCGCGTGGCACACCGCGCGCCGACCTTGCTCCATCGAGGTCGAGGCGAGCGCGGGCGGGCCGATCACGTCACCCACGGCGTAGATGTGCGGTACCGCCGTGCGGCAGCTCTCGTCGGCCGGCACCTGGCCGCGCTCGTCGATCGCGAGACCCGCCGCCGGCAGGTTCAGGTCCTCGACGTTGGCGACGCGACCGAGCGCCACCAGCATCTTCTCCGTGCGCACCTCGGTGCCGTCGTCGAGCAGCGTGCGCACCGCGGAGATGCCGTCCCACGCGACCGAGCCGATCTTGCGTCCGCCGATGAAGCGGCCGCCGTTGCGCTCGAAGCCGGAGACGAAGCGGTCGACGATCTCGGCGTCGCAGAAGCGCAGCGGACGGGGCGCCGCGTCGATCATGGTCACGTGCACGCCGAGGCGCGCGAAGATCGAGGCGTACTCGCACGCGATCACGCCGCCGCCCAAGACGGTCAGCGAGCGCGGCAGGTAGATCATCGACAGGATCGAGTCGCTGTCGAGAACGTTCTCGTGGTCGATCGGGATCGCATCCGGCTCGCGCGGCCGCGAGCCGGTCGCGATCACGATCAGCTCGGCACCGAGCGTGCGCGCGGAGCCGTCGACCGAGCGCAGCAGGATCTCGTTGGGCGAGACGAAGCGCGCGCGGCCGTGCAGATAGGCGACGCCGTTGCGCTTCATCTGCCGGTGCATGTAGTCCGCGTGCGCGTTCACTACGCTCTCGAGCTGCGAGGTCAGCGAGCGCACCTCGATGTTGGGTGCGATCTCGGTGCCGTCGAGCGGCGGCGTGGTCGCGCGCAGCGCGGCCGCGCGCAGCGTCTTGCTCGGGATCGTGCCGCGATGGACGCAGTTGCCGCCGATCGCCGCCTCGCGCTCCAGCAGCGCGACCGTGCGTCCCGCCTTGACGGCCTGGATCGCCGCCTTCTGGCCGGCCGGACCGCTGCCGATGACGACGACGTCGTAGCGCTCGACGCTCACAGCAGCATGCTTTCGACCAGACCGCGGACCGTGTCGGACTTGGCGAGCATGTCGTCGACGTCCTCGGGGTAGAAGTTCAGGTCGATCCACGAGCGGTGCGCGCGCAGCGCGGGCTCGTCGTGGTCGCCGTCGACCAGGTACGTCGCGAGGCGGTCGGCGAGCGCGGTGATCACCGGTTCGCGCGGCCCGGCGGCGCCCGAGGTGTATGACGCGTAGAGCGCGATCGCCTCGCAGACCGCGCCGGGCAGGCCCCAGCGCTTCGCGAGCAGGCCGCCCGCCTGCACGTGGAACTCGTCGACCAGCGAGCGGACGTCGTCGCGTCCCGCCGGCACGCCGAGCTTCGCCGCCTCGGTCACCGCGGTCTGCAGCACGAGCGGCTTGCCGATCGTGTGCAGCAGCCCGCACAGGAACGCGCTCTCGACGTTGCTGCGCAGCTTGCGCGCGATCTCGCGCGCGAAGCCGCCCGAGGCGAGCGCGTGCTGCCAGATCGCGCGCAGTGCCGCCTCGTGGCCGGGGACCTTGAAGACGCCGCTCTGCATCGACGCCACCAGCGCGATCTCGGACAGCAGGGTGAAGCCGAGGTGGGTCACCGCCTGCTGCAGCGAGACGATCGGCGAGCGCGGCAGATACGCCGGGGAGTTGGCGATGCGCAGCACGTGTCCGGCGAGGGCCGGGTCCTGGTGCAGGAGACGGGCGAGGCGCCCGACGTCGGCGTCGTCGTCGCGGGTGAGCGACAGGATCTCGGTCGCGACCCGGGGCGGCAACGGGAGCTCCACGTCGCCGCGGCTCAGGCGTTCCGCCAGCGCACCGCGCAGGAGCGCATGCGGCGCGACGCCGACGGCCGGTGCGGTTGCGAGTGCTCCGTTCATCAACAGCGTCATCGGCGTGCTCGCGCGCATCAATGAGCCTCCCGACGAGACTCCGCAGGATTCGTCAGGTGCGGATCGAGGGCCGCGGTGCGCTCCGGGATGGCGTCGGCCGGCAGCACGACCGGGGCGGGGCGGCTCGGCTCGGCGGCTGCCTCGGTCACCACGGCGCCCGTCGGACGCTGGCGCTCGGCGAGGATCGACAGGCGGCGGTTCTCGTCCGCCATCGGATCCTCGGGCTTGAGCGGCTGGCTGTCGGCGTAGGCGAGCACGCGCGATACCTGCTTCGTCCTGAGGCCGTTGCTCTCGAGGACCCGGCGCGCGTTGTCGGCGCGCTCGAACGACAGCTCCCAGTTGGTCTTGATCGACCCGGGCGCGTACGGCCGGGCGTCGGTGTGCCCGCCGACCTGGATGCCGTTGGGCATCTCGCCGAGCACCGCGGCGATCCGCTGCAGCAGCTTGACGAGCGGCGGCTTGAGCTCGGCGGAGGACAGATCGAACAGCAGCTGGCGGTCGCCCGCCTGGTCGAGCACCTGGATGCTCAGGCCGGCGTCGCTCACCTCGACGATCACCTGGTCCTGCAGCTTCTTGATCGCCTCGTCGCTGCCGGCGAGCTTCTGGATGGCCTTGGTCACCGCCTGCGCCTGCTTCTCGAGGTTCTTCTGCTCCTGCGCGGCTTCCTCGGCGCGGCGCTCCTGCTTGCGCTTCAGCTCGCCGGTGTTGAGCAGCATGATGTCCTTCTCGACCACGGCCGGCTCGCGGGTCCGCGACGGGTTCTGGTCCTGGCTCAGGATCGACCCGCCCGGCAGCACGCCCGGGTCGCGGAAGTACTGTGCGATCTGCGAGCGTAGCTTGACGTCGGCCTGCGTGAGCAGCCAGAGCACCATGAACAGCGCCATCATGGCGGTCACGAAGTCCGCGTAGGCGACCTTCCATGCGCCGCCGTGGTGGGCCGCGTGGCCGCCTTTCTTCTTCTTGATGATGACCTTGACGGTCTCGCCACCCTTCGACATGTCAGCCGCCCGCCGCCTTCACCTCTTTGCAGGCGGCATCGGTCTCGTCCGCGGTCGGACGGGTGGCCGAGAAGATGGCCTTGCGCGCGAACTCGATCGCGACGATGGGGGCCGCGCCGCGCAGCGACGCGATCACGCCTTCCTTGATGCAACGCAGGTAGCGCGTGCTGACGTTGGTCTGGACCTCCACCGTCGTCGCGATCGGCGCCAGCAGACCGTACGACAGGAGGATGCCGAGAAACGTTCCGACGAGTGCCGCGGCGACGTGATGGCCGATGACCTCGGGGCCGCCGTCGAGATGGCCCATGGTGATGATGATGCCGAGAACGGCGGCGACGATGCCGAGACCGGGCAGTGCGTCACCGGTCGTGCGGATCAGTCCGATCGGGACGTGCGCTTCCTCGTGGTGCGTCTCGAGCTCGTTGTCGAGCAGCAGGTCGAGCTCCTCGGGCGACGCGGTGCCGTTGACGATCTGCTTGAGCGCGTCGCGGAAGAACTCCACCGCGTGATGGTTGTGCAAGAACGACGGGTACTTCGAGAAGATGGCGCTCTTCTCCATGTCGTTGACGTGCTCGTCGAGCGCGACCGCACCGTTCTTGCGGATGAAGGAGAACACCTCGTACTGCAGCTTGAGCAGCTGCAGATAGTCGTCGTTGGTCGGCATCTTGCCCGTGAAGGCCGTCTTGAAGGCGCCCATCACCTGGCTGCGGACCTTGCCCGGCGCGGAGACGATGAGGGCACCGAGGGCCGCACCCCCGATGACGACGAGCTCGTTCGGCTGGATGAGGATGCCGAAGTTGCCGCCCGCCATGGCGAACCCACCCATCACGGAGGCGAAGACGATGATCAAACCGATGATGGTGAACATGGTCGCCGGCTATTCGACACGTGCAGCGCGAAGGATGAGGAGTTTTCCGCTGCGACGGCGCCTGCAGAGCAGGTCCGGCGCGGATCCGCGTGCACAGCGACCGTGGCGAGTGGGCCGCGGCACCGCAGCATGCAAGCGAGCCGTAGGCGAGCGCGGAGCCAGCTGGCCGCGGCGGTGGGGGTCGGCACCGCAGCGTGCACGCGAGCCGCAGGCGAGCGCGGAGCGCAGCTGGCCGCGGCGGTGGGGGTCGGCACCGCATCGTGCACGCGAGCCGCAGGCGAG
>JAIEPK010000642.1 GCA_019749875.1 Candidatus Binatia bacterium | reverse complement strand
AAGCTCGCGATGCGCACGGGGCGACCGAGCGCGGAGCTGGCCGCCTGCTCGATCCGCGGACGCACGAGCCGGGACGCGAGCACTGCGAGCGTCACGATGGCGGCGAGCAGAAGAGCGATCGCGAGCGGCCAGCGTCGCCGCCGGCGCGGCGTCTGCTCGGACGGCGGAGCGGATCCGCGCGGCGTGCCCTCGGGCGCGCTCGTACGCCCGTCCCGCACGCCGTCGGCGGGTGTGGTCGAGCCGTGTCGCGCTTCCTCGAGCGACGGAGAGGGCGCTTGCCGGATGTCGTCGGGCATCGCGCGGTGCCTGCCGCGCGTCTCAGGCGCGCGGCAGGCCGAGCACCTGCATCGCGATGATGCCGCGCATGATCTCGCTGGTGCCCGAGGCGATGCTCGCCGCCCGGCTGGCGAGGTAGCTGCGCTGCAGCCACTGGCTCGGGTCGACGCGTCCGGCGCGTGGCTCGGGCGCGTCGTAGAGCAGCCCCCGCGGGCCGAGGATCTTCATGCCGAGCAGCGGCATCGCCTGCGTGATGTCGGTCCAGTGCAGCTTGATGATCGACGCCTCGGGCCCCGGCATGCCCATGCGCAGCAGCTTGTCGAGGATGCGCTGGCACGTCATGCGGAACACCTCGGTCTGGATGTTCAGCTCGGCGACGCTCTGGCGCAGCACCGGATCGCTGGCGGCGTCGTGCTCGCGGGCGAGGGCGAGCAGCTGGTCGCGCGCCTGCTGCAGCTGGATGCGCATCTCGACGACGTAGAGGATGCCGCGCTCGTTCTGCAGCGCCGCGACGGCGACCGGCCAGCCGCCGTTCAGCTCGCCGAGCAGGTTCTGGCGCGGCACGCGCACGTTCTCGAAGAAGATCTCGTTGAACTCGGCCTCGCCGGTCATCTGCCGCAGCGGGCGCACGCTGACGCCGGGGCTCTTCATGTCGACCAGCAGGCACGAGATGCCCTTGGCGCGCTTCTCGTCCTGGTTCGTCCGGCAGAGCAGCATGCACCAGTCGGCGTGGTGCGCGAGGGTGGTCCAGACCTTCTGGCCGTTGACCACGAACGTGTCGCCGTCGAGAACCGCGGTCGTGCGCAACGACGCGAGGTCCGAGCCGGCGCCGGGCTCGGAGAAGCCGAAGCACCAGATGTCCTCGGCCGACAGGATGCGGTGCGTGAACTGCTGCTTCTGCTCCGCCGTGCCGAACGCGATCAACGGCGGACCCGCGATGCCGATGCCGAGGCTGCCGACCACCGGTGGTGCCTGCGCGCTCGTCATCTCCTCGGTGTAGACGATCTGCTCGGCGATCGACGCGTCACGCCCGCCGTGCTCGCGCGGCCACGTGATGCCGACCCAGCGGTCGCGCGCCAGCGTCGCCTGCCACGCGCGCAGTCGGCCGACGCGCTCCGCCTCCGGAAGACGCGCGAGCACGTCGGGCTTCAGCTCCGGCGTGAGGTGCTCCGCGAGCCAGGTGCGCAGCTCGCTGCGGAAGTCGTCGATCGTCTGCGCCATGCGTCGTCCCCTCGCGTTCCGGATGCGGAAGCCGCACCGGCCCTCAGGTCCGGATGCGGAAGCCGTGCAGATCATCCTGCACGATCTCCTGCTGCGTGGCGACTCGCTCCACGCGCGCCGCCGGTGGACCCTGGTGGCACCACGCGATCAGCTCGTCGATCGCGAGCGGTGCTCCCTGCGCGAGGATCTCGACGGACCCGTCGGGAAGATTGCGTGCCCAGCCCGCGACGCGGAGACGCATCGCGGTTCGCTGCGTCGCGGCGCGAAACGCGACGCCTTGCACGCGGCCGTGCACCGCGATGCGCACTCGCTTTGGTTCAGAGTGCACTCGCGGCGGCATCGGGGATGGGGGCGCGTACTGCGGTCAGCCCACCTTGTTGACGTTGGCAGCCTGCGGTCCCTTGTCGCTCTGCGCGATCTCGAACTCGACCTGCTGGCCTTCGACCAGCGTCTTGTACCCGTCGCCCTGGATCGCGGAGTAGTGGACGAAGACCTCGGGTCCTCCTTCCTGAACGATGAATCCGTAACCCTTCGCGTTGTTGAACCACTTGACCCGACCGACTGGCATACCACGCTCCCTGACTGAGTGAGGCGGAGCTCCAAAATTGTAATTTTGGGAGCCTCGCAATTCTCGCCCGTCTATCAGAACCCAACCGGCTCTTGAAAGTCGGCGACGGCTCCAGAATGGCGAAAGTTACAAGGAACGCCATGCACAATCTTCGGTGGGGCGTGGATGAATTTTGCTGCTCAATCGACGGGCAGAGTGAGACGGTACTGGGCGGGGCCGCGCTGCACCGCGAGCTGTGCTTCGCCCGCCGCGCGCAGCGCGGAGAGGGCACGGCGGTAGGCGCCGACCGACTCCGTCGCGACGCCGTTCAAGGCGACCAGGAGATCGCCGGGGCGGATGCCGGCGCGATCGGCGGGGCTGCCGCGGCGGACCGAGGTGATCGCGACCGCATCGCTCCGGCTCTTGTCCTTCACTTTGAGGCCGAGGTGGCGCCAGCCCACCTCGTCGATGCGGTCGTCGGTGAGCTCGCGGGCGGCGACGGCGAGGTCGCGACGTTCGCTGCCGCGCTGGATCGTCAGCCGGAGCGTGGAGCCCACCGCCGCGGCGGCGGCGCGCTCGTCGAACTCGGAGCGATCGCGGACGTCGTGCCCGTCGATCTCGAGGATCACGTCGCCCGGCGCGAGCCCGGCCGTCCGGCCCGGTCCGTCCTCCTCGACCTCGCGTACGACCACACCGTGGCGCGCCTCGATGCCGAGCGCGCTCGCGAGCTCCGGTGTGAGGTCCTGCACCTGGATCCCGAGGTACGATCGCCGCACCTCGCCGTAGCGGATCAGGTCGGCCACCACCTGGCTCGCACGCTTCGCGGGGATCGCGAAGCCGATGTTCTGCGCACCGCCGTAGATCGCGGTGTTGATGCCGATCAGCTCGCCGCGGATGTTGAGCAGCGGCCCGCCGGAGTTGCCGGGATTGATCGAAGCGTCGGTCTGGATGAAGTCCAGGTACGTGCGGCCCTCGCTCTTGAGCGAGCGCCGCACCGCGCTGATCACGCCGGTGGTCACGGTGTGCGAGAAGCCGAACGGGTTGCCGATCGCGATCACGGTCTCGCCGATCATCAGATCTTCCGAGTTGCCGAACTCGAGATGGGGCAGGGTGCCGCCGTCGACCTTCAGCACCGCGATGTCGGCGTCGGCATCGACACCGACCACGCGCGCCACCAGCTCACGCTCGTCGGCGAGCACGACCTTGATGTTCTGCCCGCGCGCGACGACGTGCGCGTTGGTGAGGACGTATCCGTCGGGACGGACGATCACGCCCGAGCCGAGGCTGGTTCGCGTGTAGCGCTGCCGGCGCGGCCGCGCCTCGAAGAAGTCGTTGAAGAACTGGTCGAAGAACGGATCGCGCTGCACCGCGACCGCCTGATCCGCCGAGACGTTGACGACCGCCGGCTGCGCGCGCTCGACGGCGCGGACCACCGGCGTGCGGCGGTCCTCGTCGGAGGCCAAGCCGGCGGTGATCGGTGCGACCACCACGAGGCCGAGCACGAACAGCAGGCCGCGCAGCAGCGGCGAGGCGCTGCGTGGCCATGCGCGAGGGTGCGGCGCTCTCGCGAGCCGGCCGCGCCGCTGCGACGGCGTCGTCACCCACCCGCGGCGCGGCTCTGCCGCGCCAGGATCTGCTGGTCCGAGTCCTCGACCTCGAGGTAGGTGTAGCCCGACAGACCCTGCTCGTAGCGCCGGCGCAGGCGCGCCGACTCCTCGACGGTGATGCGCTTCTCGCGCAGCGCGAGCTCGATCGCGCGCCGCGCGCGCTCGACCAGCTCGGCCTTCGAGTACTGCACGTAGCCGAGAACCTCTTCCACCGAGTCGCCCTCGACGAGGTGCTCGATCTCGATGCGGTCGTTCTCGCCGAGCCGCACGTGCACCGCGTCGGTGTCGCCGAACAGGTTGTGCAGGTCGCCGAGGATCTCTTGATACGCGCCGACCAGGAAGATGCCGATGTAGTACGGCTCCTGGTCGAGCGGGTGCAGCTCGAGCACGTGCTTGACGTCGCGCCGGTCGATGAACAGGTCGACCTTGCCGTCGGAGTCGCAGGTGAGGTCCGCGAACACGCCGCGCCGGGTCGGCTTCTGGTCGAGGCGGTGGATCGGCATGATCGGGAAGAGCTGCTTCACCGCCCAGTGGTCCGGCGCCGACTGGAACACCGAGAAGTTGCCGTAGTACGTGTCGGCCATCGCGCGCTCGAGGCCCTCGAGCTCCTCGGGCACGTAGTCCATCTCGCGCACCACGCGCAGGATCTTCTCGCAGCACGCCCAGAACAGGCGCTCGCAGCGACCGCGCGTCTTGAGATCGAGGTAGCCGAGGCTGAACAGCGTCAGCGCCTCTTCCTTCGCCGACATCGCGTCGTGGTAGGCCTCGATGACATTCTTCCGGCTGATCGACTGGTAGGCCTCGAAGAGCTCGTGCACGACCTTGTGGTCGTCCTCGGCCGGTGCCTCGGGCGCGGCCTTGGGCAGCACCTGATTGACGCCCAGCACGTTGAAGATCAGCACCGAGTGGTGCGCGACCATCGCCCGGCCGGTCTCCGTCACCAGGTCGGGATGCGGGATCCCCTTCTCGTCGCACGCCTCGCCGACGGTCGCGACCACGTCGCGTGCGTACTCGAGGTTGGTGTAGTTCATCGACGACTGGAAGTTGGTCTGCGAGCCGTCGTAGTCGACGCCGAGCCCGCCGCCGACGTCGAGGTACTTGAGGCCGGCACCCATCTCGACCAGACCCACGTAGAAGCGCGTCGCCTCTTTCACCGCGTCGCGGATCGCGCGAATGTTCGTGATCTGCGAGCCGACGTGGAAGTGCATCAGCTCGAGGCAGTCGAGCATGTCCTCCTGGCGGAGCCGCTCGACGGTCTCGATCAGCTCGTCGGCGGTGAGGCCGAACTTGCTCCGGTCGCCGCCCGACTCGACCCAGCGTCCCGCGCCCTTCGCGGCCAGCTTCGCGCGCACGCCGATGTGCGGCCGGATGCCGAGATCGCGCGACACCTGGATGACGAGATCCAGCTCGTGGAACCGGTCCATGACGATGATCGGCGTGCGGCCGAGCTTCTGCGCCAGCAGCGCGATCTCGATGTACTCGCGGTCCTTGTAGCCGTTGCAGACGATCAGGGACTCGGGATTGTCCATGATCGGCAGGATCGCGAGCAGCTCCGGCTTGCTGCCCGCCTCGAGCCCGACGTCGAACGAGCGCCCGAAGTCGATGACTTCCTCGACCACGTGCCGCTGCTGATTCACCTTGATCGGGTAGACCGCGCGATGCCGGCCCCTGAACTGATGCTCGGTGATGGCGCTCGAGAAGCACTCGCAGAGGCTCCGGATGCGCGCTGCGAGGATGTCCGAGAAGCGGATCAGCAGCGGAACGTGCAGACCGCGTCCGCGCAGGTAGAGCGTGAGATCGTAGAGGTCGATGCCGGGCCCGCCGTTGCCGCGCGGACGGATCTCGACCCGGCCCTGCTCGTTGACCGAGACGAAGCCCGCTCCCCACGCGTGCACGTCGTAGAGCTCGATCGCATCCTGGATGGTCCAGCCCCTCATCGCAGTCCCCACCTATAACGACGCCTGGCGGGGGGTGCTACCCGCGGCGCCGTTAAAGTTGTGCGCCGAGCGTCGCGTCGTGTGCCGGCGCCGGCGTGAGCGGCAGATGGCAGGTGAAGGTGCTGCCCGCGCCCGGCGTGCTCGACGCTTCGATGGTGCCGCCCATCGCGTGCACCAGGTCGCGCGTGATCGCGAGGCCGAGCCCGACGCCGCCGTAGCGTCGCGAGTTGGACGAGTCGACCTGGGTGAACGGCTCGAAGATCTTCTCCAGGTCGTCGGCCGCGATGCCGATGCCGGTGTCCCGCACGACGACGCGCAGCCGCGGCGCGGAGGCGCCGTTGCCGTCGCGCTCCTGCTCGAAGCGCAGCTCGACCGAGCCGTGCTCGGTGAACTTGAGCGCGTTCACCGCGAGGTTCGTGATCACCTGCCGCAAGCGGCGGGGATCGCCGACGACGTGCTCCGGCAGGTCCGGGTCGTAGGTCAGATCGAGCGCGATGCCGCGACGTCGGGCATCGGTCGAGAGGCCGATGGTGATGCGGCGCGCGAGGTCGTGCAGGTCGAAGTCGACGTCGTCGATCGCGAGGCGTCCGGCTTCGAGCTGGGAATGATCGAGGATGTCGTTCAGCATCGCGAGCAGAACCTCGGCGCTGGCGCGCGCGCCGCGGATGAACTCGCGCCGCTCCGCGTCGTCGTCGCTCTCGAGCGCGAGCTCGGTCATGCCGAAGATGCCGTTGAGCGGCGTACGGATCTCGTGGCTCATCGTCGCCAGGAAGTCGGTCTTGGCACGCGACGCGGCTTCGGCGGCGTGTCGCGCGCGCTCGAGCTTCGCTTCGACGGCGCGCCGCTCGGTGACGTCGCGCGCGATCGCGCAGGCGTACTCGCGTCCATCGAGCGTCGCCAAGTTGAGCGACAGCTCGACCGGTACCAGCTCGCCGCTCTTGCGCCGGTGGCTGGTCGCGAGCACGAGCGCACCGCGACGTCGCATCGCTCCCCAGACGCGCTCCCACGACTCCGCGGTGATCGACGGGTCGACGTCTCGCGCGTCGAGGTGCGACAGCTCGTCGGGCGCGAAGCCCAACATCCGGCAGGCGGCGTCGTTGGCGTAGCGCACGCGGCCGTCGTGGGTCAGCAGGTAGATCGCGTCGTGCGCGCGGTCGGTCATGAAGCGCGTCAAGCGAAGATCGGCGACGGCGCGCAGCCGCACCGCGGCGATGGTGATCGCCACCAGACCCGCGGCCGCCACGTTGACCGCCCAGTGCAGCAGATCGGCCGGTGGAAAGCCGAGCGCCAGCGCGAGCCAGCCGGCGACGCCCAGCGTCGCGGCGGCGACGGCCGCGCGCACCGTCGGCAGCACCGCTCCGGTCGCGACGAGCACGATGATCACCACGACCGATTGCTTCGGATCGCCGGTCAGAGGGACGAACAGGAGCGCGCCGGCCTCGGCGACCAGCGCGCTCGCGAGCAACAGCGGCTCGACCGCACCCGGCCGCATGCGCGGCAGGAGCCACGCCACGGTGGCGAACATCGCGCCGACCACGACGAAGATCGCCGCCAGCGGCAGGTGCGGCTCGGTCGGAGCGGCGATCAGGTACGCGACGCCGAACACCGCGTAGATCGCGGCCGATCCGCCGAGCAGCAGGCGACCCGCGGGCAGGGCGGTCGCCGTCAGCGCGGCTGCGCCGGACGGGTCGTGGTGGTTCTTCATCATCCTGCGGCGTCGGCCCCGGTGCCGAGGCTACGTAGGATGATATCGGGTGTCGGCCGCTCGGGCTTGATCGAGGCACCGTCGCGGGACCGTGACGGGCCGCCGCACGGTCCCGGGCGCTGCCGCCTAGAGCAGGGCCGCGGGCCTGTACTCGCCGAACACGCGTCGCATGGCGTCCGAGATCTCGCCCAGCGTGCAGTACGCGCGCACCGCCGTGACGATCGGCGGCATCAGGTTGCCGCCGTCGCGGGCGACCCGCTCGACCTCGGCCAGCGCGTCGGCGGCCGGCTTCGCCGCCCGCTCGGCGCGCACCTGGGCGACCTTCGCCTTCTGGCGCTGCTCCAGCTCGGGCTTGATCTGCAGGATCTCGGGCACCGGCTCGCGCTCGAGGGTGAACGCGTTCACGCCGACGATCGTGCGGTCCTTTCTCTCGATCTCCTGCTGGTAGCGGTAGGCCGAGTTCTGGATCTCGCGCTGCATGAAGCCCTGCTCGATCGACGACACGGCACCGCCCATGCCGTCGATTTGCTCGATGTACTCGAGCGCGCGCCGCTCGAGCTCGTCGGTGAGCGTCTCGACGAAGTACGAGCCGGCGAGCGGATCGATCGTATCGGCGGCACCGCTCTCGTTGGCGATCACCTGCTGCGTGCGCAGGGCGAGGCGCGCCGAGTCCTCGGTCGGAAGGGCGAGCGCCTCGTCCTTGCCGTTGGTGTGCAGCGACTGGGTGCCGCCCAGCACCGCCGCAAGCGCCTGCAGGGTGACGCGCACGACGTTGTTGTCGATCTGCTGTGCGGTGAGCGAGCTGCCCGCGGTCTGCGCGTGACAGCGCAAGGTCATCGAGCGCGGGTCCTTCGCGGCGAAGCGGTCGCGCATGATGCGCGACCAGATGCGACGCGCGGCGCGGAACTTCGCGACTTCCTCGAAGAAGTCGTTGTGCACGTTCCAGAAGAACGACAGGCGCGGACCGAACTCGTCGACGCCGAGGCCGGCGTCGAGCGCCGCCTTCACGTAGGCGATGCCGTTCGCGATCGTGAACGCGATCTCCTGCGCCGCCGTCGAGCCCGCCTCACGGATGTGGTAGCCGCTGATCGAGATCGTGTTCCACGACGGCACTTCTTTGGCGCAGAACGCGAAGATGTCCGTGATGATGCGCAGCGACTGACGCGGCGGGTAGATGTACGTCCCGCGCGCGACGTACTCCTTGAGGACGTCGTTCTGGATCGTGCCGCCGACCTTCGACCAGGGCACCTTCTGCTTGTCGGCGACGGCCAGATAGAGCGCGAGCAGCACCGACGCCGTCGCGTTGATGGTCATGGACGTCGTGACCTTGTCGAGCGGGATCTGGTCGAGCAGCGTCTCCATGTCGGCGAGCGAGTCGATCGCGACGCCGACGCGCCCGACCTCGCCGCGCGCCAGCTGGTGGTCCGAGTCGCGGCCCATCTGCGTCGGCAGGTCGAAGGCGACCGAGAGCCCGGTCTGGCCCTGGTCGAGCAGGTAGCGGTACCGCTTGTTCGACTCTTCCGCGGTGCCGAAGCCGGCGTACTGGCGCATGGTCCAGAAGCGGCCGCGGTACATGGTCGGCTGGACGCCACGCGTGAACGGCGCCTGGCCCGGGAAGCCGAGCTCGTCGAGGTAGCTCGATTCCGTGCGGTCGGCGGGCGTGTAGAGGCGCTTGATCGGGATCCCCGAGGTGGTCTCGAACTGCGCCCGGCGCTCGGGCGACTTCTTGAGCAGCTTCTCGACCGGTCCGGAGTCGAACGCGGCGTGGGCGCGGCGGATGGCGTCGATGTCGTCCATGGCGCCGGACCTTAGCGAAAGCGCGGGTCGGAAAGCGAGTTTCGCGCGGCGGCATGCGCGCGCCGCGTCACGACGACCGAGGAGAAGGGCGAGGCGCTGGGGAAGCTTCCGGCTCGGTCCCTCGTCGTTCCGACCGTTCGGCATAACGACTCCGCCATGCCACAAGCGTTCCCGGGGTGGGGACGATCAACTCGGCGCGCGAATCGACCGATCTCGGTGCGACGGGACGGACCATGTCCCGGCTCGGAGGTCGCACGTGAACGCGCTGCTCGCGCTCGCCGCCCTGGTCCTGGCCCTGATCGCGTTCTCGCGAACGGGGAACGGCGGCGACCTCGCGCTCCGCGTCAAGCAACTCGAGGACGAGGTCGCGCGGCTGCGCACGGCGCTGGCGCGCGGCGCGCTCGCACCGGGTGCCGGCGTCGCACCGCCCGCCCCCGACG
>JAIEPK010000610.1 GCA_019749875.1 Candidatus Binatia bacterium | reverse complement strand
CGCGCGTCGCGACCCGCCAACACGCTGCCGCACGCGCTCGCCCCGCGGGTCGTGGACACGACCGCCCCGCGACGCGCGTGCGGCGGCGTGCGCCAACGCCGTGGCGCTGGCGTCTGCGCCGCGGCGCGAATCCACTCAAGCGGCAGCGGGTGCGCGTCCGATGTCCGGCATGGATGTCGCGCTTCCGGCAAGCCTCGTGCTCCATCTTCGGCGGGTCGGCCATCGCGCGTGACGCGCTGCTCGGGGTCGCGTCGTTCGTCCTCGCGGAGCTCAGCGCACGCCTCTCGTACGCGGGATCGTTCCCGCTGCTCTGGCTGCCCACGGGGCTCCTGACCGGCGTGCTGCTGCGCGCCGAACCGCGACGCTGGCGGGGTCTCATCGCCGCCAGCGCCGCCGCGAGCGTGCTGTTCAACCTGCTGCGCGGTGTCGGTGCGCTGGAGGCCGTGCTCTTTCCGACCGGCAACGCGCTCGCCGCCGTGACCGTCGCCGTGCTGGTGCGCGTGCTGAACGCGGTGGCGCAGGCCGAGCCTACGGCGAACGCCGCAGCGCGCGACGAGCGTCCGGTGAGCGCCGCAGCGCGCGACGAGCGCACGACGAGCGGCACGCCGCTCGACACGGCGACGGCGGTCGCGTCGCTCGACATGACGCGCCCGCGCGGTCCGCTGCTGCTCACCGCGGCCATCCAGCTCGCCGCGGCGCTCGGCGCTCTGCTCGTCGCCGCCGTGCTGGACCTCGTGCACGACCGGGCCTTCGCGCTCACCTTCCGCACCTGGTGGCTGAGCGAAGGGCTCGGCATGCTCGTCCTCACCCCGTGCGTGCTCACCTGGCGCTGGCCGCCGATCGATGCCGCGCGGCGACGCGAGACGCTCTTGCTGCTCGCCAGCACGACGCTGCTCGCGAGCGCGGCCTTTCCCTTGAGCCCCGGTCAAGTCCTGATTCCGCCGCCGGCACTGTTGCCGCTCGGGCTGTGGGCCGCGATGCGCCTCGGCCCGCTCGCGACGGCGCTCACCACGCTGCTGATCACGCTGCGCGCGACGGTCGCGACGGTCGCCGGGTTCGGACCGTTCCCGATGCCCGTGCACGGCGGCCCGCTCGACCTCACGTGGCTGCACACGTTCCTCGCCGTCTTCTGCGTCTCGACGCTGGTCCTCGCAGCGCTGATCGCGGACCGGGATCGGGGCGAAGCCGCGCTGCGCGCCAGCGAGGAGCGCTACCAGCTCGCGGTGCGCGGCTCCGACGTCGGCATCTGGGACCACGACCTCACCACCGGCGCGCAGTACTTCTCGCCGCGCTACAAGGAGCTGCTCGGCTGCGCCGCCGACGAGCCCGACGCGTCGTTCGGCACGTTCGGCGTGCACATCCATCCCGACGACCGCCTGCCCGTCCTCGAGCACGTGTCGCGACACCTGACCGAGCGCGTCCCGTACGACTTCGAGTATCGCGTCATCCGGCGCGACGGCACCGAGCGCTGGGTGCACTCGCGCGGCCAGGCGGTCTGGAACGAGGACGGCAAGCCGATCCGCATCGCCGGCTCGATCCGCGACATCACCGAGCGGCGGGTCCTCGAGAACGAGCTGCGGCGCGCTCGCGACGCGGCCGAGCTCGCGAGCCGCGCGAAGAGCGAGTTCGTCGCCAACATGAGCCACGAGCTGCGCACGCCGATGAACGGCGTGATCGGCTTCGCCCACCTGCTGCTCGATACCGAGCTCTCGCCGGAGCAGCGCGAGTTCGCGCAGACGATCAGCAACAGCGCCGACGGGCTGCTCACGATCATCAACGACATCCTCGACTTCTCGAAGATGGAAGCCCACAAGCTGGTGCTCGAGGCGATCGACGTCGACGTGCGCGCGATCTTCGAGAGCGTGTTCGCCCTGCTCGCCGAGAAGGCCGCGGAGCGCCGGATCGAGCTCGCGGCGTTCGTCGACGACGACGTCCCGGCGCGCGTGATCGGCGATCCGGTGCGCCTGCACCAGGTGGTGCTGAACCTGGTCGGCAACGCCGTCAAGTTCACCGAGCGCGGCGACGTGGTGCTGCGCTGCTCGCGCGAGGCGAGCGCGGACGGCGCGATCGTGCTGCGCATCGCGGTGAGCGACACCGGCATCGGCATCGCCGCGGACGTGCTCCCGCTGCTGTTCGAGCCGTTCCGTCAAGCGGACCAGTCGACCACGCGGCGCTTCGGCGGCACCGGGCTCGGGCTCACGATCTCGAAGCAGCTGGTCGAGCTGATGGGCGGCACGATCGGCGTCGGCAGCGAGCCGGGACGCGGCAGCACCTTCTGGTTCACCGCGCGCTTCGCCGCCGCGGCGAGCTCGGCACCACCGGACCGCACGGCCGAGACGCGACGCTCCCGCGTGCTCGTGGTGGACGACAGCGCGACCATTCGCGCCTGGCTGTCCGCGCAGCTCACGCGCCGCGGCATGGAGCCGACCGCGGTCGAAGACGGCCGCCTCGCGCTCGCGACGCTGCGGCGCGCGGCCGCGGCCGGCACACCGTTCGATCTCGCGATCCTGGACCTCGTCATGCCGGGCATGGATGGCCTCACGCTGGCGCGCTCGATCCGCGGCGACGCGGCCCTGGCACCGATCCGCCTGGTCATGCTCACCGCGGTCACCGACGGGCGCTGGAACGTCGAGGCGCAGCGCGTCGGCGTCGACGCGTGCCTTCTGAAGCCGGTGCGCGAGCGCAAGCTGTTCGCCTGCCTGGGCGAGCTGCTCGACGCGGTCCCCGAGCGTCCGGCCGCGCGCGTGCTGCCGATCGACGGCGCGGCGGGCGGCACCGCCAAACGCACGGTGGGGCAGCCGCATATCCTGGTCGCCGAGGACAATCCGATCAACGCGAAGGTCGCGCTGCGCATCCTGGAGCGGCTGGGCTTCACCGCCGAAGCGGTCGGGAACGGACGCGAGGCGGTCGAGGCGGCGCAGCGCGGCGACTACGACGCGATCCTGATGGACTGGCAGATGCCGGTGCTCGACGGGCTCGGCGCGACCGCCGAGATCCGGCGCGGCGAGGGCTCGGGCCGTCGGGTGCCGATCATCGCCATGACCGCGAGCGCGATGGAAGGCGATCGCAGCACCTGCCTCGCCGCAGGCATGGACGACCACATCGGCAAGCCGGTCCGTCCGGACGAGCTGCAGCGCGTCCTCGGCCGCTGGCTCACGCGCAGCGCGCTCAGCGCCTGAGCCTCCCCCGCCTGAGGTCGCGCGGCTGAGGCCGCGCCGCGCGATCGCACGCAGCGACGCCCGCCCGGCCGGTGTGCTTCCGGCTTCCGCCCCGCGTCGCGCGTGATGCGCCGTCGCCGTACCACGCGTGGCGCGCCGCGTCGCTGCCCGTGCGAATCACCGCCGCCGCCCGCGGCGGCGATCCAACCTTGCGCGGGGACGCCCGTTTCGGGCATGACTGCGGGGTCCACCTCCCATGGACGGGAGGGCCGGTCCGCGTGCCGCACGACTGCACGCCACAGAGGAGATCCCCGATGCCTCGGCGTCGCCACCGTGACCGAATTCGTCTTGCTCTGCTCGCAGCGCTCGCGAGCACGATCCTGCTGCCGGCCCTCGCTCGCGCGCAGGGCAGCTTCACCAACTTCGAGAGCGGCCAGGTCCGTCCGCTCGCGCTGTCGGCCGACGGCAGCCGTCTGTTCGCGGTGAACACGCCGGACAACCGGCTCGAGATCTTCTTGGTCGGCGCGGGCGGCGCGCTGACGCATTCCGCCTCGGTCGAGGTCGGCCTCGAGCCGGTCGCGGTCGCGGCACGCTCGGCCTCCGAGGTCTGGGTCGTCAATCACCTGTCGGACAGCGTCAGCATCGTCGACGTGGCGGCGACCCCGCCGCACGTGGTGCGCACGCTGTTCACCTGCGACGAGCCGCGCGACATCGTGTTCGCCGGCACCGGCGGCAATCGTGCGTTCATCACCACCGCGCGGCGCGGCCAGAACTGCCCCGTCCCCGCGAACCTCACCAGCGAGGGACTCGGCCGCGCCGTCGTGCAGGTCTTCGACGCGACCAACCTCGGCACGGCGCTCGGCGGCACGCCGCTGACCAACGTCGTCCTGTTCGGCGACACGCCGCGCGCGCTCGCACGCAGCGCCGACGGCAACACCGTCTACGCGGCAGTGTTCCACTCGGGCAACCAGACCACGTCGCTCAACGAAGGCCTGGTCTGCGACGGCGGCTCCGGCGCCGCCGCGTGCAACGTGTCGGGCTTCTCGATGCCGGGCGGTCTGCCGGCGCCGAACCGCGACGCGAACAACGTGCTCGGCCCCGAGACCGGGCTGATCGTCAAGTTCAACAACGCCGCGTCGCAGTGGCAGGATCCGCTGGGCCGCAACTGGAACAACGGCGTGCGCTTCTCGCTGCCCGACCAGGACGTGTTCGCGATCAACGCGTCGGCGGCGACGCCCGCCGAGACCACGAACTTCGCGCACGTCGGCACGATCCTGTTCAACATGGCGGTCAACCCGGTGAGCGGGAAGGTCTACGTCAGCAACACCGACGCGAACAACGCGGTGCGCTTCGAGGGACCGGGCGCGGGCGGCGCCACCACGGTGCAGGGTCACATCCACGAGTCGCGCGTGACCGTGCTCGACGGTGCGAACGTCCTGCCGCGGCACCTGAACAAGCACATCAACTACAACGTCCGCCCCGCGACGCCCGCGACCAACGCCGCGAGCCTCGCGACGCCGACCGGCATGGCGGTGACGAACGACGGCGCGACGCTGTACGTGACGGCGTTCGGCTCGAGCAAGGTCGGCGTGTTCGCGACCAGCGCGCTCGAGAACAACACGTTCACGCCGAGTGCCGCGAGCCACATCACGGTGACGGGCGGCGGACCGACGGGCATCGTGCTCGATGCCGCCAACACGCGCGGCTACGTCTTCACCCGCTTCGACAACTCCATCTCGGTGCTGAACCTGTCCACCGCGCAGGAGATCGGCCACGTGTCGGTCTACACGCCGGAGCCGCCGGGCCTGCTCAATGGCCGCCGCTTCCTGTACGACGCGGCCTTCACGTCGAGCAACGGCGAGGCGTCGTGCTCGAGCTGCCACGTCTTCGGCGACTTCGACAGCCTCGGCTGGGACCTCGGCGACCCGAGCGGAACCGTCGCGAGCAACCCGCTGCCGTTCCGCATCCCCGGCGACACCACGTTCCACCCGCTGAAGGGACCCATGACCACGCAGAGCCTGCGCGGCATGGCGAACCACGGTGCGATGCACTGGCGCGGCGACCGCAACGGCGGCACGGCCGCGACGGCATTCGACGAGGACCTGGCGTTCAAGAAGTTCAACCCGGCCTTCGTCGGTCTGGTCGGACGCTCGTCGGAGCTGTCGACCGCCGACATGCAGGCGTTCACCGACTTCGTCTTGACGGTGCACTACCCGCCGAACCCGATCCGCAGCCTCGACAACACGCTCACCACCGCGCAGCAGAACGGCCGCAACACGTACTTCGGCGCGGTCAGCGACGCCGTGTTCAACTGCAACGGCTGCCACACCCTGAACCGGGCGCAGGGCTTCTTCGGCAGCGACGGCTTCGCGACCTTCGAGAACGAGACGCAGTCGTTCAAGGTCGCCCACCTGCGCAACGCGTACCAGAAGGTCGGCATGTTCGGCATGCCCGCGGTGCCGTTCCTCACGCCGGGCAACAACACCGACCAGGGCCCCCAGGTGCGCGGCTTCGGCTTCCTGCACGACGGCAGCATCGACACCGTCAAGCGCTTCCTGGGGGCGACCGTGTTCAGCATCAGCGCCACGCAGGAGAACGAGCTCGAGCAGTTCATCCTCGCATTCGACACCGAGCTGTTCCCGATCGTCGGGCAGCAGGTCACGCTCGACAACACGAACGCGGCGACCGTCGGGGCGCGCATCAACCTGCTGATCGCGCGCGCGACGCAGGCCACGCCGGAGTGCGACCTGGTGGTGAAGGGCATCATCGCCGGCGAGCAGCGCGGCGCCTGGCTCACCGGCGGCACGTTCCAGACCGACCGCGACGGGCAGACCATCACCGACACGGCGCTGCGTGCCCTCGCCGCGACCGCCGGCCAGCAGCTGACCTACACCTGCGTGCCGCCGGGCTCCGGTGAGCGCATCGGCGTCGACCGTGACGAGGACGGCTTCTACGACCGCGACGAGCTCGACGCCGGCAGCGATCCGGCCGACGCGAGCAGCATCCCGGGCGGCATCACGCCGACCAGCGTGCGCGCGACCTCGCTCACGCTGCGCGACGACGACACCCCGCCGGTGAACCTGGACGGCCGCACGCTGTCGTTCCGCTCGGCGAAGCAGGGTGCGTCGGCGAGCGGCGTCGTGGTGCCGGCCTGGAACGGCACCAGCGATCCGACCACCAGCGGTGGTGCCACGCTGATCGTGTACGACGGCGACGGCGGCAGCGGCGTGGTGACCATCCCCCTGCCCCAGTCCGGCTGGCAGCGCACCGGCACGGCCAGCAACCCGGGCTACAAGTACAGCGATCCGAAGCGGGTCCTGGGTCCGATCAATGCGGCGACGCTGCGCAACGGCACCCTCACGATCCGCGGCAAGGGGGCGCAGCTCTACCCGCTGAGCGCCGCACCGCAGGGCACGATGGCGCTGCGCTTGACGGTCGGCAGCGACGTCCAGTTCTGCGCCGCGGCCCCGGCGAAGGCGCCGAGCACGACCAACGACACCACACGGCGCTTCGTCGGCGTGCGCAATGCGCCGCCGCCGGCGACCTGCCCGACCGTACCCGGCGGCGGATCGCCCTCGGGCGCCTTTCTTGACCATTGGGTGAGCCTCTGGAAGTGATCCCCGGCTATGCCACTTCTCGAAGGTAAGGTTGCCATCGTCACCGGCGCCGGCCGCGGCCTGGGGCGCGAGGAAGCCCTCGCGCTCGCCGCGGAGGGCGCCACGGTCATCGTCAACGACATCGGAGCGTCGCTCGCCGGCGACGGCGGTGATCGCTCACCCGCCGACGAGGTCGTCCGCGACATCGTCCAGGCCGGCGGCAAGGCCGTCGCCAGCTACGAGGACATCTCGAGCTGGGAGGGTGCCAAGCGCACCATCGACCAGGCGTACGATGCGTACGGCAAGCTCGACATCCTGGTGAACAACGCCGGCGTGCTGCGCGATCGGATGAGCTTCAACATGAGCGAGGACGAGTTCGACCTCGTCATGAAGGTCCACTGCAAGGGCCACTTCGCGATGTGTCGCCATGCGGCCGCGCGCTGGCGCGAGGCCGCGAAGTCGGGCGGCTCGGTCTACGGACGCGTGATCAACACCGCGTCGGAGGCGGGGCTGCTCGGCTCGGCCGGCAACAGCAACTACGCGATGGCGAAGGCGGCGATCGCGGCGCTGACCATCAGCATCGCGCGCGAGATGGGCAAGTACGGCGTCACGTCGAACTTCATGGCGCCGCGCGCGCGCACGCGCATGACCGAGTCGATGCCCAACAACTCGATGTTCGCGAAGCCCGAGTCGGGCTTCGACGTCTTCCATCCGCAGTGGCCTGCGCAGCTCGTGGTCTTCCTCGCGAGCGAGCAGGCCGCCGACCTGAACGGCCAGGGCTTCATCGTGTGGGGCGGCGAGATCGACCTCGTCCGCGGCTGGCACATCGTCTCGAAGCTCGAGACGCCGGGCGCCGGCATCACCGCGCACGATCTCGTCAAGCGCAAGGACGAGCTCTTCGGCGACCAGCCGCGCCAGCCGACGTACATGTGATCCGGCCGGAGCCGAGACGCCGTGCGACGGCGCTCGGCTCCGCGACCATCGGCCGGCGCCCCGCGCGAGGCGCGGCGCCCCCTCCACTCGGGCGGCGCGCCTTCTCCGACGGCGTCGAATGCCGGTTCACCGCACCGCGCGGCGCGTGGTATGTCGATCGCGGCCGCCGCCTCCGCCCGATGCCTTCCCACCGCTCCGAGATCCGAACGCCGTCACCGCGCGCGCGTGCCCTGCTCGTGCTCGCCGCCCTGCTGTCGGCCGCCCTCGTCGGCGGCTGCCGGCGCGGCGACCGGTCCAGCGCACGGCCCGACGTCCTGCTGATCACGATCGACACGCTGCGCGCCGATCACACCTCGGCCTACGGCTACGCGCGACCCACCACGCCGCGCCTCGAGGAGGTCGCGCGCGACGGCGTCCGCTTCACGACCGCCTACGCGCCGATGGCGACCACCCTGCCCTCGCACTCCTCGCTGATGACGGGCCTGCTGCCGCGGGCACTCGGCCTGCTGAAGAACGGCGTGGCGTTCGACCATCCGGCGCCGACGCTCGCCGAGACGCTCACGGCGTCGGGCTACCGCACGGCCGCGTTCGTGAGCTCGTTCGTGCTCGACCGCAGCTTCGGCCTCGCGCGCGGCTTCGCGACCTACGACGACCACTTCGAGAAGAACGCCTGCAAGAGCTACGGCGACACCTGGGAAGGCTTCCAGCTGTCGGCCGGCTTCTGCCGGCGCGGCGCCGCGACGCGCGAGCACGCCGAGCGCTGGCTCGAGGAGAACGGCTACCTCGGCGGCACGGCGGCGCAGCCGTTCTTCCTGTGGATCCACCTCTTCGATCCGCACGATCCGTACGAGCCGTTCCCGGCCGAGGCCGCGATGTTTCCGCCGCTCGGCGATCCGCCGACCGAGCTGCAGAAGCAGATCGCCGCCTACGACGGCGAGATCCGCTACGCCGACGATCAGGTCGGGCGGCTGCTCGACCGCCTGCGTGCCGCGGGCCGCCTCGACGACACGCTGGTGATCATCGCGTCCGACCACGGCGAAGGTTTGATGGACCACGGCTGGATGCACCACGGCATGATGATCTACGACGAGGCGGTGCGCGTACCGTTCCTGGTGCGCTGGCCGGCGCGCCTGCCGCGCGGCCGGGTCGTGCAGGAGGCCGTGCAGCTCGCCGACGTCGTGCCGACGCTGCACGATCTGCTCGCGCTCCCGCCGCCGGACCGCGCGCTCGACGGCGTCTCGCTGCGCGGCGCGCTCGACGGCAGCGGCGCGCTCGATCCGCAGCGGCCGATCTTCCTGCAGCGCCGCCAGTACGACCGCGAGGTCGATCTCGGCATGCCGGTGCGCGGCGAGAAGTTCGGCGTGCGCATGGGCCCGCTCAAGTACCTCGATGCGAAGCTCGAGCAGACCCGGGAGCTGTACGACTTGCCGACCGATCCCGCGGAGCTGGACAACGTCTTCCGCACGCAGAAGCGGGACGCGAAGCCGCTGATCGACGCAATGCACGGCTGGCTCGCGCGGCCGGTCGAGGCACCGCCGCCGGGCAAGGTTTCCGAGGACGCGGCCAAGCGCCTCGAAGCGCTCGGCTACGTGCAGTAGGGACGGCGGACCGCCGTCGGCCGTGCCGCGGTCGCGAAGCCCGCACCCTGCGCCCCACGAAGCGGCTGCCGGCCCCGGAGCACTCGCCCGGGAAGGCCCGTGCGCAGACGTTCCGCGTCGCTCTCGTTCCGGGAGACTCGACCGGCGAGCCCCGCCTGCCGGCGTGCGGACGTCTCGGCGACGCGCGACGCGCTCAGCCGGGCGGCGGCAGGACGGCCACCGCCGACGGTTCCTC
>JAIEPK010000100.1 GCA_019749875.1 Candidatus Binatia bacterium | reverse complement strand
TCGACCATGGCCTCTGAGCCGGCACCGCCGAGCCCGCCTCCGCGCGCGAGCGCGACGTCCTCCGCGCCGGCGGCACCCGCCGCGACGCCGCGCCTGCGCTCGCCCGAGGAGCTCGACCACCTCGTGACGGTCACCACGCCGCTCGGCTGGTTCGCGCTCGGCACGGTGGGCTTCGTCGTGCTCGCGGCATTGACCTGGGGCTTCGTCGGCAGCATCCCGACCACCGTCAAGGGCGACGGCATCCTGCTGCGCGGCGGGCGCATCGCCTCGGTCGTGGCGCTCGGCACCGGCAAGGTCGCGGAGCTGAACGTCGCGGTCGGCGCACGCGTGAGCGCGGGACAGGTCGTCGGCACGATCACGCAGCCGACGCTCGAGGCGCAGATCAGCGGCCAGAAGGCGACGGTCGCGAAGCTGCAGGCGAACTACGAGACGGTGCAGAGCGAGCAGACGCGCGGCTTGAGCGAGCAGCTGGCGTTTCTCGCCAAGCAGCGCGACAGCACCAACACCTCGATCACCGCGTACCAGCAGCTCGTCAAGTCGCTGACCGCGATCGTGCAGAGCCAGCAGCAGCTCATGACCAAGGGCCTCATCCCGGCGACGTCGTACATCCAGACGCAGAGCCAGCTGAACCAGACCGAGATCAGCCTGCTGCAGGCGGAGAACCAGCTGAAGAAGATCGACGCCGACGTCACCAGCGCGAAGATCTCCGCCGATCAGGCGATCTTCGCGGCCGAGACGCAGCTCCTGCAGCAGAAGGCGCAGCTCGACGAGCTGCAGACCCAGCTGGTCGAGACCTCGAAGCTGATCGCCAACGACGACGGAGAAGTCATCGGGCTGCTCTCCCTTCCCGGCCAGGCGATCTCGACCGGCGACGCGGTGGTGTCGATCGAGGCGCTGAACCAGGAGATGAAGGCGCTGGTCTACATGACCTCGGGCGAGGGCAAGCGCGTGCGCCCCGGCATGACCATCCAGATCTCACCCGGCACCGCCGAGGTGTACGACTTCGGCTACCTGGTCGCGAAGGTCGGCACGGTCAGCGAGGCGCCGGCGACGCAGGAGGCGATGCTGTCGCTGCTCGGCAACCAGCGCCTGGTGCAGACCTTCACCGAGAAGGGCGCACCGATCGCGGTCGAGGCGACGCTCGAGCGCGATCCGAGCACCAAGAGCGGCTTTCGCTGGTCGTCGTCGAAGGGTCCGCCGTTCGAGATCCGCTCCGGCACCCTGTGCTCCGCACGCGTGATCACGCAGGAGCAGCGCCCGATCACGCTGGTGATCCCGCTCCTCAAGGAGCTGTTCGGGATCCGCGCATGATCGGCTTGACGTTCGCCCGCGGCGCCGCGCGCACCCGCACACCGACCGTGCTGCAGTACGAGGCCGTCGAGTGCGGTGCTGCCGCACTCGGCAGCATCCTCGGCTACCACGGCCACTACGTGCCGCTGGAGGAGCTGCGCATCGACTGCGGCGTGTCGCGCGACGGCAGCCGGGCCGCGAACCTGCTGCGCGCGGCGCGCCTGCACGGGCTCGAGGCGAGCGGCCTGCAGGCGCCCGCCGGCGATCTCGAGGCGCTCGATCCGCCGTTCATCGTGTTCTGGAACCGGAACCACTTCGTCGTGGTCGAGGGCTTCGACCGCGATCGCGTCTATCTGAACGATCCGGCGGTCGGGCCGCGTCACGTTGCCCGCGCCGAGTTCGCGCACGCCTACTCCGGCGTCGCCCTGACCTTCGCGCCGGGCCCGGACTTCAAGGCCGACCGCCGACCGCCGAGCGTCGTGCCGAGCCTCGAGAAGCGGCTCTCCGGCTCGTCGAGTGCGATCGCCTACGTCGTGCTCACCGGTCTCACTTTGTCGGTCGCTGGCCTGGTCACGCCCGCGTTCCAGAAGGTCTTCGTCGACGACTACATCGAGCGCGGCTTCACCGACTGGGTCGTGCCGCTCTTGTGGATCATGCTCGGCACGGGTCTCGTCATCGCCTTCGCGACCTGGCTGCAGCGCTACTACCTGCTGCGCCTGTCGAAGAAGATCTCGATCTCGGCGTCGAGCCAGTTCCTGTGGCACGTGCTGCACCTGCCGCTCGACTTCTTCGGCCAGCGCTTCGCCGGCGAGATCGGCAGCCGCGTGGCACTCAACGACAAGATCGCCGCGATGCTGTCGGGCAAGCTCGCGACCACGATCGTCACGCTGATCACCATCCTGCCCTACGCGCTGATCCTGCTGTCCTACGACGTGACGCTGACGGTGATCGGCATCGGCATGGCGCTCCTGAACCTGATCGCGCTGCGCGTGATCTCGCGCCTGCGCGTCGACGGCAACCGCCGCTACCTCCAGGAGCGCGGCAAGATGATCGGCACCGCCACCAGCGGGCTGCTCGCGATCGAGTCGATCAAGGCGTCGGGCGGCGAGACCGACTTCTTCGCGCGCATCGCCGGCTATCAGGGCAAGGTCGTCGGCGCGCACCAGAACCTCGGCAGCCTGTCGCAGATGCTCGACCGCGTTCCAAAAGTGCTCGCCTCGCTCAACTCGACGGTGATGCTCTGCCTCGGCGCGTACCTGGTGATCCGCGGCGATCTGTCGGTCGGCATGGTGCTCGCGTTTCAATCCCTGATGACGGCGTTCACCGGGCCGTTCGGCGACCTGGTCGGCCTCGGCAGCGAGATCCAGACCGTGCAGGGCGACCTGAACCGGCTCGACGACGCGCTCGCGGCACAACCCGATCCGGAGACCAGCCCGGAGCGCAGCGCACGCATCGAGGTGTCGCGCGGCAAGCTCGACGGGTTTCTCGAGTTCCGCGGCGTGACCTTCGGCTACAGCCGCGCCGCGGCCCCGCTGCTGACCGACTTCAGCTTGAAGATCGCACCCGGCCAGCGCGTCGCGATCGTCGGCGGCTCGGGCAGCGGCAAGTCCACCGTCGCGCGCCTCGCGGCGGGCCTGCACCAGCCGTGGCAAGGCGAGATCCTGCTCGACGGCAAGCCGCGCTCGGCCTGGCCGCGCCCGCTGCTGGTGAGCTCGGTCGCGCACGTCGACCAGGACATCTTCCTCTTCGACGGCACCGTGCTCGAGAACCTGACCTTGTGGGACGCGTCGATTCCCGACGAGGCGGTGATCGCGGCGGCGCAGGACGCCGGCGTCCACGACGAGATCGCGGCGCGGCCGGCTGGATACTTGACGCGGGTCGAGCAGGGCGGCGCCAACTTCTCCGGCGGACAGCGGCAGCGGCTCGAGATCGCGCGCGCGCTGGTCGCCGAACCGAGCATCCTGATCCTCGACGAGGCGACCAGCGCGCTCGACCCGCGCACGGAGCTCGAGATCGACTCGAACCTGCGCCGGCGCGGCATCACCTGCCTGATCATCGCGCACCGCCTCAGCACCGTCCGCGACGCGGACGAGATCCTGGTGCTCGACGGCGGGCGCGTGGTCGAGCGCGGACGCCACCACGACCTGCTCGCCCGGAACGGAGCCTATGCGGCACTCGTCCGCGCTTGAGTCCGGGCCACGCGCCCGCGACGGCCTCTGGGACGGCGTCGGCGAGCTGGTCACGGTCACCGGCAGCGAGCCGTTCCGGCTCGACGACACCGCACAGCAGGTGCTGGTGGAAGCCGGCACGGTCGACGTGTTCTCGGTCGACCTCGACGACGACGGGCCGAGCGGACGACGGGTCCACCTCTTCCGCTGCGCGGCGCCGGCGCTGCTGAGCGGCGCCAAGGCCGCGATGTCCGGCTACGGCGTCGGGCTGCTCGGCGTGGCCGTGAACGAGGCGCGCCTGCGGCGCGTCTCGGTCGCGGAGTTCCTGCACGCCTTGACGACGCCCGAGCGCATCGACGAGGCGCGCCGGCTCGCCGTGCACTGGATCGAGCACCTCGCACAAGGTGCGGTGCCGGGCGAGCGTCCCCGCGGCGTCGAGCTCGCACCGGAGAGTGCGACCTTGACGCTCGAGCCGGGCGGCATGCTCGGCGCCGGACACGAGGGATCGTGGATCCGCCTGCGCGACGGACGCGCGAGCCTGTTCGGCGACGACGACGATCTCGGCATCGGGCCGGAGAGCGGCTGGGTACCACTCGGGACGCCGGTGTGGATCGTCGCGAGCGCGCGCACCACGCTGGACGTCGCACCGCTCGAGGACGTCCTGCGCGACGGCAACACGATCGAGGCGATCCGTCACGCGGCATCGCTCGGCATGCGCGCGCTCGAGGTCCGACGTCGAGCGCTGGAGCGCGCGGCGCTCGCCGGCACGCGCGCGGAGGCGCAGAGCAAGCGCGACGAGCTCGCGGCCGCCCTCGCGTCGGCGGTCAGCCTGTTCGGCCGCCACGTCCCGCACGCCATCGTCTCGACGTCGTACGTCGACGCGGTGCTCGCCGCCTGCAAGGAGATCGGCTGGTACGCGGGCCTCGACTTCCGCCGTCCTCCCGCGCGACGCATCGGCGACTGCCGCGATCCGGTCGACGAGATCGGCCGCGCCTCGCGCATCCGCCACCGCGAGGTCGCGCTCGCGGGCGACTGGTGGCGTCACGACAACGGTCCGCTGCTCGGCTTCCGCACCGACGGCGACTCCGGCGAGCCGCGCCCCGTAGCACTCCTGCCGGCATCGCCGCGCAGCTATCGCCTGGTCGATCCGGTGCACCCGGCACCGGTGCGCATCGACGCGAAGGTCGCGGCGTCGCTGCAGCCGACCGGCTACATGTTCTACCGCCCGCTACCCGAGACCGACGTCACCGCGACGACGCTCCTGCGCCACGCCTTCGCGCGCAACGCGGGAGAAGTCCTGATGATCCTCGGCATGGCGCTGCTGACCGGCCTGATCGCGATGGCGACGCCGGTGATGACGGCGATCGTCTTCGGCACCATCGTGCCCGCGGGCGAGAAGAGCCAGCTGCTGCAGGTGGCGATCGGCCTCGCCGTCGCGGGCGTCGCGTCGGCCGCGTTCGGCTTGACCAAGGACTTCGCGATCCTGCGCTTCGAGGGACGCGCCGACAACGCGCTCGAAGGCGCCCTGTGGGATCGCGTGCTGGCGCTGCCGGTCGGCTTCTTCCGCGAGTATGCCGCGGGCGATCTCGCGAACCGCGTGAACGGCGTCAACTCCATCCGCCAGCTGCTGACGTCCGCGACGCTGAACGCGGTGCTGACCGGAGTGTTCTCGATCTTCAGCCTCGGCATGATCTTCTACTACAGCTGGAAGCTCGCGCTGCTGTCGGTCGTGCTCGCAGCGGTCGCGGTGGTGGTCGAGCTGCTGACCGGCTGGGCGCAGCTGCACTCGCAGCGCGAGAGCGCGAATCGTGCCGGCCGTCTCGAGGCGATCGTCCTGCAGCAGCTCACCGCGATCGGCAAGCTGCGCGTCGCGGGTGCCGAGGCGCGCGCATTCGCGCGCTGGATGACGGAGTATCTCGACAAGACGCGCTTCGACATCCGCGCACGGCTGATCCAGAACGGGGCGGCGTCGTTCTCGGCCTTCTACACCATCTTCTCGACCATCCTGGTGTTCGGCGTCTACTACTTCTTCCTCGACCAGTCGCTCGCGACCGGCGACTTCCTCGGCTTCAACTCGGCGTTCGGCCAGTACATGCACGCGCAGCTCGGTGCCGCGGCCGCGCTGGTGACGCTGGTGCGCACGATCCCGCTGTTCGAGCGCGCCGAGCCGATCCTGCGCGCGCTGCCCGAGACGCACAGCGGGCGCGGCGATCCCGGGATCCTGCGCGGCGACATCGAGCTGCGCGACGTGACCTTCCGCTACGCGACGGGCCTGCGGCCGATGCTCGACGGCGTCAATCTCCACATCCGCGCCGGCGAGTACGTGGCGGTCGTGGGCAGCACGGGCGCCGGCAAGACCACGCTCGTCAAGCTCCTGCTCGGCTTCGAGACGCCGGAGTCGGGCGAGGTTCTGTACGACGGCAAGGACCTGCGCGGGCTCGATCCCGTAGCACTGCGCCGCCAGCTCGGCATCGTGCTCCAGGACGGACGCCTGCTCGCGGGCGACGTCTTCCACAACATCGTCGGCTCGACCCGGCTCGGCGAGGAGGACGCGTGGCGTGCAGCCGAAGCGGCGGTCATCGCCGACGAGATCCGCGCGCTGCCGATGGGCATGCACACCTACATCGCCGAGGGCGGGCGCAACATCTCGGGCGGCCAGCGACAGCGCCTGCTCCTGGCGCGCGCACTGGTCCACGACCCGGCGATCCTGATCCTCGACGAGGCCACCAGCGCGCTCGACAACGCGTCGCAGGCGCAGGTGATCGAGAGCCTGAACGCCCTGCGCGTGACGCGCGTCGTGATCGCGCACCGCATCACCACGGTGCAGGGCGCCGACCGCATCCTGGTCCTCGACCAGGGACGCATCGTGCAGGAAGGAACCTACGCGCAGCTCATGGCCGTCGAGGGACCGTTCCGCGACCTGGCGCAGCGTCAGATCGCTTGACGTGCCCGGAGCGCCGTCGCTCGGCGCACGACCGGCCCGGGGCTCGACGTCACGTGCGCGCCGACCGCCGCACGCCGGGCGTCACGCGCCCGGGGACGCCGTCACGCCGGGACGTCGCGCGCGGCGCGCCGGAAGACCAGGCAGAGCACGACCGCGAGCACCGTGTACAGGCTCTCGACCGCGACGTGCGGCAGCACCACGAGCCCCGCACCGAGCGCGCCGGCGAGGAAGTCGTCGAGCGTGTGTACGGCGAGCACCAGCAGCAGGGGCCAGGTCGCACCGCGCGCGAGACCGATCGCCAGCAGTCCGCCCGAGTAGACGTGGAAGCCCACGGCCGCGAAGCGCTCCCAGATGCCGATCAGGCCGAGGCCGTCGATCGCCGTCTGCGCCTGGATCAGCCGGGTGCCGATGAACAGCACCTCGCTGAGGCCGAAGCCGAGGCCGACGGCGAGCCCCGCCGCGAGCACGTCGGTGCGCGCCGTCGGCCGGTGGACGCGGTTCAGGACGCGGATCATCAGCCACTTGCCGAGCGTCTGGCAGAAGCCTGCCCCGGCCCCGAGGGCTACGTAGAGCGCGAGGCCGCGCTGGTCGGGCGGCGTCGTGCGCACGAGGCTGCCGTTCACGAGCCCCTGCAGGTTGAAGCCGGCCAGCATCGCGAACGTGCCCCAGCCGGCCCAGAGCAGCGTGCGGCCGGACAGCGGCACGAAGCCGTTGGCGAAGAACGTCGCCAGCCCGGCGAGCAACGACAGCGCGACCCACCACAGGTCCTGCGGGTGCTCGCCGAGGAACGCCCGCTGCTCGAACACGACCCGGGCGAAGCCGCCGACGCTCAGCGCGACCGCGAGCCCGAGGATGAACACGTCGACGCGAAGGTCACGCGGGGCCGGCGCGGCGGTCTCGTCCATGCGTCGCTGTAGCACGGCATCCAGCGGCACCGAAGCTGAACTCGGGCCGCCGTTCTGCCGATGAGACCGAGCAGCGGAGGCGAGCATGCAGGAGCTGAGCGGCGAGCAGAAGGGCCCGATCCAGGCCGCATGGCGGAGCGCGTGCGCGCACGTGTCGGGCGGTGCCCTCGGCACCACCGCGAGCGTGCTCGAGCGCCACGGCGCGCTCGGCGAGCTGCTCGCGACGTCGCGGTCGACGGCGATCACGGAGCTCGCGCGCCGCACCGGACTCGATCCCGCGTACGCGCAGCTCGCGGCCCAGCTGCTCGCGACGCAAGGCCTCGCCGACTGCGCGCGTCTCGGCAGCGACGACGCGAGCGTCACGCTCACCGACGACGGCCGCACCTGGGCACGATACGCCGCCGCCTACGATCGCTACGAGGTCGTGCTCGACGATGCCGTCGCACTGCGCGCCGCACTCCGCCGCGACGCGGGTGCCGTGCCCGACGTGCGCGAGGTCGGCGCCTCGCAACGCGCGCGCCACGCGCTGGGTGAAGCACCCGCCCCGCTCGCCGAGCGCCTGCGCCGCCACCTGCGCGGACCTCTGGTCGCGGTCGCGGTGCGCGGGCTCGCCGAGGCGCGCGCCTTCGGCCGGATCGCGCGCGCACCGCTCGGCTGGTGTCCGGTCGATGCGCTGGCACTCCCGGAATCCGCTCGCGACGCGTGCATGGAGCTGCTCGCCGAGGAGGGCTGGCTCGCGCGCGACGGCGATCTCGTGCACGTGACGCCCGAGGGGCTCGCCGGCGCGCGCTGGATGGCGCTGTACGGCTACCTGGTCGGCTACCTCGGCGTGCTCCGTCAAGTCCCCGCCCTGCTCGGTGCCGACGCAGCGCCCGCGGCCGACCCGACCGTCGTCAAGGGCGACGACGACCGCACGCTGCTGCTCGCGGGCAAGGCGCAGGTGTTCGCGCGCGGCGGCCTGCGCGAGCCGCTCGAGCAGCTCGTGCGCTCGGTGTTCGACACGCAGCCGATCGCGGCGCAGCCGCGCGTGCTGCTCGACGTGAGCGTCGGCGACGGCAGCGTGCTGGTCGCGCTGTACGAGCGCATCGTGCGCGACACGGTCCGTGGGAGCGCCTTGCGCGAGCATCCGCTGCTCCTCGTCGGCCTCGCCGGCAGCAGCGTCGCACGCGCGCAGGCGGCCGAACGCCTGGCACGGCTCGGCGTGCCGTGCCTGCTGCTGCAGCACGGCATCGAGGATCCCGATGCGATCGCGCGGGATCTCGAGCGCGCAGGCATCGACCTCCACGACGCGCTCATGGTCGCCAAGACGTGCATCCACGGGCGGCGTCTGCTCGGCGCGCACGGCGTCGTGCTGCCGCCCGCGACGGACGAGGCACGACCGGGCGTGTTCATCACGCCCGACGGCACGCTGGTCGCACCACGCGATCTCGAGGACGACCTGGCGGCGTTCTTCGCGCGCTGGGCGCCGTGGCTCGGCCGACACGGCATGATCGCGGCCGACACGCACGCCGTGCCGCCCGCGGTCGCGGCCGCGAGCTGGCCGGTGAACGTCGTCACGCACGTCGCCGCGACGCACGGCTACTCGGCGCAGTACCTGGTCGAGGCGGACGTGTTCCGTCGCGCGGCGCGGCGTGGCGGGTTCGTGAGCCGCCGCGCGCACGACCTCGGCACGACGCTCGTCGGTGCGACCACCATGACGCTCGACCACCTGGTGGTCGCGAATGCCGCTCGTGCTTGACGCTGCCCGCGAGCGCCGGATCGACACCGGCGGCGGCGTGCTGCACGTCACCGAGCTGGGAGGCGGCGCACCCGTGCTGCTGCTGCACGGCTTCGCCGGCAGCGCGCGCACGGTGCAGACGCTCGCGTCGGCGCTGGCGCGCGAGTTCCGCGTGATCGCGCCGGACCTGATCGGCCACGGCCGGAGCGAGGCGCAACGGGAGGCGGCGGCGTACTCGTGGGACGCCGTCACGCACGGCCTCACGCGCCTGCTGGACGTTCTGGACATCCCCGATGCGCACCTGCTCGGCTTCTCGCTCGGCGGGCGGATCGCGCTGCAGATCGCGGCGCGACATCCCGGGCGCGTCCGCGCCGTCGCGACGATCGGCAGCCGCTGCGCGTGGCGCGAC
>JAIEPK010000654.1 GCA_019749875.1 Candidatus Binatia bacterium | reverse complement strand
GCGGCCGCGACCGCGCAGGCGCCGAGCACGCGCGGGTCGGCGGTGAGCAGGTCGCGCACGCCGAGGTGCCGCCAGAAGTCGAGCTCGGTCGCGGACCAGATGCGCGGCGCGTTGAACGCGTAGACCGCGAGCACGCCGGGCCCCGCGCCGTCGCGCGCGGACCCGTTCGCCCGTTCGGCGACGAGATCGTCGTACGGCTCGCCGCGCTGTCGTCGCGACGCGCAGCGGATCATCAGCGCGGTGCCGCGCAGCACGTCGTCCGACAGGTCGCGCCGCCGCACGTTGCCGACGTGGAAGCGGTAGCGGTACAGCGCCTCGGGGATCACCAGCACCCTGCCGACCCGCGCCAGGCGCAGGTAGAGATCGAGATCCTCCCAGTACTCGCAGCCGTGCCGGTAGCCGCCGACGCGATCGAGCAGGCTGCGCCGCACGACGATCGACCCGTGCGGGAACGGCGCGAAGACGGAGCGCCGCACCAGGCGCCAGCGGTCGATCGGGCGGACCAGGCGTCCGTCGTGATCGATCCCCTCCATCAGGGTTCCCACCAGCGCCGCGCCGTCGTCCGCGGCGTGGACCGCGACTTGGCGCGCGAGCCGCTCGGGATCGCTCACGTCGTCGGCGTCCATGCGCGCCACGAGCGCGCCGGACGCCGCCGCCACCGCCGCGTTCGAGCTGCCCACCAGCCCCAGCGGCTCGCGCGCGCGTACGACGCGAATGCGTGGGTCACGCCGCCGCCACGTCGCGAGGCAGTCCGCCGTGCCGTCGGTGGAGGCGTCGTCGACGACCACCAGCTCGAAGTCGGTGAACGTCTGCGCGACGATGCTGCGCACGCTCTCGTCGAGCCAGGGCATGCCGTCGCGAACCGGCATCACGACCGAGACGGGTGGAGCAGACATGGTCTCTTCCGGCTTGCCGGACCGCACGGGCCTCGGGGTTGGAGCCGAGCACGCGCGGTTACGCAACGGTGGTCGGCCCGTCAACCGCGCGGGCCACCGCATGCCATCGATTCCGCCGGCGCGCGCGCACCGTGCGGGGGCCCGCGCGGCTTCGCTTCTGCCCGCGTCGCGGCTCGTGACGCGACGGCTTCTCCGGGCGCGGCGCTTTGCGCTACAACGGCGCGCCATGCCGCACACGACCCGCGCCCAGCGCCGCCCGTTGCTCCGTCTTCACCCCGTCAAGCTCGTCCTCGCTGCGGCCATCCTCGCGACCGCATGGGGCTGCGGCAACGCATCGTCGGGCGGCGGCAGCGCCGCCCCGGACGCGGCAGGACCGTACCCGCCCGCGAGCACGACCATCGTGCTCACCGATCGGGCGCGCGATCGCGCGCTGACCGTCGAGGTGTGGTACCCGGCGGTCGCGAGCGCTCGCGCGGCGGCCGACGCGGGCGAGCCCGTCGAGCGCTTCTTCGCCTCGTCCGCCGATCGTGCCCGCTACGCCGCACTGCTCGCGGAGTCGCCCGATTCGGGGCCGAGCCGGCGCACGCACGCCGCACGCGACGCGGCACCGGCGAGCACCAGGGACGGCTTCCCGCTGCTGGTGTTCTCGCACTGCTTCGAGTGCTTCCGCTTCTCGAGCTTCTCGATCGCCGAGCGCCTCGCGAGCCACGGCTTCGTGGTCGCGGCACCGGATCACGCGGGCGACACGCTCTTCGACCCGACGCTGCCGCTCACCACGGACGTCCTGCAGATCCGCGCCGCGGACGTCCGCTTCGTCGCGACGGCGCTGCTCGACGGCACCAACGGCGCGGAGCAGCTGCCGGCGTCGCTGCGCGGTGCGCTCGATGCGAGCCGCCTCGGCGTGTTCGGGCACAGCTTCGGTTCGGTCACGACCGGCCTCGTCCTGCAGGACGACGCGCGCTTCGTCGCGGGGCTCGGCATCGCCGCACCGTTCGAGAACCCGCTCCTGACCGGCGTGTCGATGAGCCGCATCGCGCAGCCGGTGCTGTATCTCGTCGCGCGCGAGGACAACTCGATCGGCGAGATCGGCAACCAGTTCATCCGCCTCAACTTCGACCAGGCGCCCGGACCGATCCGCAAGGTCGAGGTCGCCGACGCCGGGCACTGGTCGTTCTCGAACATCTGCCATCTCGGCGACAACTTCACGCCCGGCTGCGGCGAGGGCGTGCGGCAGACCGTTCCCGGCGCGCCGTTCGCGTATCTGCCGATCGACCAGGGCATCGCGATCGGGCAGGCCTACGTCACGGCGTTCTTCCTCGCCGAGCTGCAGGGCGACGCGGCGGCACGCGACTACTTGACGACGGCGCAGCCGGCGGACCTGGTCTCGGTCGCGGCGCGGAACTGACGTTCGTGCCGTCGTACGTCCGAAGGATGGCGCCGCCGTGGCGCTGAACGCGACCGTCTACAGCTTCGACATCGAGCTCAGCGACGTCGACCGTGGCGTCTATGCGACCCTCGCGCTGCGCGCGGCACGCCACCCGTCGGAGACGGCGGAGTACCTGCTGACGCGCGTGCTCGCGTACTGCCTCGAGTACGAAGAGGGCCTCGAGATGTCGCGCGGGCTCGCCGAGCCCGACGAGCCCGCCTTGCGGGTGCGCGACCTGACGGGCGCTCTGCAGGCATGGATCGAGGTCGGCGCGCCGGACGCGGCGCGGCTGCACAAGGCGAGCAAGGCAGCGCCGCGCGTCGCGGTGTACACGCACAAGGATCCCGCGCTGCTGGTGCGCCAGCTCGCGAGCGAGCGCATCCACAAGGCCGACGCGCTCGAGCTGCATGCCATCGACCGCACGCTGCTCGCGGAGCTCGCGGCGCGTCTCGCGCGCCGCATGAAGCTCGGCGTGACGGTGACCGACCGCACGCTCTACGTCACCGTCGACGATGCGACGCTGAGCGGCACGGTCGCGCGGTTCTCGCTGGCTTAGCGCGAGTCGCCGCGCAGCTGCGCCGCGGCGAGGATGCGCTCGGCGAAGGCGTCGCGTGCGTCGTCCACGACGTCCGAGGGCCAGCGCGCGTCGCTGCGCCGCCAGCGCTCGAGCCAGTCCGGACCGAAGAGCTCGCGTCCGCGCCGCGCCGCGTGCGCGAGTGCTGCCGGCGTCATCGCGAGCGTGGTCTCGGCCTTCGGCCCGGTGGGCGCGCCGCGTGCGATCACGAAGCCCGCGGCGACCAGCGCCGCGCGGATCGCGGTCGAGGTCGAGTACGTGAACAGCTCGGTGTCGCGGTCGGCGCAGGCGGCGAACACGCGCTCGAAGCAGTCGAGGGTCCACAGCGGCGTGTCGGTCTTCGGCGAGAACGGATCCCAGAAGATCAGGTCCGGCGCTGGCGCCTCGTCCATGCGCTCGAGGAAGTCGCCCTCGAAGAGCGTCCACACCAGCGGAGCGTCTTCCGAGTGCCACTCGCCGAAGCGCAGCAGCTTGCCGGGGGCGGGCCCGCGCAGGTGCGGGAAGCGCGGGCCGTTGCGCAGCGCGAGGCGCAGCGCCGCGACGTCGTTCTCGAAGCTGACGAGGTGCACCGGACGCTGCGTCGCGTTGCCGGGCGAGCGCGCGTCACGCTGGGGCTCGTCGTTCCGCGCGCGCGCGTCACGCGGCGTCCCGCCGCCGCACGCCTCGACGCACGCGATCGCCGCCATCGCGTTGTGCGCGGCGCCGAGGCCGACGTCCCAGATCACGAGCGGCGCGGTGGAGGCCTCGCGCAGCCGCTCGGCGAGGCGCGATTGCTCGACGTAGAGCGTGCGCGCCTCCATCTGCGGATCGAGCCCCGCGTGCATGATCTCACCCGACGCGCGGTCGACGATGCTCGCGTGTCCTTCCGCCGCGATGCGCACGTCGAAGCGCGCGAGGACGTCCTCACCGCGGCGCCGACGGCGCGCGACCGGCACCAGCGACGGGTGCTCGTCGTCGATGCGCGCGAGCAGCGGGCGGCGCTCGTCGCGCAGCGCCGTGAACGATCCGTCGCGGATCGCGGTGCGCATCGCCGACATCAGGTCGTGGTAGAAGCGCAGGTTGTGCCGCGTGAGCAGCGTCCACGCGAGCGGCTCGCCGGCCTTCAGCAGGTGGTGCAGATAGGCGCGCGAGTAGCTCGCGCAGGTCGAGCACGGGCACTGCGCGTCGACCGGCACGTCGGCGAGCTTGTACACGCCGCGCGACAGCGCGAAGCGGCCGGTCGACGTGTAGACCACGCCCTGCTTCGCGAGCGACGACGGGATCGTGCAGTCGAACATGTCGACGCCGCGGTCGACGGCTTCCAGCAGGTCGATCGGCGTGCCGACGCCCATCAGGTAGCGCGGACGACCCTGCGGCAGCAGCGCGGTCACCAGCGCGGTGCAGCGCTCGCGCTCGTGCTTGGTCTCGCCGACCGCGAGCCCGCCGATCGCGAAGCCGTCGAACGGCATCTGCGTCAGCACGTCGGCGCTCTCGCGGCGCAGGTCGTCGAAGCAGGCGCCCTGGACGATGCCGAACAGCGCCTGCGGGGCGTCGCCGCGCGCGTCGAGGCTGCGCTGCGCCCAGCGGTGCGTACGCTCCATGGCGGCGGCGGCCGTGTCGCGGTCCGAGGTGGACGGCACGCAGACGTCCATCGCCATCATCATGTCGCTGCCGATCGCGAGCTGCGTGGCGATGCTGTGCTCGGGGCTGAGGACGATCGAGCGTCCGTCGACGTAGCTCTTGAACACCGCGCCTTCCTCGGTGATCACGCGCTCGTTGGGCAGCGAGAACACCTGGAAGCCGCCGGAGTCGGTCAGGATCGGACGCGTCCAGTTCATGAAGCGATGGATGCCGCCGACGTGCCGGAAGACGTCGGGGCCCGGACGCAGCAGCAGGTGGTACGCGTTCGCGAGCAGCACCTGCGCGCCGGAGGCGACCAGGTCCTCGACCGGCAGGCCCTTGACGGTCGCCTGCGTGCCCACCGGCATGAAGACCGGGGTCAGCACCTCGCCGTGCAGCGTGTGTAGGCGTCCGGCCCGGGCCGCGGAGCCCGCGACCGTGGCCTCGAGCTCGAAGCGCAGGCGGTGCATCGACGCGCGTGTCTAGCCGTCCGCGCGGCGTGCCGCGACCGCTGGTCCGCGTCGTGCGCGGCGCGCGGCGCGTGGCGCGCGAGCGGACTTGCGTGCGGGACGCTAACGTCCGCGACGGACATGCCCCCGAAGATCGACAAGCAGGCGCTGATCGCGGCGCTGCACGCGCGGCTCGCCGCGCGCTACGAGGCGCTGGTCGCGTCGCAGAAGTCCGCGCAGGCGGGTGCCACGCACGGCGAGACCAAGCAGGAGCACGCGAAGGACATGCGCGCCGTCGAGCAGCAGTATCTGGCGCGCGGTCTGGCCGAGCGCGCCGAGACGCTGCGCGACGCGGTGGCGGTGCTGGCGTCGCTCGACGCGCGCGACTTCGACGAGCACGAGCCCGTGCACGCGGGCGGGCTGGTCGGACTGGTCGACGAGGACGACCGCGCGCTGGTCTACCTCCTGGCCCCGGCGGGCGGCGGCGAGACGATCGACGCGGGTGGCGTGACCGTCACGGTGGTCACGCCGCAGTCGCCGCTCGGCGCGTCGCTGCTGGGCGCGAACGTCGGTGCCGAGCTCGAGATCGAGATCGGCGCGAAGCGGCGCAGCGTGGTCGTCGAGTGGCTGCGCTGAGAGATCGCGCGCCGCGCGTGCGTGGCATCGCGCGGCGTTGCGTGCTCAGCGTCCGCCGACCGTGAAGGTCGCGCTCGCGTCGCTGCTGTCGGCCCAGCCGTAGCGCACGGCGCGCGCGCGCAACGTGGCGCTCGCGTCGAGCGTGATCGGCCGCATGTAGAGCAGCCAGTGTGCGTCGTCGCCCGCCTCGAGCGTGTAGGCGAGCGACGCCCCCTCGACCTCCGAGCGGATCGCGACCTGTACCGGTCCGTCGGATGCACCGCCCGCGGGCTCGATCGACGGCGGCGGCGCCACCGGCTGGACACCGCCCGGCCAGTACTGCTCGGCGAGCTCTTCCTCCGGGATCGCGCCGAGGTCACCGGTGTCCTGCACCCACTGCTCGTGCGCGGCACGCATGCGTGCGAGGCGCTGCTGCTGCTCCGGGCGATCGGCCAGATCGTCGAGCTCGTACGGATCACTCGCGGTATCGTACAGCTCCTCGATGGGCTTGGTGGCGCGGTAGTACCAGTCGGCGGGCGGCAGCAGCAGCCCCGCGTCGTGCATGCGGAAGATCTCCTGCATCGTCTTGAGATTGTCGCGGAAGCGGATGGTCTGCCCGTACGGCGTTTCGGGATGGTAGTTGCGCACGTACTTGAAGCGCGTGTCGCGCACCGCGCGGATGCGGTCCTCGGCCTCGTCGAAGCGGTCGGCGGCGGCGAACACGAAGTCGGGCTCGGGATCGACGTGCGCGCCGAGGAACACGCGTCCCTGCATGTGCGACGGCACCTCGACGCCGGCCAGTGACAGCACCGTCGGCGCGAAGTCGACGTAGCTCACCAGACGCTCGTTCACGCCGCCCGGATCGAGCGTGCCGGGCCAGCGCACGATCACCGGCTCGTGGATGCCGCCGTCGTACACCCAGCGCTTCTCGCGCGGCAGCGGACGCCCGTTGTCGGGGAAGAAGAACACGATGGTGTTCTCGGCGAGTCCCTCCTCGTCGAGCATGTCGAGCAGCCGCCCGACCTGTGCATCGAGGCGCGCGACGTTGTCGTAGAAGCGCGCCAGATCGCCCCGCACGACCGGAGTGTCCGGCAGATACGGCGGCAGGTTCACCGCGCCAGGATCCGTCTCGATCGGGCCGTCGACCAGCAGCTGGCTCTCGTGCGTCTCGAGCAGCGTCACGTAGGCGAAGAACGGCTGGTCCGGCGCGCGGCCGTGCCAGTCGCCGTTCGCGTCGTCCCAGTTGGTGATCGGTGCGCCGGTGAGCGTGTCGCTGAACTGGTAGTCGAGCTTGTTCTTGCTGCTCGCGTAGTAGCCGGCGGCGCGCAGGTACTCGGTGAAGGTCTTCACCTCGGGCGGCGGCACCGGGTAGTACCCGCCGACGATGCTCCGCATGTGGTGCGCGCCGATCGACGTCGCGTACATGCCGGTGATCAGCGTCGCGCGGCTCGGCGCGCACACGCCGGCGGTCGCGAACGCGTTCGTGTAGCGCACGCCTTCCGCGGCGAGACGGTCGAGGTTCGGCGTCCGCGCGAGCGGGTCGCCGTAGGCGGCCAGCTCGAAGCTCATGTCGTCGGCGACGATCCACAGGAAGTTCGGGCGCGCCGCCGGTGCAGTGCCGCTGGTCGGCGCGTCGGAGCACGCGGCGGCGAGCGCCGCGGCGAGCAGCAGCAGGAGCGCCCGCGTTCCGTGTCGAGGCATGGAGCAGCTCCTCAGCGGCGCCGCACGCCGCGGGTCAGGTCTTCGATCAGCATGTCGGTGAAGCGCCGGTAGGCGACGACGACGTCGGTGTTCTGCGGATCGAGGAACGATCCGATGTTGATGCCGGCGGTGAACGCGAGCACGACGTTCGCGGTTGCCTCGAAGTCGACGTCCTTGCGGATCTCGCCGCGCTTCTTGGCCGAGCGCAGCAGCTCGAGCACGAGCGCGCGTGCCTGATCGCGTCGCTCGACGAAGTACGAGTGCGCTTCAGCGTCGGGGTCGAGGGCCTCCGCCTGCAGCACGGCGAAGAGCTTCGCCCACACCGGGTGCTCGACGTTGAAGCGCCCGGCGAATGGCAGCAGGCGGAGTGCCTCGAGCCCGCCGCGATCGAGCACGTCCTGCGAGTACTTCATGAACAGGCGGTCGCGCTCCCGCAGGACGGCGAGCAGCAGCTCGCGCGAGCTTTTGAAGTGGTAGAGCACCGTCGCGTGGTGCACGCCGGCGCGCTTGCCGATCGCCATCAGACCCGTCCCGCGGACGCCGGCCTCGGCGTAGAGCGCGATCGCGGCGTCGAGGATGGCGCGTCGCGTGATCTCGCCTTGCTCCTTGCGCGACGGCAGCGGCGCACGCGCGGGTTGCGCCGCGCGCACCGCAGAGCGTGTCTTCGGCGCGCTGCTGCGACGCGGGTGACGGCCCTCGTGGGGCCTGTGGGCCTTCGCTGACAGAGCTGTTGGATAGGTCGCGCGGCAGCCCCGCGTCAACCCGGAACGCGCGCCGGCCGCCGTCGAGGATATCGTCCTAACAAGTCTGTTGACTAGTCATTCACAGGGTTGTTAGGACGAGCCGCGCGCGCATGGGGCGCGGAGATGAGGGGCGAAGGCGATGCGGCGACAAAGAGACTTGCGCGCGGTCGCAGGACACGAGCTACTGCGCCGGATGTCGGTCTGCGGCCTCCTGACCCTGGCCTTCGGATCTTCCGGCTGCGGTGATGCCGGCGGCAGCGGCACGGGTGGAGCCGACGCGCTGCGCGAGCTCGCGGCGCGGCACCGCTTCTCGATCGGCACCGCGGCGCACGACGAGTACCTGTCGTCCGCGACGGATCCGCAGTACGGCACCGTGCTCGCGCGCGAGTTCGACTCGATCACGCCGTACAAGGCGATGAAGTGGGGTCGCATCCATCCCGAGCCCGATCGCTGGGACTTCTCGGGTGCGGACGCGATCGTCGACTTCGCGCAGGCGCACGGCATGCGCGTGCGTGGCCATACGTTGGTGTGGGGCGGTGCTGCGGATCCGCCGAACCCGGCGTACGTGTCCGCCGCCGACGCCGACACGCTGCGCGCGCTGATGGCCGACCACATCCGCACCGTGGTCGGGCGCTACCGCGGAAGCGCCGACCGCTGGGACGTGGTCAACGAGCCGCTCACCGTCTTCGGCGAGGACGGCGGCACCGGCGGCCTGCGCGACGGTGCGTTCCTCACGAAGCTCGGTCCGGGCTACATCGCGGAGGCGTTTCGCATCGCGCACGAGGCGGATCCAGAAGCTCGGCTGTTCCTCAACGACTTCGTCGAGCTGAAGCCCGGCGTCAAGCAGGACCGCTACGTCGCGCTGGTACGCGAGCTGCGGGACGCGGGCGTGCCGCTGCACGGCGTCGGCATTCAGGCGCACATGGCGTTCTTCCCGACGGCGCCGCCGGGTGATGCCGACATCGCCACGCGGGAAGAAGCGGAGGCGTCGTTGCGCCGTTTCGCGGACCTCGGCGTCGACGTCGAGATCACCGAGCTCAACGTCCACACCTGGCGCTTCGACGGCGATCGCGCGGCGCGGCTCGAGCGGCAGCGCGCGCTCTACGCCGCGGTGAGCGAGGCGTGCGCTGCGGTGCAGCGGTGCACCGCGCTCACCGTGTGGCTGTTCACCGACCGTTACCCGACGAGCATCGAGCAGGCCGTCAAGCGGGTCGGCGAGCCGCTGCTGTTCGACGCGGACTACCAGCCGAAGCCGGCGTACCTCGCGGTCGCGGACGCGCTGCGGCAGCGCGGGAGCGCGCGGTGACGAGGCGCACGCCGGTTCCGCTCGAGCCCGGTACGGGTGCGACGCTCCTCCCGCGGCGCGCTGCCCAGCACGCGTGCCGCACGCCGCGCGCGGTCCGTGCGATCGCGGG
>JAIEPK010000404.1 GCA_019749875.1 Candidatus Binatia bacterium | reverse complement strand
CCGTCGGCGCGAACGCGACGATCGCGTGCCGCGCGAGGTCCGCGGGCGCTCGCGGCTCGCCGTGCGCGGCGAGATACGCAGGGCTCGCGTAGAGCGCGCGCCGCACCGCACCGACGCGCACCGCCTTGAGGCGCGAGTCCGGCAGGTGCGCGATGCGGATGCCGACGTCGATGCTCGCCTCGACCAGGGAGACCACCTCGTCGTCGAGCTGCAGGCGGATGTCGATGCCGGGATGCCGGCGCAGCAGCTCGGCCACGATCGGCACGACGTGCAGGCGCCCGAAGACCACCGACGCCGTCACGACCAGCGTGCCCGCAGCCTCCGCACGCTCCGCTCCGGCACCGGACTCGAGCGCCGCGACCTCTCGCAGGATCGACTGGCAGCGCGCCAGCTGACGACGCCCTTCTTCAGTGAGCGCGACGACGCGCGTCGTGCGCGTGAACAGGCGCGCACCGAGACGTCGTTCGAGGGCGGCCACCGCGCGCGTCACGCCGGCCGGTGAGCGGCCGAGCCGCCGCGCGGCGGCGACGAACGAGCCCGTCTCGGCGACCGCGACGAACGCGGCGATGACGTCCAGGCGATCCACGATCATTGCCTCTCGCGCAATTGTCTTCGTCGATCAACAGCCATTGTGCCGTGAAGCGCAACGAACCATCCTTCGGACCGGAACGAAAGGAGATCCCTCATGGCCAGGACGTTTCTCGCGACCCTCGCAACCCCGGCGGTGCTGCACGAGCAGGAGCGCTACTACGGCCGCTCCCACCCCGTCACCGCGACCGCTCCGGTCGATCCGCTCGGGGCCCGCGAGGCCGAGTTCATCGCGGCGCGCGACAGCTTCTACATGGCGAGCATCGGCGAGGCGGGCTGGCCGTACGTCCAGCACCGCGGCGGGCCGGTCGGCTTCCTGCGCGTGGTCTCGCCGACGACGCTCGCGTTCGCGGACTACGGCGGCAACCGGCAGCTGCTCACGGCCGGCAACCTCACGGTCGACGACCGGGTGTCGCTGTTCCTCATGGACTACGCGCACCGGCGGCGGCTGAAGATCCTCGGTCATGCGCGTGTCGCCGACGTGCGCGAGCATCCGGAGCTGCTCGAGCATCTCGCGGTCGAGGACGGGGCCGAGGTCGAGCGCGTCGTGACCATCGACGTGGTGTCGTTCGACTGGAACTGCCCGCAGCACATCACCCAGCGCTTCACCGCTGCCGAGGTCCTGTCGGTGGTGGAGCCGCTGCAGCGCGAGGTCGAGCGGCTGCGCCGGCTCATCGACCGGGGGGTTCCGCCGACCGCTCAAGATGACTAATGTTGTCTCCGAAGAGAGATTAGACGGGTTGACAGATCCCAAATCGGGCATATCGTTCAACCCGAACGACATCTCTGAAGGAGGCAAGAACGTGATGATTCCCACGATCCCGGTCGCCGTCACCGCGGCTCCTGCCACGGCGGCCATCGCGACCACCGGGCTCGAGCCGCTGTTGTGGCTCACCCTCGGCTTGATGGCGGCCGCGGTGGCCCTGATCGTGCGCGAGGCCTGGTCGCAGACGGCGGAGGCCCGCGTGACGCCGATCGACGACGCGCCGCGCGTCCGGTTGCACGTCGTCCAGAAGCCGCCCAAGCCCCTCCTCGACGCCGCCTGACCCGGCCCCGGTTTCCTGATCCGGGCCGCACGCGACCTACCGGCGCGCGCGGCCCGGCCCCTCCTCTTCGACCAGCACCGCTTCGATCTCGTCCGGTCGCAGCCCGATCTCGTACGCGAGCGAGCACGCGAGGAACCCGCACGACGCCGCGGGATACTGCGCGCGGAGAAGATCCGCACGGCGCAGGATCTCCGCGCGATGCAGCTCGACCATCGTGCGCGACATGCGCCCGGCCGCTTCGCGCGCGCTCAGCGGCCGGCGCGAATCAGTGCGTGCGCCTCGGCGCGCAGCGCCGCGTTGCGCGCCAGCTCGCCGCGCACGGCGGTCGTGACCATGTCCGCATGCTGCTTGCCGACGCCGCGGATCTTCATGCACAGATGCTCCGACTCGACCATCACCGCGACGCCGCGCGCGCCGAGGTGACCCGCGATCGCATCGGCGATCTGCGCCGCGAGCCGCTCCTGCAGCTGCGGGCGACGCGCGAGCACGTCGACCGCGCGCGCGATCTTGCTGAGCCCGACGACTTTTCCGCGGTCGGGCAGGTACGCCACGTGTGCGCGACCGAGAAACGGCAGCAGGTGGTGCTCGCACACGCTCGCGAACTCGATGCCGCGCACGATCACCAGATCGTCGCCGGCGCTGTCGTGCTCGAACACGCGGCCGAGGTGACGAGCCGGATCGTCGCCGAGGCCGCGCAGCAGGTCGCGGTAGGCACGCGCCACGCGGCGCGGCGTGTCGCGCAGCCCCTCGCGCTTCGGATCCTCACCGACCGCGAGCAGGATCTCGCGCACCGCGCGCTCGATGCGCGCCAGATCGACCTCGCGCGAGCCGTCGGCGGCAGCTGGTTCGGAAGCCTCGCTGGCGAGGCGGATCGGTGCGGCGGCGGGTGTCATCGGCAGCTCCCCTTTCCGGGATAGAATCGTTCAAATCGCTCACGACTCTGCCCGGGAAGGGGAATCTGTCAACCCTGCAGCGAGCTCACACGTAGGACGGGCTGGCACCCGGAGCGTGGCGGGCGAGCCAGCCGGCGACCTCCTCGTCCATTCCGTCCGGGTATGCATCCACCAGCCGCGTGATCTGGCCGTCACGCACCGTCGCCGTGCTCCGGCCGCGCAGGACCAGCGACGGCGCGCCCGGGACCGCGTAGGTCGCGGTCCAGCCGATCGCCACCGTGTCGCCCTGCTCGTGCGGGCCGTCGACGACGTCGAGGGCCCGCTTGGCGAAGCGGCGGTCGAATCCGTCGAGCGACTTCTTGAGCCCGGCGACGATCGCCGCCCGCCCCTCGAGACGGCAGCCGAGCGCGGAGCCCTGCACCTCGTAGACCGCGTCGGGCGCGAAGAACGGCTCGATGCGGCGCCAGTCGTCGTCGTCGTAGGTCTGCTCGAAGGCCGTCGCGTAGGCGATGAAGCGTTGCAGCGCGGTCATTCGATTCTCCTCAGCCGACGTTCGCGAACCAGTTGCCGTGGAATCCGTACGGCACGCGATGCGGCAGCAGGACGCGCGCGACCGGCTCACCCGTGAAGTCGCGCGACGCCGCGACCACCAGCTCGCTCGCGTTCCGCGCCGCGTCGTAGGCGAGGTACAGCACCCAGCCGTCGTCCTCGTCGGCCGCGTCATGGCGCGGCACGAAGACCGGCTCGCCGCAGCCGTTGCCCGCGCCATGCGGGCGCAGCTCGACGCGCGAACCGCGCTCGAGGTCGATCTTCGCGACTGCGGTGAAGAGCGGCTGCAGCGTCGGATTGCCCTCGGGCCCGGTGGTCGCGAAGTAGCCGAAGCGGTGCTTGCGGCCGACACGGCGCTCGTCGACGCGCGGGAACTCGCCCTCGTGGTCGTCGAGCGCGCCTTCGCGCAGCGCGCCGGTCGCGAGGTTCATCGTGAAGCGGTGCAGGCGCGCGACCTGCGAGTCGCGCCAGTTCGGGTCGCGCGCCGCTTCGGGGCTCATGAAGAGCAGCTGCTGGTAGCGGTGCACGTCGACCACGACCGCGTCGCCGTCGTCGTACGCGTTCAGCGGGTGGAAGACGTAGCAGGGGTCGGTCTCGAACCAGCGCACGTCGCTGCTCGTCCCGCGTCGCGGCATGACGCCGATGCGCGTACCGCGCTCGGGCTGCCACGAGAACACCGAGCCGCCGCTCGCGACGTTCGCGAGGTCGAACACGATCGGACAAACGAGAAACACCACGTGGCGCTCGGTCACCGCGAAGTCGTGCATCATCGTCGGCCACGGGATGTCGATCGGCTCGGCGTGCACGATCGCCCCGCTGCGATCCGCGACGTAGTACTGCAGGTACGGCGGGAACGGCGAGTAGCCGAAGAACGGCATCTCGCCGTTCACCGGGTCGAGCTTCGGGTGCGCGGTCATGGGACCGGCGAGCTTGCCGCCGAAGTCGTACACGCCCTTGGTCTCGAGCGTGCGTGGATCCATCTCGGTCGGCAGCGAGCTCTCGACCAGCGCGAGCAGCTTGCCGGCATGCAAGACGTTGTTGGTGTTGCCGGTGATCTTGAAGCGCGGGATCTCCATGCGCCCGAACTCGAGCAGCCCCGGGTAGAGCGCGCGCCCGGCCTCGCGCTCCTCCTTCAGGCCGTCGCTCGCGACCCAGCGGTTGCGGTAGTGGGCTCGACCGCCGGCGATGCGGATCGCGTGGACCATGCCGTCGCCGTCGAACCAGTGATAGCGGCCGATCGGCTCGAAGGCGGGATTCGGGCCGCTGCGGAAGTACGTGCCGCACAGCTCGTGCGGCAGCTCGCCGACGACCTCCAGGTCGGGCGCGTCGCCCTCCATCCGCCACGGCGCGAAGTTGCCCTGCAGGAACGGGTTCAGCGACGATTCACGTTCTTCCATGGTGCTTCCTTCCCTTTTTCTTGACGGTGCGCGTGGTGCGTGCGCGGCGCCGCGGTGCGGTCGATGCGAGCTGCGCGAGCATCGCGTCGCGGACGAGCGCGATCGCGGGGGCGTCCGGCGGCCAGAAGCCGGCGATGACGAGCGACGTCACGCCGTGCACGGACGACCAGATCGCCGCGGCCGCGTCCTCGAGCGGTGCCAGCAGACGTCCGGCGTCGTCGACCGCGCGCACCATGCGGCGCAGGCGGTCGTACGAGGCGAGCCCGGCCGGCGTCGGTCGTCCCTGCGAGCGCTGGAACATGAGCCGGTAGGGCACGGGGTGCGCGACGCCGTAGGCGACGTAGGCATCGAAGCCCCAGCGCACCCGCTCGACCGGGTCGCTCGGCGGCGTGCGGTCGTCGAATGCGACGTCGAACGCGGTGAAGCACTCGTCGACCACCCGATCGACCAGCGCCGCCTTGTCTCCGAAGTGGTGGTAGACGGTCGGCGGCGTCACCCCCGACCGCGCACAGAGCTCGCGGATCGAGAGCCCTTCCTCGCCCGCGCTCGCCAGCAGCTCGGCCGCGGCATCGAGGATCGCGCGCCGCGTGGCCTCGGACTCCGCGGCGCGAGGTCGGACGGCTCCGTCACGCGCCATGGCCGTCGTATAGTGCCGTTACACCAGCTGAGTCAAGACACCCGCCCGAGCCACTGCAAACGGCGCTTCGGTGCCCGAGCACGATGTAACGGCGCTACATCCGTCCATCGCACGCCCGCGCTCACTGCGCGGGCGGCGGCGCGGTCTGGTCGTCGTGCTTCAGCTCATGGACGCGCGCTCGGATCTCGGCAGATCGATCATCGGGGTTTCCTCCCCGCCCGATGGGATGCACGACGTGCCGCGGCCGTAAAGCACAAGCCACGCGCGCGCCGCCGCGGCTCGGCGCTACTCGTGCCACTCGAGCCAGCATCCGCCCGGATGCGTGACCCCGACGAGGCGCGGCGTGCGGACGCCGCCCGGCCAGGTCGTGACGCAGACCAGCCCGAACATCTCCCGGTGAATGCGCTCGACGAGCGCCGCCGGGATCGGAACACCGGCCGTCGTGCGCTCGGGATGACGGCCCAGCGGTACCGGCGGATCCTGCGACAGCCAGACCACCAGACGCTCGGCCGCGATCGCGTCGAGCTCGCGCCGCAGGTGCTCGCGCTCGTCCTCCGACATGAACACCGCCACGTAGGTGTCGGTCACCAGCAGCGGCTGCCCGGGCGGCATCTCGGCGACGATGCGCGGCAGGAGGTCGGTCGCGGAGCCGCGCTCGATGCGCGGACGGCGCTCGAGCACCAGATCGATCGCGCGATCGAAGATCGCCCACTCTTCCGCGACGGTGTACTGGCAGGCGCGCATCCAGGCCCGACACGCAGGATCGCGCAGGTCGGGCGGATCGAGGTCGATCCCGACCGCACGCTCGATCTCCGGCATCACCAGCGCGCGCGGATCGACCTGGCCGCCGTGCAGCTCGATCTCGAGCTCCAGCAGCGCCTGCTCGGGGCCGATGCGTGCGCCGCCCACACGCGCCGCGACGTGCCCGAGCAGCAGCCCGAGCCCGGACGCCGTGCCGACGTCGACGTGCACGACGCTGCGCCGCGGCCAGTCGCGCGTCGCCTCGGCGATCGCGACCGCCGACACCGCGAGGCGCCGCGGCGGATTGCACTGATAGGTGTGCCGCTCCATCAGCGCTGCGAGCGTCACGCGATCGCGCACCAGGGCCTCGTGCAGCGCACCACGGAAGCCGGCGTCGAGCGGCGCGTCGCGACCCGGCAGGTAGCGCGCCAGCGGGTGCGCCGGGTCGGCGCACGCCCGGTACAGGAGCGCCGCCGACAGCATCAGCCCGGGAATCTTCCAGAGCGGCGTCGCGAGCATCAGCTGGACGGCCACCGGATCGTCGCCCAGCGCCCCGAGCATCTCGCCGAGCAGCGGACAGCCGCCGGACAACGCCGGGTCGAACATCGAGCGCGACAGCGCATCGAGCACCGGGCGCTGCTCGGCGATCGGATCGGGCTTCACGCGTCACCTCGCTGGTCGCGTCGGGTCATGCCGCGCGCCTAGCCGCCGTGCGCCGCAGCGTCAAGCGCCGCTCGTGCATCGGGTCGCAGCGGGATGCGGCGCCCCGCCCTAACGCGACTGCGCGATCGTGCCGTTGTTGGATCGCGGAGGCGTGATGCACGACACCACCGTTCTCGTCCGCGACGTCGGCGTCCGTCGCCGCGTCGCAGGCGCCGTGCTCTGCGCCGTGCTCGCGGCCTGCAGCGACACCGGCCAGCCGGCCTTCGACGTCACACGCGCATCGGTCGCGGACGTCCGCAGCGCCCTCGCCGACGGACGCACGACCTGCCGCGAGATCGCCCGTCAGGTCGTCGCGCGCATCGACGCGACCGACGACGCAGGGCCCGCGCTGAACGCGGTCCTGGAGATCGATCCCGACCTCGCACGCGAGGCCGCAGGGCTCGATCGCGCGTATGCGACCGGCGGCCCGGTCGGACCGCTGCACTGCGTCCCGGTCGCCGTCAAGGACAACTACGACACCGGCGACCGCATGCGTACCACCGCTGGATCGCTGATCCTGGGCGACTCGCGCACGCCGGCCGATGCCTCGTCGATCGCACGATTGCGCGCCGCCGGCGCGCTGCTCGTCGCCAAGGTCAACATGGACGAGTTCGCGTTCGGCGTCTCGGGCTACGGCTCGCGCGGCGGGCAGACGCTCGACGCGTATCGGCGCAATCGCATTCCCGGCGGCTCGAGCGGCGGATCCGCGGTCGCCGTCGCGGCCGGCATGGCGGTGCTCGCGACCGGTACCGACACCGCGGGATCGATCCGCATTCCGGCGACGTTCAACTCCCTGGTCGGCATCAAGCCCACGCTCGGGCTCGTCGGGCGGAGCGGCATCGTACCGGCGTCGCGCTTCCTCGACGTCCCCGGCCCGCTCGCGCGCGACGTGAGCGACGCGGCGATCATGCTCGGCGCGATGGCCGGCCCCGATCCCGGCGATCCCGACACGCTGCACGGCATCGGGCGCGCACGCGACGACTACACGTCCTTTCTCGACCCGGGCGGTCTCGCCGGAGCGCACCTCGCGGTGCTGCGGGCGACCTTCGGTGAGCCTCTCTCCGGCCAGAACGACGACGTCGACGCGGCGTTCGCGACGGCTCTCGACGCGATGGCCGCGCGCGGCGCGACGCTCGTCGACCCCGTGGTCGTCGCCGACGTGCTCACCGGAGGAGAGGTGCTGGAGATCCTGGTCACGCTCGCGAACGATCAGTTCGCCGGCGAGATCGGCGAGTACTTGACGACGTACGCGCCCGACGCGCCGGTACGAAGCGCGTCCGAGATCGCGCTTGCGGCGCGCGCTCTCGGGCCGGACGTGGTGCGCAACATCGTCAATCTCACCGCCGCGTGCGATGCGACCGAGCCCGACGACGAGGCGATGGCGCACGCGCTCGCGCTGCGTGCGCGACTCGCCGATGCGGTGCTCGCGGCGCTCGACCAGAGCGGCGTCGATGCGCTCGTGTTCCCGACCGTGCTGTGCCCCGCGACGCCGCTGCCCGGCGTGGTGGATCCGACCTACGCGTGCGCGAGCGCGCCGCCGATGCCGTTCGGCTTCGGCGAGGCGTACGGCGGCGAGCCGATCCTCATGGCGTCGATCGCCGGGCTGCCCGAGATCACCGTGCCGATGGGCTACACCGTCGACGGCGCACCGATCGGTCTCTCGTTCCTGGGTCGCGCCTTCGACGAGGGCACGTTGATCCGCCTCGCCTACGCCTACGAGCAGGCGACCGGCCTGCGCCGCGACCCCGACCTCGTCACGCTGCCGTAGCGCCCGTCAGCGCGCGGCGGGCAGCGTCTCGCCGCTGCACTGCTGCGCGAGCGTCTCGAGGCTCTGGCGATCGCCGATCACCACCAGCAGATCCCCCTCCGCGAGCATCGTGCCCGCCTCGGGGATGAGCCGGATCGCGCCGCCGGCCGGCTTGACGGCGACCACGCGCACCCGGCCTTGTCCGCGCTCGAGGACCTCGATGGTCGTCCCCGCGATCGCCGCACCGGCATCGATGCGCAGCTCCTCGAGATCGATGGTCTCGCCGCGTCCGGGCGTCGAGATCTCGAGGAAGTCGACGACCGACGGCCGCAAGATCGACGCGGCGACGCGCATGCCGCCCATCTGGTAGGCCGAGATCACCTGGTCGGCGCCGGCGAGACGCAGCCGGCGCAACCCGGCCTCGGTCTCGCCGCGCGCATGGATGCGCACGCCGGCGCTCTTCTCGCGCACCGACAGGGTGATGAACACGTTGTCGGGATCGGACGGCGTGGCGATGACGACCGCGCGCGCGCGTGCGACCCCGGCCCGCTCCAGCACCTCGTCGGACAGGGCCGAGCCGAGCACGTAGCTCGCGCCCGCGCTGCGCAGCTCGCTCTCGACGCTCGGGTCGGAGTCGATGATCACGCGCTCGACGTCCTGGCGCGCGAGCTCGTCGCACACCGCGCGACCGAAGCGTCCATAGCCGCAGACGACCACGTGCCCCGACAGCTCGTCGATGTTCCGTTGCATCCTCGCCTTCCCCCAGAAGTCCTGCAGGTGTCCCTCGAGCAGCGTCTCCGCGACGATGGTCAGCAGGTAGAGCGTCGTACCGACGCCGCACACGATGAGCAGCATGGTGAACACGCGCCCAGCAGTGTGCAGCTCCTGCACCTCGCGATAGCCGACGGTCGACATCGTCGTGACCGTCATGAAGATCGCGTCGATGAAGGGCATGCCCTCGATGAGCATGTAGCCCGCGGTTCCGACGGCGGTGACGGCGACCAGCGCGATCGCCGCCATGCGCAGGCGGCTCGCCGGGCTGCGCAGGCGCCGCGGCTCCG
>JAIEPK010000533.1 GCA_019749875.1 Candidatus Binatia bacterium | reverse complement strand
GACCAGAAACCACGGCAGGACGCCGAGCCAGGTGAGCGGCGCGATCAGGTAGAGGATGTCCTCGATCTCGAAGCCGGCGAACGACGGCTGGTGAAAGGCCTCGGCCGCGGAGCGCCGGCGCGCGAGAGCGCCGCGCGCGTTGAAGATCACCAGCAGGGCGATGCCGGTGCTGGCGCCGAACACCGGCGCCCACGAGCCGAGCTCGCCGGTGCGCAGGCCGAGGCCCATGCCGACGAACGTCGACAGCTTGACCACCAGGTCGACGATGCGGTCGTACGTGTGGCCGAACGACGACGTCTTGCCGGTCGAGCGGGCGAGCTCGCCGTCGCCGTGGTCGATGATCATCGTCGCGACCAAGAGCACGCCGCCGACGTCCGCCCATCCGCCGCCGCGCGCGTAGAGCGACGCCGCGACCAGGCCGCTGACCAGCCCGACCGTGGTGAGGTGGTTCGGGTGCACGCGCGTCCCCGCGAGAGGACGCACGAGCGCGGCCGCAATCCGGCTATCCCAGGGCTTCGTCATGCGATCGTGCGCTACCGAGTGCTTTCGAGCCGACGGCCCGGTCGCTCCAAGGTCCGGGATCTTCGCCGCCCGGACGCAAAACGCAAGTCCGCCCAGCCTCCGCGCTCCCTCTCATGAAGTCTGGGATCGGGATCAGCGGCAGCGCAAGGCCACCAGGGCGCCGACCATCACGATGGTCCAGAGCCACAGGCTGAGCCACGACGTCAGGCTGGTTCGCACGACAGCCTACCTCCCCTCAAGAACCGGCAGAGCCGGTGCCATCTGTTAGCGAGCGACGTGCCGGTGTCTTGCCCTTTCGCGCCAGGCCCCGAGGCGCCCGATTCCGGTCTGTGCGAACCGGTGCGCGACGACCGTTCCGCGCATCCGGAACTTCGCGGCGGGGGACGCTCCGCGCCGCGCCCGCGTGCGCATCTCGCCTCGACCCTCTGCGGTCTTTTTGCTTACACTCGGACGCGCTCCTCGATGAAGATCGTCTTCACCAGCCGCGGCACGGTCACGGGCACCTGCCCGGCACGCGACCGTGCCGCGCGATCGACCCGTCTGGAGATCGGGGCCGGGGCCGCCGAAGAGACGTTCATGGCGCGCTCCGTCTCGCGGAGGCCGCGGTGAAGCCGATCCCGGTGATCCGCGCTGCGGCGGCTGCTGCCGCAGCCGACCTGCTGCAAGAGATCGGTGCCCCGGTCGAGTGCCTGTGGTCGCGCAGCGGGATGCCCGCGCGGGCACGCATCGATCGCGAGTCGTTCGTGCCCATGCATCTGACGCTGCGCTTCGGCGAGGAGGCCGCACGGAGCCTCGACGCACCCGACTTCGGCGTCTGGATCGCGCGGCGGTTCGGCCTCGGTCTCACGGGACGTTTCGGCAAGGCCGTCCTGCACGCCCCGACGCTCTACTCGGCGCTGTCGGTCATCTGCAGCATGGGGACGATGCACAACTCGGGCGCGCGCTTCTGGCTCGCCACCGAGGGGGACTCGGTGCGGCTGTGCCGCCGGCTGCGCACCGCGGACGGGATGTTCCGCCAGTCCGACCTGCTCACCGTGGAGCTGATGGTCGCGGTGGTGCGATCGGTCGCCGGTCCGGATTGGCGGAGCGCGCAGGTCGCGCTGCAGAGCACCGACCCGCAGCGCGTGTGTCCGCCGAGCCTGCTCGAGTCGCTGGGCGACGGCCAGATCAAGGACGGCTGTCTCGCGACCAGCATCGCGTTCCCGCGCGCCCTGCTGAGCCGTCGGATTCCGGGTCTGGAGGACGTGCCGGCGGGTACGCCGCTCGACAGCGAGTGGCTCGGCCGCACCCCGCCGACCGAGTTCCTGAGCTCGGTGGACCTGGTCATCGAGTCGACGCTCGAGGCCGAGCAGGCCGACGTGGCCGTCGCGGCGCGTGCGGCCGGCCTCAGCGTACGCAGCTTCCAGCGCCGTCTCGCCGATGCGGGTGCGTCGTACAGCGAGCTGGTCGATCGCGTCCGCTTCCGCAAGGCCATGGACTGGCTGCACGACCAGCACGTCAAGATCGTCGAGATCGCCTTCGCGCTCGGCTACTCCGATCCGGCGCACTTCACGCGCGCGTTCCGGCGCTGGACCTCGCTGACGCCGCTCCAGTACCGCTATCTGCACGGCCTCGCCGCGCAGCAGACGGCGGGCGCCTCGGCGTCGCTCAGCGCTCTGCCGGAAGGACTGCGCGACGCCAGGCGTCGATCACCGACCACAGAGCGGTCGCAAGAAACGGCAGCGACGCGAGCAGCACGTTGCGCAACCCCGCCGCCGGGTCGTCGAGGTCGATCTCGACCTCGAGCGGGTTCCAGGGACCGAATGCAGTGAGCGCGCCGACGGCCGCGAAGGCGAGCGCGCGCCACGCGTCGCCGTTGTAGAGCTGGCCGAGCCCGGGGAAGATGCCCGACAAGGTGGCGGCGAGGATCCGGCTCTTGACGCGCCCCCGCGGAGCGTCCGGCGTCGCGACGTCGGTCATGGTCGATCTCCTCAGGGCGCCGCGGCGGGCCCATCGGGCGTGCTGCCGCTCGGGACCTGCGGCGACCCCGTCGCCTCCTCGATGGTGAGCGGCGGCCGCGCGACGAAAGGCACCACGCGCACCGGACACGCCGGCAGGTCGCACATGGCACAGAACGCCCGCTGGCACGGGTCGATGTGAAAGACGAGCTCGCCGTCGAGCGCGGGCGTGGCGAGGATGCGGCGCTCGAGCTCGCCGACCGCGTCGTGCGCCTGCTCGACGCTCCAGAACTCCGGCACGAACACGTGCGCGTCGGCGTGCGTCTCGCGCCCCGAGCGAATCGCGCGCAGCCGATGCACGCGGATGATCCCGGCGATGCGGTTCTTCTCGAGCTCCGCGACCAGGCCGCTCAGCAGGCGCGGATCGCCCTCGTCGAGCAGCCCGCCCGCCGCCTCGCGCACCAGGTGCCAGCCGGTGAATCCCAGATTGACGCCGACCAGCAGGGCCGCGACCGGATCGAACCACGAGATGTCGGTGAGACGCACGAGGATCAGGCCGATGACGACGCCGGCGCTGGTCTGGAAATCGGACAGCACGTGCTTGCCGTCGGCGACCAGCGTGATCGAGCGATGCATCGTGCCCTGGCGGATCAGCCACCAGCCGAGCAGCGCGTTGACGGCGCCCGCGGCGACGGTCAGCACGAGGCCGAGCTCGAGCTGCGCGAGCTCGGGTCCGCGGATCAGCTCGGCGATCGCGTACCAGACGATCACCACCGCGGCGAACGCGATGAGACCGCCCTCGAAGACCGCGCTGAAGTACTCGATCTTGCCGTGACCGTAGGGATGTCCCTGGTCGGGCGGCTGGCTCGCGAAGCGCAGGCCGAACACCGCGAACAGCGCCGCGACGACGTTGATGATCGATTCCAGCGCGTCGGACAGGATCGCCGACGAGCCGGTGTACACGTAGGCGACGTACTTGACGCCGAGCAGCAGCGCGCCGACGAACAGCGACACCAGCGCCGCCCGCACCCGCACGCCGTCGGGGGACGCGGCCTGGGTGGTGCTCGAATCGGGCGAGAACGGCGGCAGCGTCACGGCATTCTCCCTGCGCGTCGCTTCCCTCAGAGGCGGACCGAGATGCCGCGGCCCTGCAGGTACTCCTTGCAGTGCCGGATCGCGTGCTCCTCGTAGTGGAAGATCGACGCCGCGAGCACGGCGCTCGCGTGACCGTCGGCGAGCGCGTCGTAGAGGTGCGCCATGCTGCCGGCGCCGCCCGACGCGATCACCGGGACGGCGACCGCATCGGACACCGCGCGCGTGAGCCCGAGGTCGTAGCCGTCGCGCGTGCCGTCGCGGTCCATGCTGGTGAGCAGGATCTCGCCGGCGCCGTTGGTCGTCATGCGACGCGCCCACGCGACCGCGTCGAGCCCGGTCGGCCGACGACCGCCGTGCGTGAATACCTCCCAGCGATCCGGTGCGACGTTCTTCGCGTCGATCGCGACCACGATGCATTGCGCGCCGAACAGCTCCGCCGCGCGTGCGACGAACTCCGGCTCCGCGACGGCGGCGGTGTTGATCGAGACCTTGTCCGCACCGGCGCGCAGCAGCGCGCGGATGTCGTCGACGGTGCGCACGCCGCCGCCGACGGTGAGCGGCATGAAGCAGCGCTCGGCGGTCGCGCGCACGACGTCGAGAATGATGCCGCGCTGCTCGTGCGACGCCGTGATGTCGAGGAAGCACAGCTCGTCGGCACCCTCGCGGTCGTAGCGCGTCGCCGCCTCGACCGGATCGCCCGCGTCGCGCAGGTCGACGAACGCGACGCCCTTGACCACGCGCCCGCCCTTCACGTCGAGGCAGGGGATGATGCGTCTTGCGAGCACTAACCTCTCCTGCCGGCGCGGCCCGTGATCGTTCGGCGCGCGAGCACGTCAGCTCCTCTCCGGATACGCGATCGCGATCGCATCGGCGAGGCGAATCTCGCTCTCGTACAGCGCTCGACCGACGATCACGCCGCGCAGGTTCTCGCCCGCGTCGAACGCGGCACGCGCGGCGCGCACGTCCTCGAGCCGCGCGACGCCGCCCGACACCACGACCGGCACGCTATGGGCGCGCGCGAACTCGAGCGTCGCCTGCAGGTTGGCGCCGAGCCCGGTGCCGTCGCGGCGGATGTCCGTGAAGATGATCGCGGCGGCTCCGGCGCGCTCCGCGCGGCGGGCGATCTCGATCGCGGTCGCGTCGCTGTCGCCGAGCCAGCCGTCGACCGCCACTTTGCCGTCGCGCTGGTCGATGCCGACCGCGATGCGCCCCGGCCACCTCGCGCAGGCGGCGTCGAGCACCTCGGGATTCGCCGCCGCGGCCGTGCCGAGGATTCCCCACTCGGCACCGGCCTCGAGCACGCTGGCGATCTTGTCGAGGTCGCGCAGCCCGCCGCCGACCTGGACCGGGATCCGCAGCGCGCCGCAGATCGACGCGATGACCGAGCCGTGCGCACGCTCGCCCTTCGCGGCGCCGTCGAGGTCGACGACGTGCAGGCGACGCGCGCCCTCGCCTTCCCAGCGCCGCGCCATCGCCACCGGATCGTCGCCGTACTGCGTCTCGGCGCCGAAGTCGCCCTGGCGCAGCCGCACGCAGCGACCGCCGCGCAGGTCGATCGCGGGAATGACGTCGAAGGTGCGCACGCGCGCGGACATGGCGTCGACGGTGCTCACGCGGGAACGGCGACGCGGACCGGCGCGCTCGCGGCGCGCACGAAGTTGCCCAGCAGGCGGAGCCCCGCGTGCTGGCTCTTCTCCGGGTGGAACTGCGTCGCGAACAGGGCGTCGCGCGCGACCGCGGCGGTGAAGGTCTCGCTGCCGTAGGTCGACGTCGCGGCGACGATCGCCGGATCGGACGGCTCGGCATAGTACGAGTGCACGAAGTAGACGTACGTGCCCTCGTCGATGCCCTCGAGCGCCGGCACATGCTTGACGACGTGCAGCCCGTTCCAGCCCATGTGCGGGATCTTCACGTCGCGCGAGCGGAAGCGCACGATGCGTCCCGGCAGGATGCCGAGTCCCTGCACGGGCCCGAATTCCTCGCTCTCCTCGAACAGGATCTGCATGCCGACGCAGATGCCGAGGAACGGCTTGCCGCTCGCGGCGGCGCGCAGCACGGCGTCGGTCAAGCCGGACTGGGCGAGGCTCGTCATGCATGCGCCGAACGCGCCCACACCGGGCAGCACGACCGCGTCCGCACGCTCGATCTCGGCGGCCGACGTGCTGACGCGCACGTCGACCGACAGACCCGCGTCCGCAGCCGAGCGCTCGAGACCCTTCGCGCAGCTGCGCAGGTTGCCGACGCCGTAGTCGACGATGGCGATCACGGCACGCTCCGGTCGACGACCCCGATCACAGCACGCCCTTGGTCGACATCACGCCCGTGATGCGCGGGTCGAGCTGCGTCGCCTGGTCGAGCGCGCGGCCGAGACCCTTGAACGCGGCCTCGATCATGTGGTGCGCGTTGCGGCCACGGATGCAGTCGACGTGCAGGTTCAGCTTCAGCTCGTTCACGAACGCGAGCAGGAAGTCGTGGATCAGGCTGGTGTCGAAGTCGCCGACGCGCTCGCGGCCGGGGTCGAGCTCGTAGACGAGGTACGGCCGACCGGACAGATCGACCACGACGGACACCAGCGCCTCGTCGAGCGGCACCGTCTGGTTGCCGAAGCGGCGGATGCCCTTCTTGTCGCCGAGCGCGTCGCGCATCGCCTGCCCGAGCGTGAGGCCGACGTCCTCGACGGTGTGGTGCTGGTCGATCTCGAGGTCGCCGGTCGCTTCGACCACGAGGTCGAACAGGCCGTGCTTCGCGAACAGGTCGAGCATGTGGTCGAGGAACGGAACGCCGGTCGCGACCCGTGACGTGCCGCCGCCGTCGATCGCGATCGCGACGCGGATGCTGGTCTCCTTCGTCGTGCGCTGGACCTCGGCGCGGCGACCCGCGCCGCGCGCCGATTGCGCGGCCTTGCGAGCGGGAACCGGAGCCGGCGCCGCACGCAGCGCCCTGGGCCTGGCCGTCTTTGCCGTCTTCGCCATGTCGGGCGTGTTTTGGCATACGGCCCGGCCCGGCGCGAGAATGGCGCGCCCGGCGCGCTTCCCGCTTCGTGGAGCGGAGCAGCCGGAGCGCGCCCGATCGAGCGCGCTCCGGGGATGGAACGGGTTCAGTCCGCCGCGCTGACGCGCGGGATGCTCCAGCTGCCGTCGAGGATCGACGGCGGCGTCTCGTCGGGCCAGTACATGCGCAGCATCAGGATGAACTTGCCGGCCGGTGCGGGCAGCCAGTTGGACTCCTTGTCGGCGCCGGGCGACGCGTGCTGGATGTAGAGGTCCACCGAGCCGTCCGCGTTCTCCTTCAGGTGGTTGCGCTCGCTGACGGAATAGCGGTTCAGCGGGTTCGCGACGAAGAAGAAGGCCGCGTCGTACATCGTGAGCGACCAGAAGCCCTTCACCGGCGGCAGCTGGCCCTTGGGGAAGTGCATCACGTACTTCTTCGCGCCGTCGTAGCTCTGCAGGACGTCCGGACCTTCCGACATCGGGTAGACCGCGTCCTGCGGGCGGTTCGCGCCGAGCCCGATCGCGGTGATCAGCGCGCGCTGGCGGTACTCCGTGCCGTACAGACCGGTCTTGGTCGAGAACAGCCAGCCGTCGGTGAGCTTCATGTCACCGGCGACGATGCCCTCCTTCATCCAGCGCATGATCGAGTCCTGCGCCGGTCGCGGCGCGGCGTCGATGCCGGCCTTCACCTCGGGATCGAGCTTCGACGGGTCGAAGGGCTTGCCCGGCACGATGCCGATCTTCGCGAGCTTCTCGACCATCGGCGCGTCCGCGGCGGCGGGCGGATTGGTCTCCATCAGCTTCGCGAGCAGCGTGAAGTACGCGATGCCGTCGAGCGCGTTCACCTGCGCGCGCACCGCCGTCTTGGTGTCGACCTTCGGATCGACCTTGCCCGCCGGCGGCGTGTACGGCTTGCCGTACGAGGACAGCGGCACCACCGACACCTGGTCCTGCAGCGCGTGCACCGCGGCATAGTCCTCCTTCGTGCCGGTGCAGTAGATGCGGCCGAGGATCCATACGATCCCGGTCGGCGCGTCGTAGCGCTGCACGCCGTCGGGCAGCGTGCCCTGCCAGCCGGGACCGGTGATGGCGTACTTCTGCGCGCCGCCGCCGGTGGTGCGCTTGCCCGGCACCTGGAAGACGTTGGTCCAGCCGTCGAGCATCGGGAACAGGTAGTAGCGGTCCCCCATGTCCGGGATGCTGAAGATCCACGGCTCCTTGGTCACGTCGAGCCACGTGATCGTGTAGAGGGTGTCGGCGTTGGGTGCCGTCACGTCGCGGAACGCCGCGGTCGGATACTCGCGCAGCCGCGCGAACTGTCCCATCGGCGCCTTGGTGCCGCCCGGAGCGGCGACGTTGGTCATGACCCGCCGCGTCAGCTCCATGGTGACCAGCGGGTAGCCGTAGACGTAGGCGTCGATCGCGGTCTCGCGCGCCTCGAGCTCCTTCAGTCCGCCGAGCAGGCCCTCGTGCTGCGCACGCGCGCTCACCGCCGTCGTCATGACGCAGGCGAGCACTGCGGCCCCTGCGACAAGACGTCGCACCGTTGATCTCATCGTCGTCCCCCTTGGGTTCTCCGGATTGTCCGTGAAGCGGTAGGCCTTACCGAGGCAGCATGGCGCGCCGCCCGCATCGACGCCGGAGCCTATCGACCGTCAAGAATGCGGCTTGCCTTTTGGTGCCATTGGGCTAGAGGCCTCGTCCCATGCGGGCCGTCCCGCTCATCCGCGCCGCCTCGTCGGCGAGCATGGTGCGCTTCCTCGCGTCGATCGGTGCACCCGTGGCGCGAGCCTGGGAGCGTGCCGGCCTACCGCCGGCGGCGCTCGGCGAGCCGGAGCACGTGGTGCCGCTGCGATCGCTCGGCCGCTTCGTCGACGACTGCGCGCACACGCAGGGCATCGACGAGCTCGGGCTGCGCAGCGGTGAGCAGACGTCCGTCGAGATGCTGGGAACGTTCGGTGCCGCGGTCCGGCGGGCGAGTACGCTCGGCGACGCGCTGCGCACCTCCACCACTGCGGTCGCGAGCTACAGCTCCGTGGAGACGTTCTGGGTGTCGCTGCACGGCGACCGGGCACGCTTCTGCCAGCGCTTTTCGGATCCGTCCGTCACGTCGCGCCACATCGACCTGTTCTCGGTCGGCGTCATCATCAATCTTCTGCGTCTCACCGGAGACGACTGGACACCATCGCGAATCGAGCTGCAGAGCGCGGGACCGCGCACGCTGCGCGAGCCGGGGCTGGTCGCCGACGCCGAGATCGTCACCGGAAGCCTCGTCACCGGCGTCGAGTTTCCGCGCGCTCTGCTGCACCGCCGGCTCGTCCCACCGCCCGCGACGGTGATGGCGCCGTCGCCGACCGGCTTGACCGAGTGGCAGCGCACCGCCCCGCCGCGCGACTTCCTGCGCTCGTTCGAGGTGCTGCTCGGCTCCCTTCTCCAGACCGACCGGGCCGACGTGCACACGGCGGCCGATACGACGGGCCTCACCGTGCGCAGCCTGCAGCGTCGCCTCGCCGCCTGCGGCTGGACCTACTCCGACCTGCTCGACGACCTGCGCCGCCGGACCGCGCTGCGCATGCTCGAGGATCCGTCGACCAAGATCATCGACGTCGCGGTCGCCCTCGGCTACTCCGACGCCGCGCACTTCACGCGCGCGTTTCACCGCTGGTGCGGCATGAGCCCGATCGCGTATCGCCGCGCGCTGCGCGGCGTCGAGGAAGCCGCGGCCGGCGGCTGACGCAGTCGGCCGGTGCGGCGTGCGATCAGCGCGCG
>JAIEPK010000240.1 GCA_019749875.1 Candidatus Binatia bacterium | reverse complement strand
GTCGCCAAGGCGCCGGCGGCGGCGCCGATCGTCGACGACGATCCGCTGTCGCGCCGCATCGCGGCTGCCGGACAGCTCTACCAGGAGGTGGTCGCAGGCATGCAGGGAGCGAAGCCGTGACCGGCGAGCTGACGAGCCAGAGCCGCAATCAGATCGCGGAGCTGCACGACGCGTTTCGCGTCTTCACCGACGCGACCGCCAGCCTCGAGCGCGAGTACCAGCTGCTGCGCGCGCAAGCGCTCGAGCTGCGCGGGCAGCTCGCCGAGAAGCAGCGCGCGCTCATGGCGAGCCTCGAGCGCGAGCGCGAGCTCGAGCTGCAGGCGCTGCGGCAGAGCCGACTCGCGGCGATGGGCGAGATGGCGGCGACGCTCGCGCACGAGGTGCGCAACCCGCTCGGCGGCATGGAGCTGTTCACGCGGCTGCTGATCGACGAGCTCGCGGCACAGCCGCGGGCACGTCGCCTCGCCGAGCAGATCGCGCGCGGAATCCAGGATCTGAACCACCTGGTGGGCAACATCCTGGAATACGGACGCATGCCCGAGCCGCGGCTCGCGTGGACCAGCGTCGGCGGCGTGATCGAGGAGGCCTTCTCGGTCGTCGGTCCGTCGCTGCACGCGGGCATCCGCGTCGAGCTGCCCGCCGCCCGCGATCTGTACTGGTGGCTCGACCGCGCGCTGGTCACGCAGGTCCTGCTGAACCTGCTGCGCAACGCCGGAGAGGCGATGGGCGAGCAGGGCACGCTGCGCGTCGCGGTCGAGGACGACGCGCGCCTGCTGCGCATCGTCGTCGACGACACCGGTCCGGGGATCCCGCCCGAGCGCACGGCGACGATCTTCGATCCCTTCTTCACGACCAAGGAGCGCGGCACCGGGCTCGGACTCGCCGTCGCGCGGGCCGCGGTGCTGGCGCACGGCGGCGATCTCACCCTCGAGCCGAGCGCGGTCGGCGCGCGCTTCGTGGTGAGCCTGCCCGAGTCCGAGACGGCGGCGGCGCCGGGGAGAGCATGATGGACAGAATTCTGGTGGTCGACGACGAGAGCAGCATGCGTCTCGGTCTGACCGAGGTGCTGGAGCGTGCCGGCTTCGCCGTGACCGCGGTGGACGGCGGCGCTGCCGCCCTCGATGCACTCGCGACGCAGCGTCACGCGCTGGTGCTGAGCGACATGCGCATGCCGGCGATGACCGGCGCGCAGCTGCTCGCGGCCGTGCGCGAGCGTCATCCCGGTCTGCCGATGGTGATGATGACCGCGTACGGCACGGTCGAGGACGCGGTGTCGGCGATGAAGTCCGGCGCGCGCGAGTTCCTCACCAAGCCGTTCTCGCCGCAGGAGGTGCTGCACGTCGTGCGCGCGCTGCTCGCCGAGAACGACGTGCGTCCCGGTGGCCCGCTCACGGAGAGCGGGCCACGTGTGCCGGGGGCGCTCGACGAAGGCGAGGCGCGTCCCGCGACGTCGTTCGACGAGCCCGCGGCGGCCGCCGGTGCGGAGGGTGAAGGCGCGCGTCCGATCGTGAGCCGCTCCGAAGCGATGGCGCGCGTGCTGCAGATCGCCGAGGCCGTCGCCGGCAGCCGCTCCGCGGTGCTGATCGCCGGCGAGAGCGGCACCGGCAAGGAGCTGCTCGCGCGCTACATCCACGAGGTCGGGCCGCGCCGCCACCAGCCCTTCGTCGCCGTCAATTGCGCGGCGCTGCCGCGCGAGCTGCTCGAGAGCGAGCTCTTCGGACACGAGCGCGGCGCCTTCACCGGCGCGATCGGCCGCAAGCTCGGCAAGTTCGAGCTCGCGAACCGCGGCACCATCCTGCTCGACGAGATCAGCGAGATGGAGCCGGTGCTGCAGGCGAAGCTGCTGCGCGTCCTGCAGGAGCACGAGGTGGATCGTCTCGGCGGCAGCCGCCCGGTGCCGATCGACGCGCGCGTGATCGCGACCACCAACCGGAACCTGAAGGACATGGTCGCGGCCGGGACGTTCCGCCGCGATCTCTACTACCGCCTGCACGTCGTGCCGCTCACGCTGCCGGCGCTGCGCGAGCGCGGCGACGAGATCGACGCGCTGCTCGACCACTTCGTCGCGCGCTTCGCCGCGGGACGCGAGATGAGCTTCGAGCCCGCGGCGCGGGCGCGGCTGCGTGCCTACGGCTGGCCGGGCAACGTGCGCGAGCTCGAGCACGTGGTCGAGCGTGCCGTGCTGCTCGCGCAGGGGCCGGTCATCCGCTCGAGCGATCTGCAGCTCGACGAGGAGCCGGTGCCGGCGGCGCCGTCGGAGATCGCCATCTCGCTCGCCGGCCGCACCGTGCACGAGGTCGAGCGCCAGCTGATCTTCGAGACGCTCGAGCGCACCAACAACAACCGCAGCCACGCGGCGCGCATGCTCGGCATCAGCGTGCGCACGCTGCGCAACAAGCTCGCCGAGTATCGCGCCTGCGGGACGATGCAGGCGAGTCTCGGCTGAGGAACCCGGACGGGATGATCAGCAGGGGGAAAATCTTGCCGGGGTTCGCGGGTGCGGGGCCGTCGCGGCGGTCGCGCGCGCACACGGGCGCGGCAACGATTGCCGGTCGGCACTGCGGAACGTGCCTTGCTGCGGCGCAGCCGTCGGACCGGTCCGTCCCCGGAGGAAGGTGACCAAGATGCAGCTCTTCTCGAACGTCGTACGCGGGCTCGCCGGAGCCCTGGAAGTGCACGAGGCGCGGCACCGCGTGATCAGCGAGAACCTCGCCAACGTCGAGACGCCGGGCTATCGCGCGCGCGACGTCGCGTTCCACGACGCGCTCGAGAACGCCTTCGCGGGCGAGGGCGCGGCCGCCGCACGCCGGGCCGAGCCGGTGGTCGATACCTCCACCCCCGTCAAGCTCGACGGCAACTCCGTGGACCTCGACCTCGAGACGACGCGGCTCTCGGACAATGCGTTCCGCATCGTCACGCTCTCGCGGCTGCTGGCGAAGGAGTACGCCGGCATGAAGGAAACGATCGAGGGCCTCAAGTGACCAGGCCGGTCCTGCACACCGCTTTCTGGGATTCGGAGGGCGCACCACGATGAACATCTCCGGAGCATTCGCCGTCAGCGCGAGCGGGCTGTCCGCGCACCGCCTGCGCATGGACGTGATCTCGGCCAACCTCGCCAACGCGCAGAGCACCTCGACCCCCGAGGGCGGGCCGTATCAGCGCCAGGACGTGGTGCTGCAGGCGACGCCGCAGGTGGGATTCGACGACCTGCTCGCGTCGGAGGCGGATCACGGCTCGGCGGTCAAGGTCTCGCGCATCGTCAAGGACCAGGCGCCCTTCCGGCGCAGCTACGATCCGGGCCATCCGGATGCGGGTGAGGACGGCTACGTGGCGCTGCCGAACGTGAACGTCGTGACCGAGATGGTCGATCTGATGTCGGCGACGCGCGCCTACGAGGCCAACGTCGCCGCGATCAACGCGACCAAGCGGGTGCTGCAGGCGGCGCTCGAGATCGGCCAGGCCTGATCATGGCGATCAATGGCCCGCTGCCCATCCCCGTCCGCGGCGTCGGTGAGACGCCAGCATCGGCGCCGGTCAAGGCGCCCGGCGCGACCGACGGCAAGTTCGCGAACGTCCTGCAGGACTCGATCTCCGAGGTGAACAAGCTGCAGCAGAAGGCGGACGCCTCGATCACCGCGCTCGCCACCACCGGCGAGGCGAGCCTGCACGAGACCATGATCGCGATGGAAGAGGCGTCGGTCTCGTTCAAGCTGATGATGCAGGTGCGCAACAAGATCGTCGAGGCCTACCAGGAGGTCATGCGCATCCAGGTCTGACGGCACCGCGTGCCGCGGACGACACCCGCGTCCGTCACCGCGTGCCGCGGACGACACCCGCGTCCGGCACATGCCGGATGCTTGACCTGACCGATCCCACGAGACTGCGAAGGAACCGGACCTAGCGATGGAGCGTCTGCAAAACCTGTTCGTCCAGCTGCGCGAGTTTCTCGCCGGACTGCCGCCCGCGCGTCGCGCGTCGTTTCTCGGCATGTCGGTCGCGATCCTCGCCGGCACCTTTGGTCTGCTCGTCTGGGTGCAGCGGCCGCAGTACGCGACGCTGTTCACCAAGCTCGACGCGAACGACGCCGGCTCCGTGATCGAGTACCTGAAGCAGTCCAAGATCCCCTACCGGATCGGCGACGACGGCGCGTCGATCGAGGTGTCGAAGGCGAGCCTCTACGAGGCGCGCATGGCGCTCGCGGCGCGCGGCCTGCCGCAGGGCGGCAGCATCGGCTTCGAGATCTTCGACAAGCAGACGCTCGGCATGACCGACTTCGTGCAGCGGCTCGACTTCCAGCGCGCGCTGCAGGGCGAGCTGGCGCGGACGATCATGGGCCTGTCGGCGGTCGAGGCGGCGCGCGTGCACCTGGCGCTCCCGGAGCGCTCGCTGTTCGTCAGCGAGGATCGGCACCCGTCGGCGTCGGTCGTGCTGAAGCTGCGTCCCGGGCGCACGCTCACGCCCGAGCAGGTGAGCGGGGTCGCGAACCTGGTCGCGGCGAGCGTCGAGCGCTTGACGCCGAGCGACGTGACCATCGTCGACGTGAGCGGGCAGGTGCTGTCGAGCGACCGCACGCAGGCGCGCGAGCGCGGCACCGCCGACGCGATGCGCAGCTACCAGACCGGCATCGAGCAGGAGTACGTCGAGCGCATCGAAAGCCTGCTCGAGCGCGCGCTGGGACCGGGGCACGCGGTGGCACGGGTCACGGCGTCGCTCGACCTGGCACAGGTCGAGCGCACCGAGGAGACCTTCGATCCCGACAAGAGCGCGGTGCGCAGCGAGAAGCGCAACACCGAGAAGAACGCGACCGCGACGGCGTCGGGAACGCCGGGCGTCGGTGCGGCGCTCAGCAACGAGCCCAACGGCGGCACGCAGGAGGGGCCGTCGTCGCAGCGCGAGGACGCGAACGTCACGTACGAGGTCAGCAAGATCACCAGCCGGCGCGTCGAGCCGATGGGCACGATCCGCAAGCTGTCGGTCGCGGTGCTGGTCGACGGCGTCGCCAAGGCCGGTGGCGACGCGAAAGAGTTCACGCCGCGTCCGGCGGAAGAGCTGGAGCGCTACAAGGAGCTGGTCAAGAAGGCGGTCGGCTTCAGCGACGAGCGCGGCGACCAGATCGAGCTGGTGAGCGCGCCGTTCGAGGGCATGGCGCAGGCCGAGCCGGTCGCGCCGGGCATGCTCGAGCGCCTGTCCGACTGGTCCGACGTGATCTGGCGCGTGGTCGGGATCGTGCTGTTCCTGGTGGTGAGCCTGATGGTGGTGCGTCCGTTCCTGCTGGCGATGGTGAGCCGCGTGCCGGCGGTGCCGCCGCGCGCGCTGGTCGCGGCGGTCGAGCAGGCGGCGCTGCCCGAGCCGACCAGCTTCACCCGCGACGTCGGCGAGATCGCGCGCACCAATCCGCAGCAGACCGCGATGGTCATCCGGCAGTGGGTCGACGCGGAGCGCCAGGCCTGACGCGTTCGCGCGAGCGGCATCGAGCAGGGTGGGGAGGACGGAGATGAGCGTGGAGTCTCGAGCATGAGCGTGGAGCCACTGACCGGCACCGAGAAGGCCGCGGTGCTGCTGCTGTCGCTCGGCCCCGACGTCGCGACCGAGGTCATGCGCCACCTGGCCGAGGACGAGGTGCGGCGCGTCGTGCAGGCGGTGGCGCGCGTGCGCAGCGTCGACACCGAGCGTCTCGACGCGGTGAACAAGGAGTTCGCCGAGATCCTGACGTCCAACCCGAGCCTCGCGGTCGACGGTCGCGAGTTCGCGATGGCGCTGCTGAGCAAGACCGCGGCGGTGCAGAGCGAGAAGGGTGAGCAGGAGCAGAGCGACGCGCTCGCCCAGCTCGAGCAGCGCGTGATCGAGGACACGTCGCTCAACGACGCGCTCGACGGCGTGCCGGCAGCGGGTCTCGCGACCCTGATCGAGGCCGAGCACCCGCAGATCGCGGCACTGCTGCTCGCGCACGTGGAGCCGCGGCGCGCGGCCGAGGCGATCCAGCGCCTGCCCGAGCTGCTGCAGATCGACGTGGTCGAGCGCATGGCGCGCATCGAGACGGTGCCCGCCGGCCTGCACGGCCAGGTGAGCTCGGTGCTCGCGCAGCAGATGCGCGGCATCGCGCGGCCCGCGGGCAGCCAGATCGGCGGCGTGCGCGCCGTCGCGGCGATCGTCAATCAGCTCGGCGGCGAGCTCGAGGGCAAGATCCTCGGCGCGATCGAGGAGCACGACGCCGAGCTCGGCGCGAAGATCCGCGCGCTGACCTTCACCTTCGACGACTGCCTGAAGCTCGATACGCGCAGCCTGCAGACGCTGCTCAAGGAAGTCCCGCGCGAGGACCTGCTGTTCGCGCTCAAGACCGCGTCGCCGGCGCTCAGCGAGAAGATCTTCGCCAACATCTCGAGCCGTGCCGCCGAGATCCTGCGCGAGGACATGGGCTCGCTGGGCCCCGTGCGCCTGTCGGAGGTCGAGGCGGCCCAGCAGCGCATCATCGCCTCGCTGCGCGAGCTGCAGGCGGAGGGCAAGATCGTGGTGGCGGGAGGAGGCGGCGATGTCCTCGTCTGACGCAGCCGGGGTGGGCGATGGACTCGTCTGACGCAGCCGGGGTGGGCGATGTCCTCGTTTGAGCCGCTCATGCCGGCGCTGATGGAGAAGCTCGGCTTCACGCCGCTCGGCGGCGCGGCGCGTCCGGCGGCGAAGATCGTGGCCGGTCCGCTGCCGGATCTGAACCCGCCGTCGCCGGCGGAGGAGGCGGCTGCGGAGGCGCTGCGCCTCGCCGAAGAGCGCGCGCTGCTCGAGGAGGCGGCGTACGCGCGCGGGATGGCGGAGGGACGCGCGCGCGCCGAGGCCGAGCTCGCGCACCTCGTGCGCGGCATGGGGGAGGCGATCGCGGAGCTGACGCGCTTCCGCCACGAGACGATGACGCGCTACCAGAGCGAGCTGCTCGACCTGGCGCTCGAGGTCGCACGGAAGGTCGTCGACCGCGAGCTCGAGCAGCATCCGGAGCACTGGATCGAGCTGATCCGCGAGGGCGTCCGTCGTGCCGTTGACCGGGACCACGTTCGCATCCGGGTGGCGCCCGCGCTGCACGCGTTCCTGCAGGAGCACCTGGGCGAGCTGCGCGGCGCGCTCGACGGCGTCAAGAACCTCGAGCTGACCGAAGATCCGGCGCTGCCGCCGAGCGGCTGCGTGGTGGAGACGTCGTACGGTGACCTCGATCTCGGCGTCGACAGCCAGATCGCGACCATCCGTGGCGCGATGACGGAGCCCTCGTGACGGGCCGTGACCGGCAGGATCCGTCCGCGCCGGGCGGCAGCCGGCTGCCGGGGCGCGCGTGACCGGTCTCGACTTCTCGGGCGCGCTGACGCGGCTCCGCGCCGTCGATCCGGTGCGGGTGAGCGGCCGCGTCACCGACGTGATCGGGCTCGTCATCGAGGGCAACGGTCCGGGCCTGCCGATCGGCGGCCTGTGCACCATCGAGCGCCGCGACGGCAGCTACGGCGTCCCGGCGGAGGTGGTGGGCTTCCGCAAGAACCGCATCCTGCTGATGCCGCTCGGCGACGTGAGCGGCATCGAGCCCGGCAACCGGATCGTGGTCGCGCGCGAGCGCCAGTTCGTGCCGGTCGGCCAGGCCATGCTCGGGCGCGTCCTCGACGGCCTCGGCACGCCGCTCGACGACGGCGGCCCGCTGCTGGTCGATCGTCAGGTGCCGCTGCACGGGCGGCCGATCAACCCGCTCGAGCGCGCCCCGATCCGCGAGCCGCTCGAGCTCGGCGTACGCGCGATCGACGCCATGCTCACCTGCGGTCGTGGCCAGCGCCTCGGCATCTTCGCGGGCTCGGGCGTCGGCAAGAGCTCGCTGCTCGGCATGATCGCGCGCGCGACGTGCGCGCAGGTGAACGTGGTCGCGCTGATCGGCGAGCGCGGTCGCGAGGTTCGCGAGTTCCTGGAGCGCGATCTCGGCGAGGAGGGCCTCGCGCGCTCGATCGTCGTCGTGGCGACGTCCGACCAGCCGCCGCTGGTGCGCATCCATGGCGCGTTCCTCGCGACGGCGATCGCCGAGTTCTTCCGCGATCAGGGGCTCGACGTGATGCTGATGATGGACTCGCTGACGCGCCTCGCGATGGCGCAGCGCGAGGTCGGGCTGTCGATCGGCGAGCCGCCGTCGGCGCGCGGCTACACGCCGTCGGTCTTCACCATGCTGCCGAAGCTGCTCGAGCGTGCCGGCGTCGGCGCACGCGGCAGCATCACCGGCCTCTACACGGTGCTGGTCGAGGGCGACGACATGAACGAGCCGGTCGCCGACACCACGCGCGGCCTGCTCGACGGTCACGTCGTGCTGTCGCGCGCGCTCGCCGACGAAGGGCACTTCCCGTCGATCGACGTGCTGCGCAGCATCTCGCGCCTGATGAACGAGATCGCCTCGCCCGAGCAGCTCGCGCACGCGCAGCGCGTCCGTGCGTGGCTCGCCGCGTACCGCGATGCCGAGGACCTGATCAACATCGGCGCCTACACCGCGGGCGCCAACGCGCGCATCGACGAGGCGGTCGCGCAGCGCGAGCGCATCAACGGATTCCTGCGCCAGGGGCTGAGCGAGCGCACGACGGCAGCGGAGAGCGTCGCGGCGCTCGACGCGCTGGCGACGGGACGTTGAGCCCATGCCGGCCTTCCGTCTCGACCGGCTGCTGCACCTGCGCGGCCAGCTGCGCTCGCTGCGCCAGCTCGAGCTGCAGCAGGCGGAGGACGCGCGTCTGCGGCTCGTGGACGAGCGGCGGACGCTGGAGGCGAAGCGGCAGACGGTGCTCGAGGAGACCCTGCGCGCGACCGAGCATGGTGAGCTCGACGGCGGCGGTCTCCACCTCGCGCGGGCGTACGAGCGCGTGCTGGTCGAGCGTACCCGTGACGTGGAGCAGCGTACGCTCGCTGCCGTGCGGAACGTCGCCGCGCGCCGCGACGCGGTGGCCGCGGAGCGGCGCGAGGAGCGCAAGCTCGAGCATCTCGCGGAGCGGCACCGCGAGCGCCTCGAGATCGAGCTGGTCCTCGCCGCGGAACGCATGCTGGACGAGCTGACCATGTCGCGCCATGCGCGCGAGAACGGAGAGGGTGCACGTGACTGACCTTCGGGCGGAGCAGGGCGAGGGTGCGGTGCAGGGTGTCGCGCGACCGGCGGGGGCGCGCGGACTGCGCTGGATCGTCGGGGTGCTGGCGGTGCTGAAGCTCGCCGCGATCGCGGTGTCGTGGCTCGGTGTCGACGCACCGGTCGCGTCAGCGGCGATCGCCGCCGACGCGCCGGCTCCGGCG
>JAIEPK010000647.1 GCA_019749875.1 Candidatus Binatia bacterium | reverse complement strand
GGGGCAGGGATGGGGCGTCCGGCGGTGGGCACGCTCGGCACGCAGGGCCGACGCGATGGTTCGTCGACGATGCAGCGCCGGGCGACGATCCCGGGCGATGCAGCGCCGGGCGATGGCCCCGATCAGCGGCGCAGCTCGCGGCGGTAGGCGACGTAGTGCGCACAGACCGTCGCGCCGAGCTTCTCGGCGGTGCGCCGCGACGGTCCGTTGTCGTCGAGCACGAGCGTGTAGCTCAAGAAGCGCGCGCCGCGCCGCACGAGCTCGAGGTAGCCGCGCGCCGCGATCGCCAGGTTCACGCCCTGCCGTCGTGCCGGCTCGCGCACCGCGATCGCGAGCGTGTTGAGGCGCTCGTCGGCGGCGAGCTGGTGGCCGGGCGAGAGCACCGCGTATGCGGACGTCTCGGGCACCAGCCAGAGTGCGCCGACCGGCTCGCCGTCGCGATAGGCGAGCACCGAGCAGTCGAGCATGCCCGCCGGCGTCAAGCTCGCGATCACCAGCGACAGCTCGTCCTCGGAGAACGGCGTGTAGCCCCAGTGCGCGCGAAACGCGTCGTCCCAGACCAGGTGCAGGTCGGGTGCGCGGCGCTCCAGCGGCACGTCGCGCAGCCAGACCAGGTCGAAGCCCGCCCGGCGTCCGGCGTCGACCATCGCCTCCCACCGTGCGCGCAGGGCCGGGGTGACGGTGATCTTGTAGTCGACGAAGCGCCGCTCTGGCGCGAAGCCCGCGGCCTGCAGCATCGCGTGATACTCGGGCGGATTGTGGCGCAGGACGCTCGGCGGCAGCGGATCGTAGGCGTCGGTGACGAACGGGAAGTCGAACACGCCGAAGCCGGCGCGTGCGGCGCTCACGCCCTCGCGGGCGAGCCAGGCGCAGGCTGCTTCGAGCACGGCCGTCGCCGCGTCGCGCGCGCCGGGCAGCGCTTCGAAGAGGACGACGTGACCGATGTTCTCGTGCCAGTGCTGCCGATAGCGCTCGTCGACCACCGCGACCGCCCGCGCCGCCGGACGCCCGTTCTCGCGCGCGACGAACGGCCGCAGGCGACGGTCGGCCGCGAACGGGCTCTCGCCGGTCAGGAGCGGCAGCTCGATGCTCTGCTCCGGGCCCCAGCGCGCGCGGCGCCCGGCGTACACCGCCTCGTGCAACCGGATCAGCGCGACCAGGTCCTCGCGTCGTTCCGGCGACTCGACGACGATCGCCACGTGCGGCTCCTCAAGCCTGGTCGGGGTGCGCGAGCGCCTCGGCCGCGGCCCAGCGGTAGTCGGCCTTGCCGCTCGGGCTGCGCACGATGTGGTCGAGGAAGATGACCGCCTTGGGCAGCTTGTAGCGCGCGACGTGGCGCGCGCACTCCTCGAGCAGCGACGCGCGGCTCACCTCGCTGTCCTGTCGGAGCTGGACCAGCGCCACGACCTCCTGCCCCCAGCGCTCGCTCGGCCGCCCGACCACCACCGTGTCGTAGACCGCGGGGTGGCACTTGAGCGCGTGCTCGACCTCCTCCGCGAAGATCTTCTCGCCGCCCGAGTTGATCGTGACCGAGTCGCGGCCGAGCAGCTCGATCGCTCCTTCCGCACCGACGCGCGCGCGATCGCCCGGCAGCGAGTAGCGCACGCCGCCGATCTCGGGAAACGTCCGCTGCGTCTTCGCGGCGTCGCCGAGATAGCCGAGCGGCACGCGCCCGGCCTTGGCGAGCCAGCCGACGTCGGCGTCGCCGGCCACGAGGATGCGGCTGCGATCGTCGCTCAGGACGCAGTTGTCGGGCACGGGCGTGAACGTGCCGGTGGCGACCTCGCTCGCCTTGGCGCTGAAGCTCTGCCCCTGGCGCCCGGTCTCCGACGAGCCGACCGCGTCGAGCAGCGTGACCTTCGGCAGCAGCTCGTGCAGCGCGCGCTTGAGCGTGGTGTTGAGCGGCGCGCCGCCCGAGACGATCAGGCGCAGCGAGCTCGCGTCGTAGCCGCCCTGGCGCAGCTGGTCGACCAGCGGGCGCGCGAAGGCGTCGCCGACGATCAGCATCGACGTCACCCGCTCGCGCTCGATGGTGCGCCACACGTCGTCCGCGTCGAGATGCTTGACGTGGCGCTGGATCACCACCGTGCCGCCGGTGTGGAACGTCGTGAAGGCATTCCAGCTCGCGGCGCCGTGCATGAACGGCGGTGCGGGCAGCGAGCGGGCTTTGCCGCGCTTCGCGTGCTCGACGATCTCGTCGAGCGACGCGAACTCTGGGCCGTCGCCGCGGCGTCCGCCGAGCGCGGTCACGAAGATGTCGGCCTGACGCCACAGCACGCCCTTCGGCATGCCGGTCGTGCCGCCGGTGTAGATCACGTAGAGGTCGTCGGGCGACCACGGTCCGGGCGGGCGCTCGGGCGAAGCCGAGGCGAGCGCCTGCTCGTAGTCGAGGGCGCCCGGCAGCAGCGCGTTGCCCGACTCGTCCGCCACCTGCAGCAGGACGTCGATGCCGTCGAGCTGCGGCAGGATCTTCGCGAGCAGCGGCGCGAACGCGGCGTGGTAGAGGATCGCGCGCGGGCGCGCGTCGCGCATCAGGTAGAGCAGCTCCTCCTCGACGTAGCGGTAATTGACGTTGAACGGTGCCACGCGGGCCTTGAACGCCCCGAGCATGCCCTCGAGGTACTCGGGGCCGTTGTAGAGGTAGAGCGCGAGGTGGTCCTGGCCCGACTCCCAGCCCGACAGGCCGTCGCGCTCGCGGACGACGCCGAGCCCGCGCGCGCGCAGCAGGTTCGCCAGCCGGCGGCTGCGATCGTTGACCTGCGCCCAGGTCAGGCGGCGCGTGTCGTGGACGATGCACTCGCGGTCGGGTGCTGCGGCGGCGATCGCCTCGTGGATGTCGGCCAGATTGAAGTCCATCGGGTTGTCCTCGTCGCGGGGCTTTAGCTAGAAGTCCGCGGTCCCGCATTCCAGCCGTGGGACCGGAAGAGGTGCGCGATGCGGAGCAGGAGTCGGATTGCAGCCTGGGTCGTGGGCCTCACGGTCACGGCGGTGGTGGCCACGCTCGGATGCGGCGGCGGCGGTGGCACGGACAGCGGCATCCAGCTCAACGGGATCGCGTTCGGCGCCGGAACGTTCGTCGCCGTCGGCGACAGCGACCGCATCTTCGCCAACCCCGGCACCGGCTGGACGCCCATCATCACCGGCACCAACACCCTGCAGGACGTGGTGTGGTCCCGTACGCTGCGCCGGTTCGTCGCGGTCGGCGCCGGGCTCGTCGTCACCGCGGACGTGGATTCTTCGAGCGGGGTGCCGCAGCTCGTCAACGTGCAGACGCAGTCGCCGACGGCGAGCACGCTGTACAGCGTCGCCGAGCGCGACGGTCAGCTCATCGCGGTGGGCGACGGCGGGACGATCCTCGCGTCGACCGACGGCGCCGTGTGGACGCCGCGTGCGAGCGGCACGACCGAGACCCTCGACGCGGTCGCGTTCAGCAACGACGGCCAGCGCGTCGTCGCGGTGGGCAGCGGCGCGAACGTCGTGATCTCCGACGACGGCGGCCTCACCTGGCAGTCGACCTTCGTGCAGTTCGACGACGCCGACATCACCAACCTCACCGGCGTCGCGTTCGGCCCGAACGGCTGGGTGGTCAGCGGCGCGAACGGCATCCTGCTGCAGTCCGACGATCCGACCCAGTGGCGGCTCGTGGGCAACGGGATCCTGCCGAACCTGAACGCGGTCGTGCTCGTGCAGGGGCTCTACACGGTGCTCGGCGAGAAGGGCCGCATCCTGACCTCGCCCGACGGCATCACCTACGCGGACATCGTGTCGAACACCGGACAGTTCCTGTTCGACAGCGCGTACGGCAACGGGACGTACTTCGTCGTGGGGTCGGGCGGTCGCGCCCTGATGTCGTTCGACGGGGCGATCTACCAGGACACGAAGATCTGAGGCAGGGATACGGGGCGCTCGGGGCGGGGGCCCAAGCGCCCGGTCACTTGGGCTTGCCCCAGAGCTCTTCGAGGCGCTGGTCGCGGCCGCAGCGGTAGCGGTAGTAGTGGTACCGGACCGGGTTCTTCTCGTAGTAGTCCTGGTGGTAGTCCTCGGCGGGCCAGAACTCGGTCGCCGCCACGATCTGGGTGACGATGGGCTGCTTGAAGCGCCCTGACGCCTCGAGGTCCTGCTTGGACTTCTCCGCCGCGCGCTTCTGTGCGTCGTCGTGGTAGAAGATGGCGCTCCGGTACTGGTTGCCGTGGTCGCAGAACTGGGCGTTCGGCGTGAGCGGGTCGACGTTGTGCCAGAAGACGTCGAGCAGCTTCTCGTAGGTCACGCGACTCGGGTCGTAGACGACCTCGATCGACTCGGCGTGGCCGGTGCTGCCCGACGAGACCTCCTCGTACGTCGGGTTCTTCTTGGTGCCGCCGGTGTAGCCCGAGGTGGTGGAGAGCACGCCGTCGACCTTGTCGAAGGGCCCTTCCATGCACCAGAAGCAGCCGCCGGCGAAGGTCGCCTTGGCGGTGCTCGCCGCGGCGGGCTTGGCGTCCGTCTTCGGCGACGGGCTCTGTGCGGCCACGAGGGTCGCGACGGCGCAGGCGACGATCGCCAGTGCGATCGACAGGATCGTTCGAGATCGACGGGTCGGCATGACGGGGGTCTCCACGGCGGGCACCCGGACGGGCACCTCGGAGCGTTAGAGTATCACGGCCGGATTCGCGTTTCGCGGCGAAGATCCGGCTTGCCCGTCGCGTGCGCAGGCGCGGATACTCGTCGCGGATCCGCCTTCCAGCACGGCCCGTCCGGCCGGATCCGAGAATCCGCCAGACGAAGGGAACCGTCCATGACCGGCCGTCACCGTCACCTCCACGACTCGATTCGCCGCATCGCGCTCGCCGCCCTGCTCGCAGCGCCCGCGTCCGCATCCGCAGCGACCCTCGGCAACCTGGTGCAGCTCGCGGGCACCGACGCTTGCGTCAGCGAGAGCGGCAGCAGCGGCAACTGCGCCGACGGCGTGGCGCTCGACGGCGCCACGGCGCTCGCGATCAGCAAGAGCGGGCTGCACGTGTTCGCCGCGGCACCGCTCTCCGATGCGGTCGCGGTGTTCCTGCGCGTGCCGTCGACCGGCGCACTGGTCCAGCAGGCCGGGACGGGCGCGTGCGTCAGCGAGACCGGCAGCGGCGGGCTCTGTGCGGACGGTCGCGCGCTCGACGAGCCGCGCGGCGTGGCGGTCAGCCCGGACGCGAAGAACCTGTACGTCGCGTCGACGACCAGCGACGGCGTCGCGGTGTTCGCGCTGAACGACAAGGCCGGCACGCTCGCGCAGCTCGGCGGCACGTCGGGCTGCGTCACCGAGACCGGCACCGGCGGCGCGTGCGCCGACGGCGTGGCGCTGGGCGGCGCGCGCGCGATCGCGGTGTCGCCGAACGGCAAGAGCCTCTACGTCGCCGCACGCAACGCCGACGCGGTCGCGTCGTTCGCGCGCGACAAGAGCACCGGCGCCTTGACGCAGCTCGCCGGCACCGATGCGTGCACCAGCGAGACCGGCACGGCGGGCGCCTGCAGCAACGGCGTCGCGCTCGACTTCCCGACCGGCGTCGCGGTCAGCCCGAACGGGAAGAACGTCTACGTGACGTCGGCGGGCAGCAACGCCGTCGCGGTGTTCGCACGCGACGTCACGACCGGCGGCTTGACGCAGCTCGCGGGCAGCGCGGGCTGCATCAGCGAGGACGGCACCGGTGGGCTGTGCGCCGACGGCAAGGCGCTGCTGGCACCGTTCGCCGTCGCCGTGAGCCAGAACGGGAAGAACGTCTACGTCGCGTCGCGCGACTCGAACGCGATCGCGGTGTTCGCGCGCGACGCGAAGACCGGAGCCCTGACCCAGCTCGCCGGCACCGCCGGCTGCATCAGCGAGGACGGAACCGGCGGCGCCTGCGCGGACGGCAAGGGCCTCGTCGGCGCGGTGTCGATCGCGGTCACGCAGAACGGCCGCAGCGTGTACGTCGCGGCCGAGACCAGCAACGCGGTGAGCGCCTTCGCGCGCGACACCAAGACCGGCGCGCTCACGCAGCTCGCCGGCAGCGACGGCTGCGTGAGCGAGAACGGCACGGGCGGGACGTGCAGCGACGGCGTGGCGCTCACCGAGGCGCGCGCGGTCGCCGTCACGCGCAACGCGAAGAACGCTTACGTCGCGTCGTCGACCAGCGACGCGGTCAGCGCTTTCCGCCGCGAGTGACGGGACTTCGACGGGTGCCGGGACGTGACGCCATCGCGCTCATGTCCCGGGTCGCTCGTGCCCTGTCCCCGGCGCCCATCAGCGCTCGGCGCTCCTACGGCAGACTTCCTTCCGGGGCCGGGCGACACTTTCCGACCTTGGAGACGATCGCCTCGTTGGGGCGATTCTCCGCCGCGAAGTACTGTGCGCCGGTGTACGCCACGACACCGTCGCATTCGATCGCCGCTCCGAACTTGTTGGCCGCGACGATCAGCTTGTCTTGCACGGTCGCCGAGCCGTAGGCGACCCGAACGCCGGCTCCGTTGTCGAGAATTCCGAAATCGGCATGGTTGACCAGCTTGAAGCCGATGAACCCGCTAGGAAACGGGACGTCGGGATCGGCCTCCGTGGCGACGACGAAGATCGCCGTTTTCGGTGAAGCGAAGAAGCCTGCGGCTTGTGCAGCGGTGCTGTAGGTCGCAGCCAATAGCGCAGCTAGCAATGCTCCGGTGCGGAACGCTCGACGCATGAGTTGCCCTCCTCGGGTCTGGCGCTGTGGGCACGACCACTACCGCGCTCCGCTAGGGACGTGTCAAGCTCGAAAGGCATTCTGCGGCCCACCCGTTGACTCCCGTCGGGTCTGCTCTCGAGGGTTCGTCCGCCGGCGCATCTCCCAGTGCGAAGGCTACGACAGCGCCTTCACCGCGGTGTCCTTCGCCCAGCGGTAGTCGGGCTTGCCGCTCGGCGCGCGCACCAGGCCGTCGACGAACACGAACGCCTTCGGCAGCTTGTAGCGCGCGATCTGCGTCGCCGCGGCCTCGCGCAGCTCGTCGTCGCTCGGCGTGGCGCCCGGACGCAGCTTGACCAGCGCGGTCACCTGCTCGCCCCAGCGCGCGTTCGGCGTGCCGGTGACGATCACGTCGTACACGGCCGGGTGGTGCTTGAGCGCCTGCTCGACCTCCTCCGCGAAGATCTTCTCGCCGCCGGAGTTGATGCACACCGAGTCGCGGCCGAAGACGCGGATCTGCCCGTCGGCAGCGACCTGCGCGCGATCGCCCGGGACGGAGTAGCGCGTGCCGGCGACGACGGGGTAGGTCTTCTTCGTCTTGGCCTCGTCGCCGAGATACCCGAGCGGCACGCGGCCGGCGCGCGCGAGCCAGCCCATCGCGTCCTCGCCGGCCTCGAGCCGGCGCGTCATGTCGGCGTCGAGGACGCAGGTGTGCTCGTCCATCTTGAACGAGCCCTGCGCGCCCTCCATGCCCTTCATCGACACCGTCGAGCCTTGCGCACCGGTCTCGGACGAGCCGAAGCCGTCGAAGATGATCAGGCCGGGGATCGCCTCGAGGAACGCCTGCTTGAGGGGCGCCGAGAGGATCGCGCCGCCCGAGCCGATGACCTTGAGCGTCGAGACGTCGTACGTCTGCTTCGCGAGCTGATCGAGCAGCGGGCGCGCGAACGCGTCGCCGACGATCGAGAGCTGCATGATGCGCTCGCGCTCGACGGTGCTCCACACGTCGTGCGCATCGAGCGTGCGCGTGTTCTGCTGCAGACAGATCGTGCCGCCCGAGTGCCACATGATGAACGCGGCCCAGTGTGCGGCGCCGTGCATGAACGGCGGTGCGGGCAGCGAGCGGATCTCGCCGCCCGCGCGGCAGCGCTCCACCAGCTCGTCGACGCTGCCGACCTCCGGACCGCCGAGCATGCGGCCGCCGAGCGCTGCGAAGAAGATGTCCTCCTGGCGCCACAGCACGCCTTTCGGCATGCCGGTCGTGCCGCCGGTGTAGAGGATGTAGAGGTCGTCGCCGGACGCGCCGACGTCGGGCAGCGCGTCGCTCGCGGCGGCGATCGCAGTCTCGTAGTCCTGTGCACCCGGCAGGAGCGGCTCGCCGCTGCCGTCGTCGACCTGCAGCAGGAGCTGCATCTCCGGCAGCTTCGGCAACACCTCGCGCAGCAGCGGCGCGAACGACGCGTGATAGACGATCGCCTTGGTGCCGGCGTCGCGCAGCACGTAGAGCAGCTCCTCGGCGACGTACCTGTAATTGACGTTGAACGGCGCGACGCGCGCCTTGTACGCGCCGAGCATGCCCTCCATGTACTCGTGCCCGTTGTAGAGGTAGAGCGCGAGGTGGTCCTGCCCGGACTCCCAGGGCCGCAGCTCGGCGCGCTCGCGGTGGCAGCCGAGGCCGGCTGCGCGCAGCAGGTTCGCGAGCTTGCGGCTGCGGGTCGCGACGTCGCGCCAGGTGAAGCGGTGCTGCGACGTGACCATGGCCTCGCGATCGGGGATCGCCGCGGCGATGGCCTCGTGGATCAGGCCGAGATTGAACGACATCGGGAAGGCTCCTCCGGATACGGTGCTGGCTCGATGCTGGGTCGAATGGACGGCGGTCGCGGCGTCCGCGCGCGCGGCGCGGCGCTCCCGCCATCGGGCGTTCTATGCCGCCCTCGACGCACCTGTCCAGCCGCGCTTTCCGCCGTGCCGGCACGGGTTTGGGCGGTTCGAGGACGGCGGATCGTTCGCCAAGCCTTCCTCGCGCTGAAACGTCCCTGCCACATCCCGGGCGTACAACCTCGTAGCGAGAACAAAGGAGAAAGAGTGATGAGAGACTACGAGGTGAGAGCGCTGCACCGCGACGACTTCGCGGCGCTGATGGAGCTCGAGGACGAGATCTTCGGGCGCGACGGCGAGCGGGTCCTCGGGCCGTACTACGTGCGGCTGTGCTGCGAGTTCTACGGCGACACCTGCTTCGGCGCCCTCGATGGCGGACGTCCGGTCGGCTACGTGCTGACCTTCGTTCGCGACCGCGAGGCCTACTGCACGACGCTCGCGGTGCTGCCGCGGTATCAGCGCTCGCGGGTGCTGCTCCTGCTGCTCGGCGCGCTGACGCGGGCGCTCGCGTCGCGGGTCGACGCGTGCTGGTTCACCGTCAAGCCGGACAATCACGTCGCGCGCGCGCTGCACGCGGGCCTCGGCGCGACGGAGCTCGGCGAGCGCCACGACTTCTACGGACCCGGCGACACGCGCATCGTGTCGCGCATCGAGCGCGCGGCGCTGCTGCGCATGCGCCGGCGCTACGCGCGCTTCGGCGTGACCGCGGAGCGGCCGACGCTGCTCGGGAG
>JAIEPK010000480.1 GCA_019749875.1 Candidatus Binatia bacterium | reverse complement strand
CGGCGAGCGCCCCACGCACCGCGCGCAGCACCACGCCGTACACCGTGTCGGGCTGCGCGAAGCGGACCTCGACCTTCGCCGGGTGCACGTTCACGTCGACCGATCCCGGCGGCACCTCGAGGAACAGCACCACGCTCGGGTAGCGTCCCGACGGCAGCAGCGCGCGGTACGCGTCGAGCACCGAGCGCATCAGGACGCGGTCACGGACCAGCCGGCCGTCGACGAAGGTCAGCACCCCCTTCGCCTGCGGGAAGCTCTGCCCCGCGCGCGACACGAAGCCGTGCACGCGCACGCCGGACTCGCGACGCTCGGTCGCGACCAGCACGCGCGCACGCTCCGCACCGAGCACCTGGCGCACGCGCTCTTCGTGCCGCGTCACCGCGGGGAAGCGCAGCACCTCGCGACCGCCGTTCACCAGCGTGAAGCCGACCGACGGATTCGCCAGCGCGAGCCGCTGCAGCAGCTCGGTCGCGTGCGCGAGCTCGGTGGCGGCGGTCTTCAGGAACTTGCGCCGCGCCGGCAGCGTCGCGAACAGCTCACGCACGTCGATCGTCGTGCCGATCGGCGCGCCGGCGGGAACCACGTCGCGCACGCGCCCCTGCACGACGTCCAGCTTGACGCCCGAGGCCGCCTCGCGCGGCCGCGTCGTGATCGTCACTTCGGCCGCGGCGGCGATGCTCGCCAGCGCCTCGCCCCGGAACCCGAGGCTGGTGAGCGCGTCGAGGTCCTCGATGCGGCGCAGCTTGCTGGTCGCGTGACGCAGGCACGCGCGCTGCGCGTCGTCGGGAGTCATGCCGTGGCCGTCGTCGCGCACGCAGACGCGCTTCCGCCCGCCGTCCTCGAGCGTGACGTGGACCTCGCGCGCCCCCGCGTCGAGCGCGTTCTCGACCAGCTCCTTCACCACCGACGCGGGGCGCTCGATGACCTCGCCGGCCGCGATCTGGTCCGCGACCAGCGGGTCGAGCAGCGCGATGCGGCTCGGCGCCGCGGCCGCGGTCGCCGCACTCATCGTGTCACACCACGCGCTCGGGCAGCTTCGCCGCGAGCCAGCGCTCGATCTCACAGCGCTCGTCCTCGTAGCCCGGCTTGCCGGCGAGGCCGAACGTCAAGCGCTTCCCCTCTTCCACCGCCGGCTGGTTGAAGGGATCGATGCCGAACAGCGACGCCGTGAGCGCGGTCTCGACCTCCATCAGGTAGACCAGCTGCCCGATGGTGAACGGCGTCAGGTGCGGCATCTCGATCGCGATCGTCGGCCGGCCGCGCTTGTTGAGCGCGAGCTCCATCGCACGCTGCTCCATCACCAGCAGCTCGCCGAGCTCGTGGCCACCGAGATAGGCCACGTCCTCGAGGTCGGGGTAGCTGCGCGGGATCTCGAGCTGCACGCCGGCGTCGGCGACGCGCACGAAGGTCACGACCTTGTCGGCCGGGCCGTCGAGGTAGAGCTGCATCTGCGAGTGCTGGTCGGCGGCGCCGATCGCGCGCACCGGGGTCTGACCGATCGACAGCCGGCCGCCGTCGCGCTCGACGCGCTTGCCGAGGCTCTCGGCCCACAGCTGGCACCACCAGTCGGCGAGCGGCACCAGCCGGTCGCAGTACGGCATCAGCACCGCCGTCGGCACACCGTGCAGGACGTCGAGCAGGTAGCGCACGCCGGCCAGCAGCGCGGCGGGATTCTTCTCCGGATCGCGGTCGCGGCAGCGCTCGTCCATGAACGCCGCACCGTCGAGGATCTCCTCGACGTCGATGCCGAGCAGCGCCACCGGCAGCAGGTGGACCGAGCTCAGCGCCGAGAAGCGCCCGCTCACGCCGCCCGGGAAGCTCGTCGACGGGAAGCCCTCGTCGTTGACGATCTGGCGCAGCGAGCCGGCGTCGGCGTCGGTGGTGACGAGAATGTGCTTGACGTAGTCCATGGCACCGAGCTCGCGCAGCAGGCGCTCGCGCACGATCAGGAACTGCGCCATCGTCTCGGACGTCTCGCCGGACTTGCTGACCACGTTGAACACGGTGCGCGAGAGGTCGAGCTGGTCGAGCAGCCGCGCGAAGCTCGCCGGGGCGATGTTGTCGGCGACGATCAGCTCGGGCGCTTCGCGCTTCTTGCCGCGCGGTGCGGCGTCGAGGGCCGCCGCCAGCGCGCGGGCGCCGCGCGCGGAGCCGCCGATGCCGAGCACGACGAAGTGATCGACGTCCTCGCGCAGCTGATCGGCGAGCTCGAGCATCTCGCCGAGCGCGTCGCGCTCCTGCGGCAGATCGAGGAACGGGTGCAGGCCCTGCGCGCGCTCGGTCTGCAGGGTCTCGATCGCCGCCGCGAGTCGCGGGCGCAGCGTGCCGAGCTCGTCGGGATGGATGCCGCTCGCGGCGCCGATGGTGCTCGCGAACACCCCGTTCAGGTCGATGCGAACCGGGTCCGGCTGCTGCCGGCGGCGGCCGCGGTTGGTCTGCGCCATGTCCCCGGGCTCCTAACATCGCCTGCGGCGGCACTCCAAGCGTGCTAGGGCCGGCGCGTGGCGTCCGCACGCTCGTATCGCGACAAGGTCGGCTCGCTGGCGCGCGTGCGCCGCGCCGTGCGTGCAGCGCAGCGCAAAGGCCAGCGGGTCGTGTTCACCAACGGCTGCTTCGACCTGCTGCATCCCGGGCACGTGCGCTACCTCGCCGCGGCGCGCAGAGCCGGCGACGTGCTCGTGGTGGGCGTCAACAGCGACCGCTCGGTGCGCGGCCTGAAGGGTCCGGGCAGGCCGGTGCAGACGGAGGACGCGCGCGCCGAGGTGCTGGCGGCGCTGCAGGCGGTGGATCACGTGGTGGTGTTCGACGCCCCGACCCCGCTGGGGCTGATCGCGGCGCTGCAGCCCGACGTGCTCGCGAAAGGTGCCGACTGGGCCGCCGATCAGATCGTCGGCGCGGACGTGGTGCGCGCGCGCGGTGGGAAGGTCGTGCGCGTGCGCATTGTCCCGGGACAGTCGACCACGCGTCTCGTGGCGCGATCACGCGACGCTGCGGGCGCGACCGAGCGCAAGCAGCCGGGCCGTCGCTCGTAGCCACGGCCTCCCGGCCGATGGCGTGAGGCCGACATCGCGGATCACCCGCGACGTCGACCGGGGCGGTCGCTCAGGCCGTGACCGAGCCGCGCGAGCCCGAAACCTTGGTGACCTTGCCGGAGCGCAGGCAGCGCGTGCAGACGAGGATGCGGCGCACCGTGCCCTCGATGATGGCGCGGGCCGTCTGCAGATTCGGCTGCCAGACGCGCTTGGTCTTGTTGTTGGCATGGCTCACGTTGTGGCCGACCGAGCGGGTCTTCCCGCAGATTTCACAAGCGCGCGCCATGGGATTCTCCTTGCGACAGCCCGTCCCGGCGGGCGCCGGCACGGAATCCAGCCCTCGTAACGGTGCGGATCCGCGTTGTAAAGGCCGTCGGACGCAGCGGGGCCGAGCCCTGCGACCCGGTCGACCGCCGCCCCGGCTCAGCCCGGCAGGACGGCGACCGCCTCGATCTCGACCCGCGCCCCGCGCGGCAGCCCCGCCGCGGCGACCGTCGACCGGGCCGGATACGGCTCGACGAAGCGCGCCGCGTAGACCTCGTTCATCGCCGCGAAGTCCGCCATGTCGGCGAGGAACACCGTCGTCTTCACGACGTCGGCGAGGCCGCCACCGGCCGCGGCGAGGACCGCCGTCAGATTGTCGAGCACGCGGCGCGTCTGCTCGGGAACGTCACCGTCGACGAGCTGCCCGGTCGCCGGGTCGAGCGCGATCTGTCCGGAGCAGTAGACGGTTCGGCCGACGATCCGGGCCTGGACGTACGGCCCGATCGCGGCCGGGGCGCCGTCGGTCGCCACGATCCGGGCGCTCACAGGACGCTCCACAGCGCGAGCAGCAGCATCCAGACCAGCAGCGTCATGCCGATCAGGAAGGCGATCGTGCGGTGCGGCTGCAGGCCGCGCACGTAGAAGATCGTGTGGCCGATGCGCGCCAGCGCGAAGCCGCCGATCAGGAAGCGCGCCATGCCGAGCGACGGGCCGGAGAGCGCGTAGATCAACCCGACGCCGAAGAACGGAAAGATGTTCTCGAGGTCGTTCTGCAGCGCGCGCCGCAGGCGCTCGATGCGCTCGTCCGGCGCGCTCGCCGCCGCGGGGGCCGCGCCGACCATGGCGTAGTCCTCGGGTGCGGCGAAGGTCGAGAGACGCATCCGCGTCGCGCTGGTGCGGAAGATCAGCATCAGCATCTTCAGCACGAGAATCAGGTACCAGAAGGCGAACACCCGCACGGCGGGCTGGGCGAGCAGATCCACGAGTCGTCCTCCTCGTCGCGCGCGCCGCTCAGGCGCGCAGCCGCTCGACGCGCATCACGCCGCGCACGCGCGTCAAGTTGCGCATCACGCGCGTCAGGTCGTCGGCGTGCTCGACCATGACCTCGAAGGTGTTGAGCGCCTTCCGGTCGGGGACGCTGCGCGACTCGGCCTTCGAGATGTTGATGCCGCTCTGGGCGATCGCCTTGGTGATCGCGGCGAGCTGTCCGGGCTCATCGATGCACATGACTTCCAGCCGCACCGGACGCGGCGTGTGCGCGACCTGATCCCACACGCAGTCGACGCGCCGCTGCGGGTCCGCCTCGAGCACCTTGACGCAGCCCATCGCGTGCACCGTCACGCCGCGACCCCGCGTGATGAAGCCGGCGATGCGCTCGCCGGGCAGCGGGTCGCAGCAGCGCGCGAAGCGCACCAGCACGTCGTCGACGCCGCTCACGCGCACGCCGCTGACGCCCGGACGTCGCGCCACCGCGCGGAACAGCCGCTGCAGCGTGCTCTCCTTCTCCTGCGGCGAGGCGAGCTCCTGGTCCGGCACGACGCGCTCGAGCACCTGACGCGCGGTCAGCTTGCCGTACCCGACCTGGCTGACCAGCGACTCGGCGTTCCTGAGCCCGATCTCGTGCGCGACGCGCTCGAGCGTGCCGTCGCTGCGCAGCTTGCCGAGGTCGAGGTGGTGCTTCGCGAAGTCGCGCGCCAGGATCTCGCGTCCGACCTCCATGCTGCGCGACGCCTGCGCGTTCTTGATCCAGGCGCGGATCTTTTCTTTTGCGCGCGGCGTCTTCGCCCACTTGAGCCAGTCGCGCGCCGGCGTCTGGCGCTTGGTGGTGATGATCTCGAGCGTGTCACCGCTCTGCAGCTGGTAGCGCAGCGGCACGAGACGTCCCGCGACGCGGGCGCCCGAGCAGTGATGTCCGACCTCCGAATGGATGCGATACGCGAAGTCGATGACCGTCGCGCCCTGCGGGAAGTTCAGCAGGTCGCCCTTCGGCGTGAACACGTAGACCTCCTCGGGGAAGAGGTCTTCCTTGAAGCTCTGCAGGAACTCGTGCGGATCCTTCACCTGCTGCTGCCACTCGAGCAGCTGGCGCAGCCACTGGAAGCGGTGCACGTCCTGCAGATCGATGCCGGCGCCGCCCTTGTACTTCCAGTGCGCCGCGACGCCTTCCTCGTTGATCCGGTGCATGTCGCCCGAGCGGATCTGGACCTCGATGCGCTCACCGCGCGGACCGATCACCGTGGTGTGCAGCGACTGGTAGCCGTTCGCCTTCGGCAGCGCGATGTAGTCCTTGAAGCGCCCCGGCACCGGCTTCCAGTGGTTGTGCACGACGCCGAGCGCCTCGTAGCACTCGCGCACGGAGTCGACGATGATGCGGAACGCGACCAGGTCGTAGACCTGCTCGTAGAGCAGGTTCTGGCTGCGCATCTTCTGGTAGATCGAGAAGAAGTGCTTCGGCCGGCCGGTGATCGTGCACTCGATGCCGGCCGCCTCGAACTGCTTCTGCAGCACGGCCTGCACGTCGCGGATGTACTTCTCGCGCTCGGTCTTCTTCTTCGCGACCGCGCGCTTGAGCTGGTAGTAGACCTCGGGATGGAGCGCGTGCAGGGCCGCGTCCTCCATCTCGCTCTTCATCCAGTAGATGCCGAGGCGGTGCGCGAGCGGCGCATAGACGTCGAGCGTCTCCTGCGCGATCTTCGCCTGCTTGCTCGCCGAGAGCCCGTTCAGCGTCCGCATGTTGTGCGTGCGGTCGGCGAGCTTGATCAGGATCACGCGCAGGTCGCGCGCCATCGCGAGGATCATCTTGCGGAAGTTCTCCGCCTGGTGCTCCTCGCGGCTGGTGAAGTTGATCTGGCTGATCTTGGTGACGCCGTCGACCAGCGTCGCGATCTCGGTGCCGAAGATCGCCTCGAGCTGGCCGAGCGTGGTCAGCGTATCCTCGACGGTGTCGTGCAAGAGACCGGTCGCGATGCTCGGCACGTCGAGCTTCAGCTCGGCGATGATGTGCGCCACCTCGAGCGGGTGCGAGACGTACGGCTCGCCCGACGCGCGGCGCTGGTTCTTGTGCTTCTCGGCCGAGAACTCGTAGGCACGGCGGATCACCTCGACCGGAGCGGCCGGAAGATAACCCTGCACCTTGCCCATGAGGCTTTCGAGGCTCACCAGCCGTCAAGGTAGGGCGGCTCTACCCCCACCGCAAGGGTTTCCGACGAGACCACGCGGACGGCGACGGCGACGACCTGCCGCTGCAGGGTTCGCCATTCGCCGTGCTACGCAAGCGCGATGGACGCACGCCACCGCGCCTCGTCAGCGGACCGCGCGCCCAGAGCGGCGACGACAGGTGCCGATGTGGTTCCTGCGGCACCGACCTCTGCTGGACTGGCCGCGTTCGGCGGCGGGGCGATCATCGGAACGCTCGGCGGGCTCATCGGCCTCGGCGGAGCGGAGTTCCGTCTCCCCCTTCTCATCGGGCCATTCCGGTTCCACGCGCTCGAGGCCGTGATCCTGAACAAGGCGATGAGCCTCGTCGTCGTGGCAACGGCGCTGCCCTTTCGTGCGCGATCCGTGCCCTTTGACGTTCTCGTCTCTCACTGGAGCATCGTCGCGAACCTGCTCGCGGGAAGCCTCTTCGGGGCGTGGTTCGGAGCCGGCTACGCGACGCGCCTGAAGTCGAGCAGCCTCTACCGCGTCATCGCGGTGCTGCTCGTCGGCATCTCTCTGGTGCTGCTGCTCGGCCACGGTGCAGATGAGCAAGCCCAGCCGCTTCTCACTGGTCCGGCGCAGGTCATCACGGGGATCGGGGCCGGCCTCGTGATCGGTGTCGTCGCCTCGATCCTCGGCGTCGCCGGCGGCGAGCTGCTGATCCCGACGCTCGTTCTCCTGTTCGGCGCCGACATCAAGCTGGCGGGCAGTCTGTCGCTCGCCGTCAGCCTCCCGACGGTGTTCGTCGGCTTCACACGTTACAGCCGGGATCGGAGCTTCTCGGTTCTCGGGAGAAACCTTCGCTTCGTTGTCACCATGGCCGCCGGTTCGATCGCCGGCGCCTTCGTCGGCGGCCGGCTCCTCGGTGTCGTACCGCACGGTCTCCTGCTGCCGCTGCTCTCGGCGATTCTCCTCGCTTCAGCCGTCAAGGTCTGGCGACATCGGTAGACGGGCGCGTCCATCCCGGTTCGCCGTCCGGATCCGGCTAATCGAGATGAACCGAGGCGCGGCGGCCGATCCGGCAGCGCTCGGCGGCAATCACCGCCATCAGGTCGCGCGCGGCGCGCGCGCGGTCCTCGTTGACGATCAGGTAGTCGTACACGTTGGTGTCGCGCCCGGCGGCGATCTCTTCGCGCACGCGGTCGAGCCGGCGCTTGATCTGCGCATCGCTGTCGGTTCCGCGCGCCCGCAGGCGCTGCTCGAGCACCGCGAACGACGGCGGTACGACGAAGATGCCCACCGCGTCGGCCGGGTACGTCTTGGTGATCGCGCGCGCTCCCTGGATGTCGACGTCGAGCAGCACGTCGTGTCCGGCGGCGATCGCCGCGTCGAGCGGGCCGCGCGGCGTCGCGTAGAAATGCTCGAACACCTGCGCCCACTCGACGAAGTCGCCGGCGTCGCGGCGGCGCGCGAACGCTGCCGGATCGACGAAGAAGTAGTCGCAGCCGTCCTGCTCGCCCGCGCGCGGGGGGCGCGTGGTGCACGACACGGACAGCGACAGCTCGGGGTCCGCATCGAGGGCCGCCTTCACCAGCGTCGTCTTGCCGGCGCCGGACGGTGCCGACACGACGAACAAGATGCCGCGACGACGCGCGGCCGTGTGCTCGGGCGCGACGCTCATTCGACGTTGGCGGTCTGCTCGCGCAGCTTCTCGATCTCGCTCTTCGCGGCCAGCACCGCCTGCGTCATCGGCAGGTGGTTGGCCTTGGAGCCGATCGTGTTCACCTCGCGCACCAGCTCCTGGATCAGGAACTCGAGGCGCTTGCCGATCGCCGCCTTGTCCTTGAGCAGGCCGGCGAGCGCATCGAGGTGGCTGCCGAGGCGCGCCAGCTCCTCGTTGATCGCGCTGCGCTCGACCGCGAGCGCGACCTCCTGCAGGACGCGCCCCTCGTCGACGCCGCCCTGATCGCCGATCAGCGCCGTCACGCGCGCGGTCAGACGCTCGGTCAGCATCGGCGTCATCTCGTGCGCCAGACGGACGAAGGTCTTGTGCAGCGCCACCAGGCTCTTCCAGCGCTCCTTCATGTCCTTCGCGAGGTTCGCGCCCTCGCGCTGGCGATCCTTCGCGTGCGCCGCGACCGCCTGCGCGACCACCCGGCGAAGAAGCGGCAGCTCCTTCTCGACGTCCGGCTGGCCCTGCACCGAGCGCAGCAGGTCGCCGCCGCTCGCGCGCAGCAGCGCCAGATCGACCTCGCCGGGCAGCTTGAGCTCCTTCTGGATGCGCTTCCACGCGGCGACGGTCGCGCGCGCGAGCTCGAGATCGGGCTCCACGTGCACGCTGATCCGCGTCGCGCCCTCGCGGCGCACCACGACGTCCACGCGCCCGCGCTCGAGGCTCTTCTGCAGGAGCTCGCGCAGCTCGGACTCCGCCGCCTGGTGCTCGCGCGGCAGGTTGATGCGCAGCTCGAGGAAGCGTGCATTGACGCTGCGCACCTCGGCGACCAGCCGCCCACCCGGCACGGCGATCGCCGCCGTGCCGAACCCCGTCATGCTGTTCACGAGCGTCCCCTTCCCTCGCGCGCGTCGGCGATCGCCTCGCGCACCGCCTCGCCCAGCTCGTCGGTGCGCAGCGTCGCCGTACCGACCTTGCCGACCACGATCCCGGCCCCGACGTTGGCGAGCCACGCGGCCTCTTCCAGCGTGCCGCCGCTCGCGAGCGCCAGCGCCGCGATCGCGAGCACCGTGTCGCCGGCACCGGTCACGTCGAAGACCTCGCGCGCCGCCGCCGGGAAGTTGCGCGGC
>JAIEPK010000336.1 GCA_019749875.1 Candidatus Binatia bacterium | reverse complement strand
GGGAGAGCGCGCACGCCGCGCGCACGCGGCGCGCGCGCAGCAGCCGGCGAGCGCACTGCACCATCTGGACGGGCCGCGGCTCCAGCAGGCGTACGACTTCTGCCGCGACGTGACGCAGAAGAGCTCGAGCAACTTCTTCAGCGCCTTCAAGCTGCTCGGTCCCGTGCAGCGCGACGCGCTGTTCGCGGTGTACGCGTTCTGCCGCTTCGTGGACGACGTCGCGGACGACGCGCGCTCGCGCGACCCGCAGGCGCTGCTCGACCTGTGGCGCGGCGAGCTGGCGAACGTCTACGCAGGCACGCCGACGCGCAAGGTCGGCGTCGCGCTGGTGGACGCGGTGGCGCGCTTCGGCCTCGAGCGCCGGCACTTCGACGACATCCTTCGTGGCGTCGAGATGGACTTGACGCCGCGCCGCTATCCGACCTTCGAGCAGCTCGAGGAGTACTGCTACCTGGTCGCGTCCGCGGTCGGTCTCCTGTGCATCGAGATCTTCGGCTACTCGGACCCGGCGGCGCGCGGCTACGCGGTCGACCTCGGGCTCGCGTTCCAGCTCACCAACATCCTGCGCGACGTCGAGGAGGACGCGCAGCGCGGACGCATCTACCTGCCGCTCGAGGACCTGCGGCAGTTCGGCGTCGAGGAGGAGGAGCTGCTCGCAGGTCGCTACTCGCCGAAGATCGCGGCGCTGCTCGCCTTCGAGTGCGGCCGCGCGCGCGCGTTCTACCTGCGCGCACACGGCACGCTGCCGCCCGAGGACCGACGCTCGCTGGCGGTCGCCGAGGCCATGTGCGCGATCTACGAGCGTCTCCTGCACCGCATCGAGGCGCGCCGCTTCGACGTCTTCGGACGCCGCGTGGCGTTGCCGGCGTACGAGAAGGTCAGCCTCGCTGCCTTCGGCTGGGCGCGCGCGCGCCTCGCGAGCCTCGTGCTGTGATGCGCAGCGGTGATCGACCACGCCGGCGCGTCGCCGTCGTCGGTGGCGGCTTCGCGGGCCTCGCGGCAGGCGTCGCGCTCGCCGACCGCGGGCACGAGGTCGTCGTGCTCGAGGCGAAGCGGCGTCTCGGCGGACGCGCCTACTCGTTCCGCGACGCCGCGACGGGCGTCGTCGTGGACAACGGCCAGCACGCCATGATGGGCTGCTACACGCACGCGCTCGCGTTCCTCGACCGTATCGGGGCGGCGGATCGCGTCGTCCGGCAGCGCGACCTGCGGGTCGAGATGCATGGTGCGTATCGTGGGGCGGCGTCCGTCGCGGCGGTGCCGGCACCCGCGCCGCTGCACGTCGCGGGAGCGTTGCTGCACTATCGGCACTTGACGGGGCTCGAGCGTGCGTCGGCGCTGGCGGCGGGGTTGCGCGTGCTCGCGATGCGTCGCCGTCGCGATCCCTTTCTCGCCCGCGCGACCGTCGCCGAGCTGCTGGCGAAGCTCGGCCAGTCGCCGAACGCGTGCCGGGTCTTCTGGAACCCGGTCGCGGTGTCGACGTGCAACGAGACGCCGCAGCGCGCAGCGGCGGGCCCGTTCGTCGAGGTCCTCGCGCGAGCCTTCTTCGGCACGCGCGCCGACGCGCAGTTCGTCTTCCCGCGCGTCGGGCTCAGCGAGCTCTACACCGGCCTCGCCCAGGAGCACATCGCGCTGCGCGGCGGACGCGTCGAGATCGGCGCACAGGCGAGCGTGCTGGAGATCGACGATGGCCGCGTGTCGGCGGTGCGCCTGCGCGACGGCCGCCGCGTCGCGGTCGACGCCTGCATCGTCACGTCACCGCCCGAGGCGACGCGCGCGCTGCTGCCGCGTGCGATCGCCGAGCGCGCACCGTGGTGCCACCTGACGGCACTCGGTGCATCGCCGATCGTGTCGGTGCACCTCTGGTACGACCGGCCTGTACTCGGAACGGACTTCGCCGGCCTGATCGGCACGACCACGCAGTTCGCGTTCGATCGCACCCGCATGTGTGGGACGCCGGTCGAGGGCGGCGGCAGCCAGGTGAGCGCCGTCCTCAGCGCGGCGCACGAGGAAGAACGCTGGGACGTCGAGCGCGTCGCGTCCGTCGTCGAGTCCGACCTGCGCGCGGTGTTCCCCGCCGCGCGCACCGCGCGCGTGCTGCGCGCGGTGGTCGTCAAGGAAAAGCACGCGACGATCTCGTGCACGCCGGAGGCCGAGCGGCTGCGGCCGGGTGCCGAGACGCCGCTCGACAATCTGTTCCTCGCCGGCGACTGGACGGCGACCGGGCTGCCGCCGACGATCGAGGGGGCGGTGCTGAGCGGCGATCGCGCCGCGGCGCTCGCATCCGCGCGCGTCGAAGGCATGGCGTCGATGACAGAGGCGGCGGACGAGACGTTGCAGAGCGCAGCTCTGGCGAGCGTTGGAGGCAGGTGATGCGTTTTCCGATCCACATCGCGACCGACATGGTGAAGTGGCAGGCCAAGAACTGGGTGCGCGGCAACGACCGCTACCCGTACGTGCTGATGCTCGAGCCGCTGCACACCTGCAATCTGGCCTGCATCGGCTGCTCGCCGGAGCGCTACTCGGGCGACCTGAAGGACCGCATGAGCGTCGAGCAGTGCTTGAAGGCCGTCGACGACTGCGGCGCGCCTGTCGTTTCGATCTGCGGCGGCGAGCCGACGATCTACCCCGAGCTGGTCGAGCTCATCGACGGCATCATCGCGCGCAAGCGTCACATCTACCTGTGCACGAACGGTCTGCTGCTCGACCGCTTCTACAAGAAGGGCAAGCCGCACAAGCGCCTCGCGATCAACGTCCACCTCGACGGCATGAAGACGACGCACGACTTCGTCACCGATCGCGCGGGCGTGTTCGACAAGGCGATCGAGATGATCAAGGAGGGCAAGCGCCTCGGCTACTTCGTGTGCACCAACACGACCGTCTACCGCGAGACCTCGCTCGAGGAGCTCGAGGAGATGTGCGCGTTCCTCGACGGCGTCGGGATCGACGGCATGCTGCTGTCGCCGGGCTACCACTACGCGAAGCTCGAGGACGAGCACTTCCTCGTGCAGCAGGAGACGCATCGCAAGTTCGAGCGCGTGATCGAGCTCGCGAAGAAGTACAAGATCAACTCGACGCCGCTGTTCCTCGAGTTCGCCGCCGGCCGCCGCGACTACCCCTGCACGCCGTGGGGCACGCCGAACTACACGCCGAAGGGCTGGAAGGGGCCCTGCTACGTGATCGAGGACCAGTACCACGAGTCGTTCGACGCCTTCATGAAGGGCAACGACTGGGCGTACTGGGAGTCGCGGCAGGACCCGCGCTGCCGCGACTGCGCGATGCACTCGGGCTTCGAGCCGTCGGTGGTGCGCAAGATGGGCGGCAACCTGCGCGACGTGTGGACGATGATGCGCTGGCAGTTCGCTGCTTGACGGATCGACGGCGGCGTTCTCGGCCGAGTGCTCAGCGCGGTCGCGCCTTTCGCTTCGGTCGAGCGGGTTTGCCGGCCGGTGTCTTTTTGGCTGTCGGGGTCTTCTTGGCCTTGGCATCCGTTCGGGAAGGGGTGCGCGCCGGGCGCTTCTTCGCCGCCGTCTTCTTCGTGGCGGCCGCGTTGGACCTTGCCGCGGTGCGCCGCGCCCCAGCGACGGCAACCGCTTCTCCGAGCTCCATCGTCACCGTGATCCGAGACGTTCCAGGGACGTCGTCCGGTTCGACCCGGACCTCGACCACGCGGGGATCCCGCCCGATGATCCTGACTCGCTCGTCCACCTCTTCATTGGGGACACGACGCAGCACGTCGACGCGTGTGGGCATCTGCTACCTCCTCAACGAGCCGGCGGTGCGGGCAACGCCGGAATGCCGAAACGTTCGATCGCGAGGTTGAGCTCCTCGGCAGTCGCCTGCTCGACCCAGAGAGCCGGGGTCGGTGCGTTCGCCGGGAGCCAGGCGATCATCGCCCGGGTATGTCGGTCGTCGTCCAGCCAGGCGACGATGCGGTCGCGCGCCGCTCGGTTGTCCGCGCTGTACGGAATCTCGAAGCCGGTCAGCGCCGTGGCGATGCGCGCACCGGCATTTCCGCTGGCCGTGAAGGATTGCGGGGCTCGCGGATCTTCTACCTTGACGGTCGCGCCGGACGGCGCGCTGGCGACGATGGCCGCGGTGCCGGTGATGAAGGCGCTGTCCACGGCCAGCAGGTTCGCCGTTCCCGTGGTGGTCGGATTCGCGGCGATGCGCACCTCGTCCTTGGCGATCATGGCCGTCGCCTCTTCGGTCTGCGGATCGCCGCCCCGGCGCGGTACGAAGGCCCCGACGCTGCGGTTGTAGCCGACGTGCACCTTCACCGGCGCATCGCCTTCCGCGGCCGTACGGACGCCGAGTCCGGCTTCCTGGTAGCTGGAGTAGATCGCGCCGCGGTAGGCGCAGCCGCTGCCAGCAACGAGTGCCGCGAGCGTGAAACGGATCAGGAGTCGAGCGATCGACATCGGAGTCTCCTATGGAACCGGCTTGGGCGACGCTGCGGGCGCGGCGGCCGGGCGCGTGCCGCGAGCGCAGGCGCCACCGTTCTCACGAACGCTTCCGGTGAGGTCGCGCAGGGCAGCTTGATTGGCGAGCAGGTTCGAGGCGGCGACGCCGGTGGCGAGGAAGTGATGGACCTCGACCGGGTCCGCGAACCCGACGTTGCCGCAGAAGGTCGAGTACATGCTCATCAACTCGTCGGGGTCGGGCGTCACCGTGATCGTCGTGGTCTTGTTCGTTCCTTCACCCGACTGCTCGACCCGCACCGAGCCGGGCTGTCCGTGGCCGCTCTCCTCGGACTTCTGCGGGATCATGGCGAACATGCCGCGCCGGTAGCCGAGGTCGACCTCGGCGGGGGTGGGGTTGTTGGGCTCGAAGCTGGCCTTGAGCCCCAGATGGGAGCTCTCCAGGAAGACCAGGTGGCTGGAACACCCGCCGGTCAGACACAGCGCCGCGATGAAGGCGGCTGCCGATCGGTTCATTGTGTCTCCTTCGTCTCAATCCGGCCGCGCAGCGGGCCGCCGGAGCCGTGGTACTGGATGTCCTGCCTGACCGAGCCTCCCTCCGGCGGCGCGAAGACACCGAAGCGACGGTCGGTACCGATGACGATGACCGATGGATCGAGGCGCAGGCCGTAGACCAGATCGGCGAACGCCGCAGGTCGTCTCGTCCCGTCGGGCTGCTGCGCCGGAAAGATCAGGGCCTCGCGCCAGCCGATCGCGTAGCCCTCGAGACCGGGAATGAGGCGCAGGGACGCACCCGGCGCGACGATGCGCGTCACCCCACCGGAGTCCGGCTGAACGGTGGCGCTGGCCAGGCCGAGGACGTGGACCTCGCCCCGGCCGTCCATCCACTGCACCGACGTGCATGCCCCGAGTAACGGCACGGTGGCCAGCAGCAGCGCTGTCGGACGTGGCAACCTGCGCACGGGGCGCCCCGGCCGATGTGGCTGCTTGCTGCACGTGTGCTCGCCCATTCAAATTCGCGTGCGATCGCGGTCGTCTCCTCGTTGACCGGCGTCGGTCTGCCGTCCGAGGCACGCGCTCCATCGCTTTCGGCAGATGCGGCGGGATGCCGCGAGCAATGATCGAACCACGATTGCGAGCCATTCGGCCCACCTGCCGTCAGGGAAAGGTTACGGACGCGTCGCTTCCGCGCGTCCGGTCAGGGAGACCGCGCACCGCGCAGTATCCGGTCACGCAGACATCGCGGGGGCATGCGAGAGCTCTGGACTCCCACGACAGGGCGCTGGCATGCTCACGTTGCGCAGCGACGACAACGCCTGGTGCCCGAGGTCCCCCGCGTCCGCTTCCGCTCTCCGGATGTCGCCATCGTTCCGCCGCGCGGACGTGGGCACCCGACCATGGAAGCGACTCGTGGACCGCCACGGAGGATCGATGCTCGCGACGTGCGCGCGACCGGGAAGCGCGAGAGATGAATTTGCTGCTCGAGAAGACGGCCACGGCGGGTACGGCAAACTCGACCGGGTGGTGCTGCAGCTGCTCGCGCCGTTCCGATCGCGGGACTCCAAGGAGCGGATGCTCGCCGACCCCGGCCGCCGCCCGGTATCCTTCGCGAGACACTAGATGCCGGCCGGCGCGATCGCCTGCTTCACCTTCGACAACATGGCCGAGGCGTCCGAGATCGGCGCCGGTATGCTCGCGGCGCCGCGCGCTCCCGGCAGCGACCGTGCCCTCGCCGAGGGGCAGCCGCGCCTGCTCGACCTGCTCGACGCGCACGGCGTCGAGGCGACCTTCTTCCTGGAAGGCTGGAACGGCGTGCACCACCCGGAGGCGGTGCGGGAGGTCGTCCGACGCGGCCACGAGCTCGGCATGCACGGCTGGCTGCACGAGCGCTGGAGCGAGCTCGATCCGGCGACGGAGCGCTTGCTGGCCGAGCGCGCCACGGCGGCCCTCGCAGACGCGGCGGGTGTCCGGCCGACCGGCTTTCGCGCCCCCGGCGGCGGCCGCACGGCGCACACCGAGGCGATCCTCCTCGAGCTGGGCTACGCGTACGACGCGAGCCTCTCCGACGGCATGCGCCCCGGGCGGCTTTCGCGTGGGCTGCCACAGGTGCCGTTCGTCTGGGCGGGTGTCGACGGGTTCTTCTGGCTGCGCGAGGAGCCGGTGCCTCCCGAGCAGGTCGCGCAGCGCTGGCTGGCGAAGCTCGACGACGTCGCGGCGCGGGGTGGGCTCTTCGTGCTGGTCTGCCACGCGCACGTCACGGGTCTCGTTGCGGAGCGGGTCGCGGTCCTGGACCGGCTGCTGGCGCGCGCGGTCGCCGATCCGCGGGTGAGCGTGCGGACGGTCGGCGAGGTCGCGGCCGGGCTGCCGTGACGCTGAGCGCGCGGCGCGGCGGCGCGACCACAGGATTTGTGCTTTCCCTGCGCCTGCCCGGAAGGCTATGCAGTTCGGCGGTCACCTCCCGCCTCGACCCGCCCGCCCGCAACGCTGCCCAAGGAGTATGGTCTTGACGAGCCACGGAACGAGGCTTTCGACGGTGAGCCGCGCGCATGCGGTGGGATGGTCGCTGCTCGCGACGCTGTTGCTGGCGGCGGCCTGCGGCGGTGGTGGAGGTGGCGGAGGAGGGGGAGGCACGAGCCCGACCCCGACGCCGGCCCCTGGCTCGACCGCCACGCCGCGACCGACCACGACCGCTGCTCCGACGCCGAGCCCGAGTCCGAGCCCGGACGGCAACGCGCGCGCGCGCATCATCCTCGCCGAGAACGACACCATCGGCGACGTGGAGGTGGTGGACGTCGAGGACGCGTCGCTCAACGATGCCGGCGCCGTCGCGGCGATCGTCACCGCGCGCGGCGCGAGCGGTGGGCGCGCGCTGCTGCTCGGGGGCAACGACGGCGGCTTCAGCGCGTTGGTCACGCCCGACGGGCTCCCCGGCGGCGACACCAAGACCCTCTCGCGCGTTCGCCTCGCGGAGACCGGTGCGGCCATCTTCGAGGCCGGCGACGGTCTCGACAGCGATCGTCTGTACTTCGCGAGCGATGGCGTCGTCCAGGCGCTCGCCGGGGCGGCGCCCGGCGTGACGTCGCCGACGTTCCGGATCCTCGGTGACGTCGTCATCGGCGGCAATGGCCTGGTCGGATTCGTCGGCGGCGGCGACGAGTGCAAGACCGACACGACCGACGAGAACCCGCGCCTCGAGTGCGCCGGCCACCTGTTCGTCGCGCAGGACGGATCGGTCAGTGAGGTGGAGGCGGAGGGTCTGGAGCTCGCGAAGATCAGCCCGACGCGACCGCAGGTCGCGGTGGCGGACACCGGCGTCGCTTTCTTCTCCGCGCCTGCGAGTGGCGAAGGCCCGGTGATCCTGCGCTGGGACGACGGCAAGGTGAGCACGGTCCTGGCGCGCAATGCCGAGCTGGAGGGCGTCGGCCGACTGGTGAGCCCGCAGGTCGCGGCCGCGAACGCGGACGAGCAGCTGCTGCTGACCACGACCTTCGCCAAGGACGCGACGCCACGTCCCACCGTACTCGGCATCCTCGAGGGCAAGACCTTCACGACCCTCGATACGGAGGGAACCGCGGTCGGCGACCAGGTGATCACCGACCTGCGCGCGGTCGGCCTCGACGAGCAGGGGCGAGCGCTCTACATCGTGCGCATCGGTGCGGAGGGCGCGACCGACGCACCACGCACGTTGCGCCTGAAGGACGCGCACACCTCGGTCGACGTCGCGACCGAGAAGAGCACGCTGCCGGGCAGCGACAAGACGCTGCTCTCGATCCAGTCGCAGCGCTTGAACCGTCGCGGCGACGTCGCGTTCATCGCCGAGCTCGGTCGGATCGACGGGCTGACGACCATCATCGAGGAGGTGCGCCTGGTGGTGCGCCTCGCCGACGGTCGCTACGTGACGTCGGTGTCGAGCGCGAATCCCCAGGATCTCGGCACGCTGTCCGACTTCGAGATCGCGGGCTTCGACGACAACGCGAACGCCCTGCTGATCGCGACCCGCAATCCGAACCAGACCGTGCTGGTGTTCGCGCCGCTGCCCACCTCGTGACCGTCAAGATCGTTCGCGCTGCGGGCGACACGGCGGCGCAGCGCCGGCCGCGGCGCCGGCTACGCGCGCTCGCTCCGGCGCCTGCGGGATCCGCCCGTTGCGGCGGTCGAGGAAGCGGATCAGCTCCTCCGAGGTGGTGAAGTGGGTGACCTCGCCGGAGCCGACGTGCTCGACCCGACCGGTGAAGTCGTCCGCCGTCCCTTCGCGGGGCAGGAATTGGATCACGAACGCGCGCTGCGTCGACATGCTCGATCGCTAGCGCGAGCTCGCCCGTCGGGTCATGAGGAAACGGTAATCTTGCGGTAAAACTTCGCGCCGACGAGGCCTCCTCCACCGTGCAGCTCGCCTTCGGACCGTTCCGACTCGACCCGCTCTCGCAGAGCCTCTGGCGCGATGGCGAGCTGGTCGCGTTGACGCGGAAGGCATTCGGGGTCCTGCACTGTCTGGCCGAGCGACGCGGCGACCTGGTGCCGAAGGAAGAGATCCTGGCGCGGGTCTGGCCGGACACGGTCGTGGGCGAGGCCGTGCTGAAGGTCTGCGTGCGGGAGATTCGTCGCGTGCTCGGCGACGATCCGCGGGAGCCGCGCTTCATCGCCACGGCGCATCGGCGCGGCTACCGCTTCGTCGCGCCGGTCGAGCACGCCTCCGGTGTGCCGGCGGACGCGACCAGAGGCGCCTCGAGCCTCGGCCCCGGC